>JBGSOR010000587.1:0-28381 GCA_041738985.1 Chromatiaceae bacterium | reverse complement strand
GTCTGCCTCGGCCCTGCCGGCCGCTGCGGCCCTGCGCATGGCCACCCTCAGCGGGGCGCGCGCACTGGGCTTGGATCGGGAGATCGGATCCATCGAGGCCGGGAAGTCCGCCGATCTTGTGGCCGTGGACCTCCGGGATGCCAACACTCAGCCCCTCTATCAGCCGGTCTCCCAGCTCGTCTATGCGGCCGGGCGGCATCAGGTCCGCCAGGTCTGGGTTCAGGGCCGCCAGTTGATCCGCGACGGGGTGCCCACCAGCCTGGATCCGGAGTCCGCCATTGGAGCCGCTCAAATCTGGGCTCGACGCCTTAGTCCCGCTTGAGCCCGGGACCGCAAGCGGGAGTCCACGCCCGCCGCGCCTGACGTAAGTGGAATCCGACACCCCCTGTCGTACTGTCCCTACCGCGGAGTGTGACTGGTCCCATGTTTGCGAGACGCCCGACCGCGTACTCTTGACATCGACAGGAAGCGACAAGGATCGGGGCAAGGACGACCCGGGCGCGACAGGGAGTCGCGCAGCAGGGACAACTGGAACGTGGAACGAGCGGAAGATCGCCGGTGCGGTTAACAGGGAGCCTCAGGGAGCTCAAGGAATTGCTGGCAGTCCCAGGCACGGGGGCAAGGACGCGGTGAGTTAAGGAACGGATGGCCAAGGATGGCAAGAGCGGCAAGCCGCCGGCAGCCGGTCCCTCGCCGACTGCCGGCGGCACATCGGGCCGGTTCCCTTCTACAACCGAGGTCACAGCAGCCCCGATCGGCTGGCCTCCTCGGGATTCCCTCAATTCGCCGCCGGCGCGATCCCGCTTAAGCGCCGGCCCTCGAATCCCGAATACCGCAGACGCTCCTCGCCGTGGACTCGGATCGCGCGCAGCGTCTCTCCGCGCATCCGGCCCAGGCCGAGAATGATCGCCTCGGTGTCCGAGATGGGTTTCAGGGGCACCTGAATGGTATTCGGCGAGAGCAGCGGCAGCTTGTAGCTCATATAGAGCTGGCTGTCATGCAGCTTCACCTGCGGCTCGGTGAGGGGGAAGTCGGGATCCGGGTTAAGCAACAGATAGTGTCCTACCCGATTCCGCCAGATCGTGGGAACGGGCGTGTGGGGCACCTTCTCCCCGAGCAATATCTGCTTCCCGTCCTTCATCGCGACGACGACATCCCGCCCATCGATGCGCTGGGTTTGGAAGCGTATTTCCGCCAGGGGACGTAAGGATGGCGACATCGAGCGGGCGGAGCCCCGATCGACGGCAAACCAATCGTTCGGATAGGGGATCAGATCGAACGTCTTGTCCACGATGCAGGCACAGAGCTTCGCGTCGCGCGGACGGATAGAGATCAGACCGAAGTCCGTGGCGTAATTACCCCCGAGATCTTCGGGTCGCTGGCTGCTCCGCAGCTTCTCAAGGCGGCCGACGAAATGCGAGACCGTAAGCGGCGCGGGATTCGCCGCGAGGGTCCGTGCCAGGATCTCCTCTGCAAGCTCGGCCGCGACATCGCGCGATCCGTCGCCGTTAGCCAGGACGGCGACGCCGAGGTTCCGCTCCGGTAACAGAATCAGCTCGGCGCTGAAGCCGAGGGTCGTCCCGCCATGGCGGACGACCATCCCACCGCCGGGGATGCTGTCCTTCTCCAGGAACCAGCCGAGCCCGACGATCAGGTCGAGGTCGAGGGGCACGTCTCGATTCTGCGGCTCGAGAATCTCCCGCAGGGTTGAAGCCTTGAGGACGGCCTGGTCATCTGCCCTCCGGTTGGTCAGCATCGCCTGAATGAATCGTCCCAGATCCGTCGCCGAGGTGGAGAGTCCGGCTGCCGGCAGGTCGCGCATCGGCAAGAGCGGCATCTCCCGCCCATTGCGGTACCCCTTGGCCGAGCCGATTCCCCTGTCTCCGTATGGGAGAAACGCGCTGTTCGACATTCCCAGGGGGCGGAAAATGCGGTCCTCCATGTGCCGGGCAAAAGGGACGCCCGAGACTTGTTGGACCAGGTGCCCGAGCAGGGTGTATCCGACGTTCGAGTAGCTGAAGACCAGGTTGGGCGGAAAGGATGCGTACTCGTCGCGAAGCTTGGCTGCCACGGCGGTAAAGGGTTGCTCCGTCCACATCCCTTTGTTGAGATCCGTGGGTAGGCCGGCGTGATGCGACAGCACGCTACGCACCGTGATCGGCTCGACCGTCGTGTCGAAACGGCTGCGGATAGCGAAGGCCGGTAAATATCCGGCCAGCGGCTGATCGATGTCGATCAGGCCCTTTTCGGCCAGCTGCATCACCGCAATAGCCGTGATGGGCTTGGCCAGGGAACCGGCACGGTAGGGCGTGTCGGCGGTGGCAGCCTGGTTCTTGCCGACGTCCCGAAGGCCGAACCCTTCCGCCCAGAGTATCTCGCCGCCTCGTACGAGCACGACGCTGACACCGGGGATCCGGAAGCGCTCCTGGGCCTTACGGATGAGCGGCGTTAGGTCGCGGCGGGTTTCCGCGACCCCGGCACGGCTACGCTCGGCGACCTGCGTGACTTCGGGAGATCGCCCCCAAGCGACCGGTCCGCCGAGCAGCATCCCCGCGAGCATCGGTACGGCTCCAAGCAGGACCGCCCGGTTCATGGTTCTCGTCGATGCCAATTCAAAGCCTCGTCGTCGGCTAAAGAGGATGCTGAGCTGCGCGTTTTTCGAGCGTTAAATAACGTAGACCCACCCAGGCAGCAAAAAGTTGCGCAAGCCATGGGTTGCGCGGGTGAATTGGCACCGCAGCCGACATGGCGTGCGTCAACTCTCGGCGGTGCGTCCGGCCGGCGAGGTTTTCAAAAGCAGCGGCTTATTTCATAGACCGCATCAGTATTCATTCAGCCAGCTTAAGATCCGCTGTCGGAGCAATCGTCGTTGGGTTCGACCGGCGGCAGGGAATAAGGACGCTCCATACCATACAGACAGGGGAGGTATGACCCGTGGAAATACGGACATCCTCCTCGTAAGAGTCCGAGTGGTTCGCTAGGATTAGTGGGCTAAGGTTTTATTACAACACCTGGAAGTTGGGGATGGAGCGCTAGGGACGCCTGATGAACGGTACCACTCGATCAAGCGAAGAGGACAGGACAATGAAACGACTGATTGCGGCAATCGCCACGACCACACTGATAGGTTCCGTCAGCGCAGGGTCCATTTACGGCGGATTCGCCGATGGCAACACCGAGCTCTACCCATACGGCAGTCACGACGACCGTATGGCCGGGGTTCAGCCGGGCGTCGGCGACAGCGTCGCCAGCTACAGCGGCACCCGATCGGAAACCAGCGGGCTGTTCAGCGCCAATGCGAGTCGCGGAGGCAGCATGGAAAACCGCGGCAGTGGACTCCCGGATATTTACCAGGGCTTTGGCGGCAGCGCCGATATCACCTGGTAGCTCGCGTTCGAACCGGGATCGGAACGTCGGCGTTGCGAGATCCAGCGCGGTGCGCCTGCCGCGCTGCGGCTTCGGTAGGTGTCCGACGCTAACAGACCGTTGGCCAACGGGGTGATCGAGGGCTCGGTCGGCGCCGAGCCGGGATCCGGACTCAGGGTGGATTCTCTCGGCTCGGGTCTGTCGCAGGCGAGGGCGCGGGCGGCGACGCAGACGGAGCGGCCACAGGCGGCTGCGGGGAGGTCTCCGGTCCCGCCTTCGTCTCGGTCTTCGGCGAGGTCTTGACGGGCGGAAGGTACTGCCCGAGGCGGCCGAAAAATCCGTTGTAGAGGGCGGGGTCCTGCACCGTGACGCTCGCGACTTTCACCAACGAGTCGTCGCTTGCACCGATCGGCAGCGAGACGGAGCCGAGCACGCTGACCCCGACGCTGGCCGAGGTCGGGCTCTTTTTTAGCGAATAGCGGTCCTGAACCGCATTGACGAACACCCAGCTACCGTCTGGCTCGTGTGCGGCGCAGGACACACGCAGCAGGAGCTGCTCGTGAACCTCGTCCTTGGGCTGGAAGTTCTTGGTCCCCTGCACCGAGTCGCCAGTGGCGCTCGTGACGATGTAGCCCTGGCTGAGCAGAGCGCGCCGCGCCGCTTCGCAGGCCTCTGTGGGCGGCTGCGGGAAGCTGCGCGAGAAGGTGTTGTCCGAGCTGAAAGACTCTTTCACCAGCTCCTCGGAGCCGGCACCGAAACAACCGGAGATCGCCAGACTTGTCAGGGCAACTCGGGGTATCGAGCGCAAACGCAGATTAAGGGCCATGAGAGGTGAGCGGCGGGAAATCGAATTCGCAGAGGATAACCCTAGCGCGATCGGGCGGATACCTTTGCGGCAATTCGGGCGCCTGCGGCGACCGGGACCAGTGGTCCGGACGCCGTTCTTGCGGGACACTTGTCTTGCGGGCCACTTGGGCTCCGAGAGCCCCCTGAGAGGGCGTGCCCGATCCTACCAAGCCCCAGCAGCGCGGCGCCAGGCGGCGGGCGGCGTCCCGACCAGGCGCTTGAAGGCCCGCGAGAAGGCGGCCTCCGAGTCGTAGCCGACCTCCAGGGCAATATCGGCGACGGTGCGCCCGGTCTCGCGCAGGAGGCGCGAGCCGACCTGGATCCGCCAATTGGCAAGATAATGCATCGGCGGCTGAGCCAGGAAGCGCAGGAAGCGCTCATGCAGGGCGGAGCGGGAGAGTCCGACCCGGTGTCCGAGCTCGTGGATGGTCCAGGGATGATCCGGCTTCTCGTGCAGGAGCGCCAGCGCGCGGCCCACATAGCGGTCGCGCAGTCCGGCCAGCCAGGCGGTGGCGTCCTCCGGCAGCTCGTCCAGATACCGCCTGGTGGTGTCGACGAAGACGGTCTCGGCCAGCCGCTCGAGCACCGCATCCGCCCCTGGGCGGCGTTCCGTCGACTCTGTCGGTCTTCGGGGCCATGTTCGCACGGCAAGATCGCCCAGCAAACCTTCGCCATGTATCCCAAGCCGAGCGCGGACTGAGGATTCGCGTTGCTGCCGATGTCGGTATCAGCCATTGATCGGGTAGAATCCCCCGCTTTATTGCAGTCGGGTTTCGGAGGTTATCGAATGGCTGGCGACAGTGGCGCCCAGGTGATCGGGATCATCGGTGGCAGCGGTGTCTACGACATCGAAGGGCTCTCCAACAAGCGCTGGCAGCGTATCGACTCGCCCTTCGGCGCGCCCTCCGACGAGCTGCTGTGCGGCGAGCTGAACGGGCAGCAGATGGTGTTTCTGCCGCGCCATGGCCGCGGACACAAGATTCCTCCCTCAGAGATCAACTTCCGCGCGAACATCGACGCCCTCAAGCGCGTGGGCGCCACCGAGGTGATCTCGGTCAGTGCCGTGGGCTCGCTGCGCGAGCATCTGCGTCCCGGCATGTTCGTCATCGTCGACCAGTTCATCGATCGCACCTTTGCCCGCACAAAGAGCTTCTTCGGCACTGGCCTGGTGGCGCATGTGTCGATGGCGCATCCGGTGTGCCGCCGTCTCGGAGACCATCTCGAGGCGGCGGCGCGCGAGTCGGGCATCGAGGTGGCGCGCGGCGGCACCTATCTGGTCATGGAAGGCCCGCAGTTTTCCAGTTTGGCCGAGTCCGAGCTCTATCGCAGCTGGAATTGCGACGTCATCGGCATGACCAACATGCCCGAGGCCAAGCTCGCGCGAGAGGCCGAGCTCTGCTACGCGACGGTGGCCATGGTCACCGATTTCGATTGCTGGCACCCGAATCACGACGACGTCACCGTCGATGCCATCGTGAAGGTGCTGCTGGCCAATGCCGACAATGCCCGCAGCCTGGTGAAGAAGGTCGCCCCGCGCCTGCAGGGCGATGCCGGCGCTTGCGCCTGCGGCTGCCGCTCCGCGCTCGAGCACGCCCTGATCACGCCGCCCGAGGCGCGCGATCCCGATCTGGTCCGGCAGCTGGATGCGGTTGCCGGCCGCCTGCTGAATTCCCGCTAACCCCCCGTCAAGCGATTCCGGAAGAGAGCCATGCCCATCAAGTCGCGCATTCGCACCGTTCCCCATTATCCCAAGCAGGGTGTCATGTTTCGGGACATCACAACCTTGCTTAAGGACCCCGTCGGCTTCCGCATCACCATCAACGAGCTGGTCAATCGCTATACCGCCCAGAAGATCGACCGGGTGGCCGGCATCGAGGCGCGCGGATTCATCGTCGGCTCAGCCCTGGCCTATCAGCTGGGTATCGGCTTCGTGCCGATCCGCAAGAAGGGCAAGCTGCCGGCGGAAACCGTCGGCCACGACTACGACCTCGAATACGGCACCGATCGCATCGAGATGCATGCCGATGCCGTGTCCCAAGGGGAGCGCGTTCTGCTGGTCGATGACCTGATCGCTACTGGCGGTACGGCCGAGGCGGCCTGCAAGCTGATCGAAGGCATGGGCGGCAAGGTCCTCGAGTGCTGTTTCGTCATCGATCTGCCCGATCTCGGGGGGCGCGCGCGGCTCGAGAAGCATGGGCACAAGGTGTTCGCGCTGTGCGAGTTCGAAGGGGATTGAGCCGCTTGCACCCAGGAGACAGCCCTTGGGTTGTCGCGTCAATTGCAGGTGGTGCGTCAGGTGGAACCCTGACCCAGGGCGAGGACCAGGAGTAGCAGGGCCTCGGTCAGCTCCACCAAGGCGCCAGCGGTGTCCCCCGTGAATCCGCCCAGGCGTCGCATCAGGCTGCGCCGCATCAGCCAGAAGAGTCCGCCGGCCGCCGCGACCGCGGCGAGCCCGGACCACCAGCCCAGACCCAGCGTTGCCGCCCCCCCGGCGAGTCCGATCGCGAGCAGGCAGGCGCGTCGGGGTGCGCTTCGTGCCGGGTCGCCGGCCATTCCCTGGGGTCGGGCATAAGGTGTCGATATCAGGAGCAGGGGCAGCTGGGCCCGGGCAAGCATCGGCACCCAGACCAGCAGGGCGATCTCTCCGGCAGCTAACAGGGACTGGATGCACGCGTATTTCAGGATCAGCGCCAGGACCAGCGTGCTGACCCCGGCGGGCCCGCTCACCGGGTCCTTCATGATCTCCAGGGTCCGCTCCCGGCTCCCCATGCCCCCGACCCAGGCGTCCGCGGTGTCCGCGAGCCCGTCCAGGTGCAGTCCGCCAGTGGACCAAGCCCAGAATGCGAGTGCGAGCGCGGCTACCGCAGGGGCCGGACCGCCGAGCGCCCAAGGTCCCGCCGCGGCCGCGACCAGGGCGACCGCTCCACCCAACATGAGTCCGATCGCGGGGTACCAGGGCACCGCCCGGCCCAGGTCCGCTGCGCCCAGGTGGCCAGGGTCAGGGAAAGGGAAACGGGTGAGGAAACGGCCGGCGATCCAGAAAGGCATCGGATTCACCCCAAACGCTCCCCGTGTGCCATGAGACTCGGCCGCCCCGGAGGTCTGGGGAGTCGCAGACGGGTGGTGCAGGCGGGCGGTACCTCGATCAGGATGCCTGAGGGGTCGCCGAGCCCAAGGACAGCTGCCGCGATGACGCGGATGGCGCCCCCGTGGGTGACAACGAGGGTGTGGAGCGTAGCGTCTTCGAGCAGACCCGCCCAACCGGCCATGACCCGGTCCCGGAAGTCGGCGAAGGGCTCCGCCCCTGGCGGGGTGTAGCCTACCGGGTCGTCCCAGAAACGCGTCAGCTCCGCTGGTGGGATCTGGTGTGCGGCAAGCCCCTCCCAGGCCCCGAAGCAGCGCTCGCCGAAGGCCCAGGAGCGCGTCAGCGGCAGTCCCCGCTCCTCGGCCAGACGTCGGGCAAATTCCTCGCAGCGCCGGGCGGGCGAGCTGATTATCCGATCCCAGCGCTGCGGGGGGTCGGCGGACGGTTGGTCCTCCCGGGCAGCGACCGCCCGCATCTGGCGCCAACCGGTCTCGCTCAGAGAGTCGTCGTGCCCGCCCCGGAAGCGCGCTCCGCCCTGGACCTCGCCGTGGCGCAAGAGGGTAATGAAACGGTCCGTCATTGGCCCACTCGTATTTGGCTGCGAGTCTATTGCGGCGGGCCCTGGGTCGGGACCTGGCTCATCCGGTCACTCCGGCCTCCGCGAAGGTGGCCATGTCCCCGTGTAGCGCGCAGGCAGCCCGCAGCAGTGGCAGGGCGACGGCGGCCCCGCTGCCCTCGCCGAGGCGCATGCCTAGGTCGAGGAGGGGGTCTGCGTCCAGGGCATCGAGAATCAGGCGATGCCCCGGCTCTGCGGACTGGTGCGCGAAGAACAGCCAATCCCGCAGTCCGGGGTTCGCCCGGCAGGCCCAGAGCGCTGCGGCACTGGCGATGAATCCGTCCAGCAGGACGGCCATGCCGAGCTGTCCGGACCTCAGGAAGTAACCGGCCAGGGCCGCGATCTCGAAGCCGCCCAGTCGTTCCATCAGAGCGGCCGGGTCAGCCTCTGGCGGGGCATGCAGGTTCAGCGCTGCGGCCACCACTTGGGCCTTGTGCGCCACACCGGACCGGTCGAGTCCGGTGCCCGGACCCACCAGATCGGCCGCCGGACGGCCGAGAAGCGCGCAGGCGAGCGCCGACGAGGGACTGGTATTGCCGATCCCCATCTCCCCGCCGATGACCAGCCCGCACCCTTGTTGGGCCGCGCGCTCTGAGGCCTCGCGCCCGATGGCGAGTGCCTGGACGAGCTGCGCGGAGGTCATGGCGGGCTCCCGAGCGATGTTGCCGGTACCTGGACCCACACGCTCGGATCGCACACCGAGGATAGGGCCGGGGTCGGTCAGGCTCCCGCAGTCGATGACCTCGAGTCTTGCGCCCAGGCTACGGGCCAGGACCGAGATGGCGGCGCCGCCACGGGCGATGTTGCGGATCATCTCCACCGTCACGGCCTGGGGATAGAGCGAGACACCCTCGGCGGCGACCCCATGATCTCCGGCGAACAGGACGCATTGAACCGGGTCGAGGGTGGGGCAGCTCCGACCCTGGAGTCCGGCGAGTCGGATCGCCAGGGTCTCCAGCCGACCTAGGGCGCCCCTGGGCTTGGTGAGCTGGTCCTGGCGCGCGCGCGCCGCCTCGGCGGCGTTGCGGTCGATGGGTCGGCAGGGCAGGCCCAGCCAGGCGAGCGGATCGGTCATGGGGGATCTCCCTTAAGGGTCAGCGGCAAGCCGGCGACCAGGAGCACCACCTGGTCGCAGCGTGCGGCCAGCTCCTGATGTAGCCGGCCAGCCAGGTCGCAGTAGCGGCGCGTCAGCTCTCCCAAAGGGATAACGCCCATGCTGGTTTCGTTGCCCACGAGGATGAGGCGTCCGGGGGCCAGGGCGACGGTATCGACGAGCGACGCGATCTCCCGCTCCATCCGAGTGTCGTCCTTCTCCATCAGGAGATTGGTGAGCCAGAGGGTCAGGCACTCGACCAGGACGCAACCTCCGGGGGTGCATTCGCGGGCGATGGCCGCGGCGAGATCCAGCGGCTCTTCGACCAGGTGCCAATCGGGGGGCCGGCGGCGGCGATGCTCGGCGATGCGCCTGCCCATCTCCGCATCGCCGGCTCTGGCGGTCGCCACATAGGCGACCGGGAGTCCGCTCCCACGGGCCAGCGACTCCGCCAGCCGGCTCTTGCCGGAGCGCACCCCGCCTAGGACCAGGGTTCGTCGAGGGGGCTGCCAGGGTTTCGGCGTCGCTTCGGAAGGTCTCACGCCCAGGCGCCAAGCAGTCGATATCGCAGGAAAAAATAGTGGCGATCTTGGCGCCTCGGGGTGATCGAGGCCCGTTCTAAGCTGCAGGCTCTGGGGTGGCGCGGCGTAGCGATTCGCGCAGCCGGCTTCAAAGCTCGATGCCCTTCTGGGCCATGACCCCTGCATCGAAGGCGTGCCGGATCGGGCGCATCTCGGTCACCGTGTCCGCGATGTCGATCAAGGCCGGGGAGGCACCGCGCCCGGTGACGACCACATGCTGATGGGGCGGACGGGCCTCCAGTATATCGAGCACCGGATCCAGCGGTACCAGACCCAGCTTGACGGCGATGTTCAGCTCGTCGAGCACCACCAAGTCGATCCCGGGGTCCTTCAGTAGGCCGGTGGCCAGCTCCCAGGCGGCCAGAGCGGCCTTCCGGTCTCGGTCCGAATCCTGGGTCTCCCAGGTGAAGCCCTCTCCCATCACGTGGTAGCGGACCTCGGGGAAGCGACGGAAGAACGCCTCTTCCCCGGTGGAGAATTCGCCCTTAATGAACTGGACCACGGCCACTTGCATCCCGTGCCCCAGGGCGCGGGCGACCATCCCGAACGCGGACGAGCTCTTGCCCTTGCCGTTGCCGGTGAGGACCAGGAGCACACCGCGGTCGATCGTCGCTCCGGCCACCCGAGCGTCCACCACCTCCTTGTGGCGCTGCATGCGCCGGCGGTGGCGCTCCCGTGCAGCCTCGTCGGTCATCGTGCGGAGCGGGCGCCTTGGGCGCGCTGGCCGGCGGTCAGCGTCAGATGGACGATGGCGCCCAGGGCAACATAAGCGAGCAGCGCCGCCAGGGTGCCAGGCAGGTAGCTCACCAGGCTGTAGCCGAAGCCAACCAGGGTAGGCTCGAAGCGGCCGGAAAGGAGATAGAAGCCGCCGCTCGCAAAGGCCTCCGCCAGCACGCCGGCACCGATCAGCAGGGCACCCAGGCGGGGCAGGGTGGAGAGGTCCGGCCGATGCAGGGTGCGGTACCAGCGTCCGGCACTCCAGAGCGTGGCGTGGGCGGGGACCAGCAGCCAGTAGGCGGGGCTCAGGCAGTAGGCGCTCACGCCGCCCCAGCCGATGGCCGTAATGTCGATGACCGTCGCCAGCGCGAAAAGGGCCGCGAAGATCCAGGCTGGACGTAGGTAGAATCCGGCGAGGAAGAACGCCGCCAGTGAGGCGTCCGGCAGGTGCTGCCCCAATGGCGCGAGCGCCTGACCGCGGGTGGCGGCCATGAGGGCGGCGAGTGCTAGCCCGATCAGTAATTGGGAGCGGGATTCGGTGGTGTCGGTCATGGTGACTCCGTGGGCCTTTGGCTGCTGGCTCTGGGTGGCTTGTCATTGTAGGTTCTCGCGCCTCGGCGCACTAGCGCCGCGGCTGGTCGTCACGGTGCGTGCCTATCTGGCACCGCCGCCGGACACCCGTGTCATCGCCCAGTCCAAGCCGCGGGTGCTCAGGACTCGCCGCAGCCACAGGAAGAGATGGCTTGGGAAGGTTACGGGGTAACGCGGCTTGGGTCTGGGGCTCTCGAGCGCGTGGACCAGCTTGGCGAGCACCGCCTCCGGGGGTAAGGTAAAAGACTGGGCCGGGCCTTCCTTAAGCAGTCGCGCCTCGGCGAGTCTATAGGCGTCCCGATGCACGCTGCCCTGGACGTCGACCCGCTCCCGGAATGCCCGATGCGCGTTCTCTCGGAATCGGCTCAGGATGGGGCCGGGCTCGATCAGACAGACCTGGATGCCGGTGCCTCGCAGCTCCAGCCGCAAGGTGTCCGTCAGCCCCTCGAGGGCGAACTTGCTCGCCACATAGGCCCCCCGATAGGCCATGCCCACGAGCCCCAGCAGCGAGCTGTTATGGACGATGCGACCGTGCCCCTGGCGTCGCATGACGGGGATGACCAGGCAGGTGAGGTCATGCCAGCCGAGCAGGTTCGTCTCCAGCTGGGCGCGCAGGGTGTCCCGAGACAGATCCTCCACCGCCCCCGGCTGGCCATAGGCCCCGTTATTGAAGAGGGCGTCCAGGCCCCCACCAGTCAGCTCCAGGGTCGCCGCCAGGGCGGTACGGATGGAGGCGGGGTCGTCCAGGTCCAGGGTCAGCGCGGTGAGGCCCTCGGCCCGCAGGCGCTCGACATCCGCGGGCTTGCGGGCGGATGCGATCACCTGCCAGCCGCGTCGGGCGAGTCCGTGGGCACAGGTGTAACCGATACCGCTGGAGCAGCCGGTGATCAGCACGGAGCGGGGGATGGGGGCGGTCATGTGGCCTCGCGGGGCTGGCTTCGGGAGCTGCCACTAAGGCCCAAGGCCCGCAGGGCCACAAGGACAGGTCCGCTCGTGTCGGTTTGATTTCCGCGTCCGTAACCCTAAAAATCGCGCCCGTTCAACATCCCTAACGAGGTATTCCAGGTGCCCATCTACCAGTACCGCTGCGAAAGCTGCGGCGAAGAGCTTGAAAAGATGCAGAAGCTTGCCGAGGCCGCCCTGACCGATTGCCCGGCCTGCGGTCGCCCGACCCTGAAGAGGGTCATCTCCGCGGTGGGCTTCCGGCTCAAGGGCGGCGGTTGGTACGAGACCGACTTCAAGACCGGCGACAAGAAAAAGAACCTCCACGAAACCGGCGACAAGTCCGGCGGCGCGTCCAAAGACGCCCCGTCTGGCGCCGATAAGTCCGAGACCGCCAAGCCGAAAGAGACCGCCGCCAAGCCTGCCGAGTCCAAACCGGCGCCCAAGAGCGACGCCGCCTGACGCTGCGCCAGCCTCGCCGGTCCGCGCCGGCAGACGCGAACCCGTGGCGAGGATCCCGGCCTCTCCCATGCGCCAGGAGTCCGCTATCGTGCAGCGGTGCTCAATGGCCCTTCTCGCTCGATCTCCGGGCGAGGAGGCCGAGGATCAGACCTCCTGGTAGATCCTCGCCCCTTCTTTCAGGAACTCCTCGGATTTCTCTTTCATCCCTTCTTCGATGGCGATTTCCACGTTATCGAGGCGATGGGCTTGCGCGTAGTCCCGAACGTCCTGGGTGATCCGCATGGAGCAGAAGTGAGGGCCGCACATGGAGCAGAAGTGAGCGACTTTGTGGGAATCGTGGGGCATGGTCTGGTCATGGTATTCGCGCGCCCGCTCGGGGTCCAACGAGAGGTTGAACTGGTCTTCCCAGCGGAACTCGAAGCGGGCCTTGGATAGCGCATTGTCGCGGATCTGGGCGCCGGGGAGACCTTTGGCCAGGTCCGCGCCATGGGCGGCGATCTTGTAGGTGACGATACCGTCGCGCACGTCCTGCTTATTTGGCAGGCCCAGATGCTCTTTGGGCGTCACATAGCAGAGCATGGCCGTGCCGTACCAGCCGATGTTGGCCGCACCGATGCCGGAGGTGATGTGGTCGTAGGCGGGGGCGATGTCCGTGATCAGGGGGCCTAGCGTATAGAAGGGGGCCTCGAAGCAGTCCAGGAGCTCCTTATCCATATTCTCCTGGATCATCTGCAAGGGAACATGGCCGGGGCCTTCGATCATGACCTGCACATCGTGACTCCAGGCGATCTTGGTCAGCTCGCCCAAGGTCTCCAGCTCCGCGAATTGCGCCGCGTCGTTGGCATCCGCGATACAGCCGGGGCGCAGACCGTCCCCAAGACTGAAGGCCACGTCATAGGCCTTCATGATCTCGCAGATCTCTTCGAAGTGGGTATAGAGAAAGTTCTCCTGGTGGTGGGCGAGGCACCACTTGGCCAGGATGGAGCCGCCCCGGGAGACGATGCCGGTCACGCGGTCGGCGGTGAGCGGGACGTAGCGCAGCAGGACACCCGCGTGGATGGTGAAATAATCCACCCCTTGCTCGGCCTGCTCGACGAGCGTGTCCCGGAACATCTCCCAGGTCAGCTCCTCGGCCCGGCCGTCCACCTTCTCCAATGCCTGGTAGATGGGCACGGTGCCGATGGGCATGGGTGCATTGCGCAGGATCCATTCGCGTGTCTCGTGGATGTTCTTGCCGGTGGAGAGATCCATGAGGGTGTCACCGCCCCAACGGGCGGACCAGACCATCTTTTCTACCTCTTCCTCGATAGAAGAGGTAACGGCGGAGTTGCCGATGTTCGTGTTGATCTTTACCCGGAAGTTGCGCCCGATGATCATAGGCTCCAGCTCCGGATGGTTAACGTTGGCTGGGATGATGGCGCGCCCCCGGGCGACCTCGGCGCGCACGAATTCCGGCGTGATGGTCTCGGGCAGGCTGGCCCCGAAGGAGCGGCCGCGGTGCTGGCGCAGGACCTTCGTATAGCGGGGGTCCCGCCGCAGCTCGTCCAGGCGCATGTTCTCCCGGATGGCGACGTATTCCATCTCCGGCGTGACGATACCTTTGCGCGCATAGTGCATCTGGGTTACGTTGGCCCCGCGCTTGGCCCGGCGGGGGGTGCGGAGATGCTCGAAGCGCAGATGGGCCAGCGCGGGGTCGGTCTGGCGGAAGCGTCCGAAGTCGGAGCTGGGTCCAGCCAGGTACTCGGTGTCCCCGCGCTCGTCGATCCAGCGGCCGCGCACGTCCGGCAGCCCGGCCAAGAGGTCGATCGTCGTCGCCGGGTCCGTGTAGGGTCCGGACGTGTCGTAGACATAGACGGGCGGATTTTCTTCCAGGCCGCCTTGGGTCCGGGTGGGGGTGAGGGCGACCTCGCGTACCGGGACCCGCAAGTCCGCCCGGGAGCCAGGGAGATAGACCTTGCGAGAGCTAGGGAATGGCTTGGTCACGGCGTCCGACAGGCGGGTGGTCTGCTGGACGAACTCTTTGGGGATGGCGCTCATGGATGTCCTCGTCGGGGCGGCCCTTAGGCGATTGCCGGAAAATCATGTACCGGTTCGCGAAGGATTTTCGTCTGCCTTCAAGGAGCGCCGCCAGGAGCATAGCTGGGCTATGTGACTGTCGGTGCGACGCCGAAGGCGGGCGAAAAGACGAGCGAGGTGGTGCATGATTTGACAGAAATCGCCTTAGGGTTCAAGCGGGCGCGCTGGCGCCGGTAACTCATGGCCGGGCGGGGGTATTACGGACCGACCGGGCGTTTGGCGGGGCGGAAGGCGGAGGCGAACGGGCAGCGGAGGGCCCTGGCTGTGTCCGTGGGCCCGAGTTGGCGCTCACGGTGCGCGGGACATCCGGCGTATGGCTCGCCTGCTTTCCTGCGCCGGCATGATCCGGATCAGGTTCGAAGGGACTCTCTCAGCCCGACCGCGGTCGGGCACCCCCAGCAGGTTCAGACTTGGGAACCTATCCAATCGTCACGCGGATTTCAACCGCGGCGACGCGCCCGTTGTCTCCGGAGAACGATCTGTCGACCAGAGCGAGCGCAATCGGGGTGCGTCGCCATTGCGCGCGTCCTCGATTCGGGGTCCGGGGTCCGGGGTCCGGCCGCGGCTCGCGCGGCGGCAGGTCTCAGGCCGGCTCCAGTCGGTAGACCCGCTCCTTGAGCGCGGAAACGCCACGCGCGCGGAGCCCCGGCGACTCGTCGAGCACGTCCAGATCCGCCAGAGGCTGTATCCGGTGGCGCGCGGAGAAGAGCGCCTCGACCTCCTCAGGGTGGACGGCGAAGGGCGGGCCCGCCATCTGGGTCTGGTCGTACTCCAGGGTAATTAGAAGCCGCGGCACCTGGACCGGGAGCAGGGCTTCCATGTGGACGGCATAGCGAATGCGCAGCTCCGGGGGGAGGGCGATCAGGGCGGCGCGGTCGTAGACCGCAGCCACGCCCGCTAGGTGCCGGGGCCCGAGGGCGAAGAAGTCGCCGCACAGCAGCTCGATCTCGTCGGTCAGATAGCGCCGGAAGGGCGGGTCATCCGTCACCTCCGGGACCAGTCCGTTCTCCGCGAAGAACCCATCGACCGCGAGCCGACTCAGCTCCACCCCCAGCACGCTGTGACCCTGGCCAGCGAGCCACAGCAGGTCCAGGGTCTTGCCGCACAGGGGCACCAAGACCTTGGTCTCGGCCGCAAGCCCGAGCCGCGGCCACAGCTCGCGCAGGTGACGGTCGATCTCATCCCGGTGCCAGCCGGTCTCGCCGCGCTCCCAGCGCCGATGCCAAAAGTCTGGGTCCATTGGGTCTTCCTCTCGGTATCGAGTCCTTAGGACTTAGGGTTTCGGCTCGGGAATATCGGTCTCGATCGGGCCGACCTCTAGGTCCGGCTCGTCCCCGACCTTCTCGAAGCGCAGGAAGAGGATAGCGAGCGGTAGCCGATGGCGTTTGCCCGACGAGGCCAATACCCTGGCGAAGGACGCCTCAGCTGCACCGGCGGGCAGATGCCACAGGAGGCAGGCGCTGAGCAGGTAGAGTCCAAGCGCAGGGCGACGCAACGATTTCGAGCGACCGTCTTGCATGGCGATCGATCCGGATTTTGGCGCTCGTCCCAGCGCCCCGGGTGCAGCCGGTGCGCCACGATTCGGGGACAGTCGATCTGTTAGGATTCGGGATGTTACCCGACTTGAGCGGAGTCAGTCATGCCCAACCATACCGGTCGGCTTCTTTTGACGACCAGCGATCCCCTGGCCGCTCCCGACGCGGGCCTGGTGATCGGTGCGCTGTCCGGTGCAGGTTTCATCGGAGCGCCTTTGCGGGGACCGGAGCGCGCCTTTGCGGTTGGCCCGGCCTTTTTGAGCCTGCTCGCGTTCACCGGCTGCGCGGTGGCCATCGCCACCGATCCTGGGGAGGACGCGGGCACCCCCTGTTGCCGCGTCCATGTCCCAATGCTTTCCGCGACCCCGCGCTTCTTGTGGGGCCGCAACACGCGGCCGCCGCGCTGTCCGGTATGTCGGGCGCCCCTGCGTCACTGGGGTCAGCGGATCGAGGGCTGGGCCGATCATCCCCAGCGGGGCGCCACCTGCCCGAGCTGCGGAGAGACCCGTCCGCCCTGGCGTTGGGATTGGAAGGAGCAGGGGGGCTTCGGGCGCCTGTTCGTGGCGGTGGAAGAGGTCTTTCCCGGGGAGGCGGTGCCCATGCCGCGCCTGTTCGATGTCCTTACCCGTGCCTGTGGATCGCGCTGGCGTCACTTTTACGTTCAGGATTGAAGGGCGCGGCGCGCAGCCCCCCCGACTCTGTGAAATGCAACCCGTCTGGCAGTCCCAGGGTCATGGACAAGGGCAGGTGGTCCGACAGCGGGTAGTCGATCACGTGGGCGCTCAGGATGCGTAATGCGTGGGAGACCAGGATATGGTCCAGGTTGCGGCGCGGGCGCCAGCTCGGGAAGGTCTTGAGGGTGCGGTCCAGGCCGCGCATGCCGGTGCGCCGGACCATCGCCCGCAAGCTGCGGGAGTCGCAGCCGCAGTTGAAGTCCCCCATGAGCACCAGCAGGGGGTGCGCCTGCGCGAGCTCCGCCAGGTAGCCGAGCTGGCGCTGGCGTGCCCGCCAACCTAGGGCGAGATGGACGATGCCGATCGCCAGTGCGGTCCCATCCGTTAAGGGCAACTCCGCGAGGACAGCCCCGCGCCCGGGCAGACCCGGTAGCTTATGCTCGGTTACGCGATTCGGTTTGAGCCGGGACAGGAGTCCGTTGCTGTGCTGGGCGAAGGGTCCCAGATTCCGGTTGACCTGGCAGTAGGAGTACGGGAAAGACCCGTGGCGAGCGAGGTATTGGATCTCGTCGATGTGGTCGCTGCGCAGGCTGCCGGCATCGACCTCCTGGAGCCCCACGACGTCGAACTGTTGGAGTAGCTGGGCGATGCGGGTCAGGTTGACCAGGCGTTCCGGATGGGGCAGCACATGCTTCCAACTGTTGGTCACATAGTCGCTGTATTTGCGGGAGTAGATCCCACCCTGGACGTTGTAGCTCAGCAGTTTGATTTGCTGCATGGATCGGATGGCAGGCGGCTCCCGGCCGGATCGGGGATACGGGTTGGAAGCTACCACAGGGCGACCGCGACGGGAAACGCGGAGGCGGAAAACCAAAGAGGCAGCTCATGGCTGCCTCCTTTCGGTGCATGGTCGGCGGCGAATGCTACTGCCTGAGTCCCTGGATGTACTGGGCCACCGCGGCGATCTCCTTGTCGGTCATGCGCGCGGCCACGCCGCGCATCATGGCGTTCGTGTCGTTGGCGCGCGTGCCGTCCCGGAACCAGGTCAGGGTCTGCTTGGCGTAGTCCGCCTGCTGGCCAGAGATGCGCGGGAACTTGGCGAGCCCGTTGCCCATGCCGGCGGGACCGTGGCAACCGGCGCACGCGGGCACACCCGTCGCCGGGATGCCGGCGCGGAAGATGCGCTCCCCATCTGCCGCCAGGGCCGGGTCCGCGGCACCGCCGGTCTGGGTCTGGGCGGAGAAGTACGCCGCCACGTCGAGAACCTCCTGGGGCGTCAGGGGCGCGGCCATGGGCGACATCTGGGCGTTCTGGCGATGCCCTGCCTTGAAGTCCATGAGCTGCTTCTGGATGTACTCGGGGTGTTGGCCGGCCAGCTTGGGCCAGAGGGGGACGATGCTGTTGCCCTGGGGACCGTGGCAGGCGATGCAAATGGTGTTGGCCTTGGTCTCGCCCGCCTTGGGGTTGCCTACCGGTGCCGCCGCGGGCTCGTTGGCCCAGGCCGCCCCCGTCACGCTGCCCGCCAGAATGACTGCCGCCGAAACCGTCTTCAACCAGTTGTTCGTCATTTCCAATGCCCGCCTAGTTTGTACGCGGCCGCGCCGTCGCCCGGCCAAGTGTTGAGCGAAAAATCCGCGGATGTATATCAGACTGCGCTGATAGTGGTCAAATCGAACGCGGTCCGATCGGTCCGATCAGGTTCCGGGACTACCCCGCCGGATATCGCTTAACACAGACCGGGCCGGTGCGGAAAGACTCCCCGCCCCAGGGTCCAGCCCGCGTCCGTTGGGCGGCGACCCGCCTCCCGCCTCAGTGCATCGCCTTCATGGGCGCGATCTTGCGTACCGGGGCCTGCACCTTTGCCTCGCTCCCGTCGTCGAACGACAGGGTGAGGTCGACCTTTTCGCCGGGACTAAGCTCCTCGTTGAGTCCGATCAGCATCACATGGAGCCCGCCGGGCGCCAGGGTCACGGTCTCCCCCGCGGGGATCTCGATGCGCTCGACTTTGCGCATGCGCATCATGCCGTCCTCATTGACGTGCGTATGCAGCTCGACCGTCTTGGCCGCCGGGCTGGCCGCGGACACCAATGCGCGAGGCTGGGCGGAGGCGTTGGTCAGGGTCATGAATGCGGCGCTGTTGGGTTGGCCGGGGGGCACGGCGCGGGCATAGGGATCGGCAACGCTAATGGACGAGTCCGCCGCCTGAGCGGCCAGTGGGGCGAGAGCGAGCAGGGCCGCGGTCAACAGAGAGCATGGAAGGGATCGGAACATTGCGGGGTACTCCTTCAAAGTTGATCTGGATGGCAGGATGGCAGGGAAGTCGCGTACAGACTGCAAGGAAAGCGAGCGCCCAAGCTCGCCGAGGGACTGGATGTGCGCCGCTCGTGCCGGGGCTCAATGTGTCTGGCCCGCCTCGGCGGCGAGCAGCTCGCGAACCACGTCGGCGATCCGTTCCGGGGGCGTCGCGTGATCCAGGGTGCGGGCGAGACGGCCCTCAGGGTCCACCGCATAGGTTTGGGAGGAGTGGTCTACCGTGTAGCCCATGGCCGAGTCGGTCTGCGGTCCTCGCCGATAGGCCGCGCCGTAGAGCCGGGCCACGTCGGCGATCTCTTTAGGCGTACCCGTGAGCCCCAGGATCTGCGGGTGGAAATAGGCAGTGTACTGCGCGAGCCGCTGGACGTCGTCGCGCTCCGGGTCCACGCTCACGAACAGTACCTGGACCCGGGACACGTCCTCGGGCGCGAGCGACTTGAGCGCGGTGGCGATGAAGGCCAGATTGGTCGGGCAGATGTCCGGGCACCAGGTGTATCCGAAATAGATCAGCACGACTCGGCCCCGCAGGTCCTTGAGATCGATCGGCCCGGCGGCCGAATTGAGCCGGAAATCTCCCCCAACGGGCAGGGCGGCGAGCTCGAGGGTCCGGTGAGGCCCCGTTGGCCGGTTGGCTGGTGCCCAGGGGCCGAGGAGCCAGATCAGGACCCCGATGAGCAAGACAACGGCGGCAATAAGCAAGCTGCGGTGCATGACGTTGGGTTACCCTGAGGTGGATGATCTGCCGGCCGACCCCATCCGGCGGGTGCCGGATCGGCGCACTCTAGGGGCAAGCATCGTGTGCCCCAAGCGATCGAGGTCAAGCCTTGAGCCCTTATCCGACTCCAACCCCGGGATTGCGCCAAATCCCTCGGACCCCGGGTCGGATCGCGCACCCCTATCGGCCCCGGGTCGCCCATTCCGCCGCGTGGAGCCGGCCGTCATGCTGAGCGGCTGGTGGCAATCGCGTGTCCTCAAGCGGGAGCAAAGCCGCTTCGCGCCGGAGGACTGGGACTGGGTCTGGGAGTCCCTTCCCCTGCTGGACGGCCTGGACGAAGACCAGTGCACCCGGCTCGCGGATCTTGCCCTGCTCTTCCTGCGCGACAAGCGGTTGGAGCCGGTGCAGGGTCTCGAGCTCACGGACCGCATGGGGCTCCTGATCGCGGTCCAGGCGTGCCTTCCCATCCTGGAGCTGGGGCTGGATTGGTACCGGGGCTGGTACGCGGTGATCGTCTATCCCGCCCAGTTCGTTCCCGCCCGTGAGTATGTGGACGAGGACGGTCTGGTGCAGTCGGACGATAGGGTTAAGAGCGGCGAGGCCTGGGACCAGGGTCCGATCATCCTCTCCTGGGACGACGTGGAGTCGGGCGGCGAGCGGGACGGCTACAACGTCGTGATTCACGAGCTGGCGCACAAGCTCGACATGCGCGACGGCGCCGCCAACGGGCGTCCGCCCCTGCACGGGGACATGTCGGGAGACGCCTGGACTCGGATCATGACCGCCGCCTACGAGGACCTTGCCCGCCGCGCCGACGCGGGCGAGGACACGCCCATCGACCCCTACGCCACCGAGTCCCCCGCCGAGTTCTTCGCCGTGGTCAGCGAGGCGTTCTTCGAGGTCCCGGATCTGCTGGTCCAGGAGTACCCCGAGGTCTATGCCCAGCTACGGGCCTTTTACCGGCAGGACCCGATGGCGCGGCTGGATGTTGTAGATGCTTGATCCGGATCGCCGGGTTTCCGCGGCCTCGGGATCTGGTCATCGGGTGGCGGCGTCGGCGAGGATGCCAATCTCCGGCACCTCGTCCAGCATAGGGTGGAGCCTGATGGTTTCGTAGTCCGGATAGTCCCTCAGCATGTCCGCGCCGAGCTCAAGCGCGGCACTCGAGGAAGATCCGCTTATCGCACCCAGCGCACACTGCCCGGTCGAGCTTCTGGTAGATGGCGGTGATAGCCGCCTCCTTCGACTGGAATACGTTGCGCGAGCCCGCGGCGTCCAGACAGCCGCACCGCTCCATGGCATCCCAGAGACCCTGCTTGACGTTGATGAGGTACATGCCTCCGCCGTCCGCCTGGCGACGCTTCGACTCCCGGACCAGGGTTTGGCCCCCTTGAAGGTCCACGAAATTGATACCGTCGGCAATCAGGCCCAGGTGCTTCTGGTCAGGGAACTGGGCGCGCAGCTCGTCGAATCCCTGCTCCACATGGGCGACCGAGCCGAAGAACAGGGACCCGTCGATCCGCAGCAGGCGCAGCTGGGGGCATTGCAGCACGTCCGGCTCGCAGGAGAAGGCCCGGTTGGGCAGGCGCGGATCCGGTGCCAGGGTGACCATGCGGGGCTTAGAGGTTCGGTCCAGATAGAGCACCAGGGACAACAGCACCCCGGCGAAGATCGCGAATTCCAGCTCCAGGAACAGCGCCGAGAGGAAGGTGACCAGGAAGACCCCGGTCTCCCGCTTGGAGGCATGGAAGATGTGCCGGATCTCCTCGAAGTCGATCAGCCCCCAGGCGACCAGGAAGAGGATGCCCGCCATGGCCGCCTTGGGCAGGTAGCTGGCAAGCGGGGCCACCAGGAGCACGATCAGCATCAGGAACAGGCCGGCGAAGATGGCGGCCAGCGGGGTGCGCGCCCCGGCCGAGTAGTTGACCCCGCTGCGATTGAAGGACCCGGTGGCCACGTAGCCGGAGAAAAAAGCCCCGGCGACATTGGAGAGCCCCTGGCCGATAAACTCCTGGTTGCCGTCGATCCGGTAGCCGCCCCGGGCGGCCAGTGCTCGGCCGATGGAGACCGCTTCCGTGAGCGCGAACAGGGTCACCGCCAGGGCCGAGGGTGCGAGCTGCTTGATATGCTCCAGTGCGAACGACGGCGCGGAAAGCGGCGGGAGCGAGGCGGGCAGTGCGCCTACGGTCGCGATTCCTGTGGCCTCGGGCCCGAAGATCCGGTCCAGGGCCAGGGCCAGCAGGCTGCCCGCTACCATGGCCGCGATCATGTAGGGAACCTTGGGTGCCCAGCGCTTCACCGCGATGCCGATCAGAAGGGTGGCGGTCGCCACCGCCGTGGCGCTCGGATTCAGCTCCAGGGCATGGTGTCCGAACTGGATCAGGATGTCGTGGAAGTGACCGGAGCTGTCCATGGTCACACCGAAATAGTGCTTGAGCTGCTTCGCGGCGATCAGGAAGGCGGCACCGGCGGTGAACCCCACCACCACCGAGTGGGAGATGAAGTTCACGAGCGCGCCCAGCCGCGCAAAACCGAGGGCCAGCTCAATTACCCCCACCATGAAGGTCAGCGTGAGCGCCAGGGTCACGTAGTCGGGGGACCCAGGCACCGCCATCAGGGAGAGCGAGGAGAACAGCACCACGGAGGCGGCCGTGGTCGGACCCGAGACCAGGTGCCTGGACGAGCCCCAGAAGGCCGCGATCATGGCCGGGATCATCCCCGCATAGAGCCCGTACTCCGGGGGCATCCCGGCGATGGTGGCAAAGGCCACCCCCTGAGGCAGCACCACCACCGCCCCGGTGAGCGCGGCGATCAGGTCCGCGCGCAGGTCCGCCCGTTGCACCCCGGGCAGCCAGGTCATGAAGGGGAAGAGCCAGGACCAGGCGGGGGGGATCTTTACAGCCATGGGGATGCGGGTGCGGTGCGAGATGGGGTGCCGGGTCCGGAATGGCCAGCAAGGAGACCGATGCTAGCACAGAGCCCCGCCCGAACCCTTGATAGCGCTCGTTTCCTTGCGTCTTGACCCTTAGAAGGGGATTGGCGGAGGAGTCGTCGTGCGGCGAACGGCCCCCTATATCCGGCCAGCACACCCGGTGGTCGGACGGGGCGGCCAGCATCGATCCATCCGCATCGACCCGGCACCAGGTTGGGGCAGGGATGGAGATCGGGTCGGCTCCACGACAGTGCAGACCGGAGCGGTCTTGTCGGAAAAGCGACAGAGATCCGGCCAGCCCGCCCTCCCGAGTCCCCGGACCCTCGCCCATACCGCTGAAAAGTCGTCCCCGCGCGTACCTGGCCTGCACTTTGCTTGCTGCCCATGCAAACCCTAGGGACGAGGCCGCGATGAGCCCATCGATGCAAACCAGTCGGATCACGATCAACGATACAACGCTGCGCGACGGCGAGCAGTCGGCCGGGGTCGCCTTCTCCGTGGCGGAGAAGCTTGCAATCGCCCGGGGGCTCGCGGACCTGGGTGTCCCCGAGCTGGAGGTGGGGATCCCCGCTATGGGCGAGGAGGAGCGCGACTCTATCCGCGCCCTCGTGGAGCTGGGGCTCCCCGCCCGGCTCATGGTCTGGGCGCGCATGCTGCCCGAGGACCTAGCCCTATGCCGCGGTCTTGGGGCGCACCTGGTAGACCTCTCTATCCCTGTGTCGGACCAGCAGATCGCGAGAAAGCTGGGGCGCGACCGCAGCTGGGTCCTGGATCAGATCCGGCGCGTGGTCCCGGCGGCCCTGGACCTGGGGCTGGAGGTTTGCGTGGGCGCGGAAGACGCCTCCCGGGCCGACCCCGAGTTTCTCTGGCGCGCGGCCCTGGCGGCCCAGGAGGCGGGAGCGACCCGTTTCCGCTTCGCGGACACCGTAGGCCTGATGGACCCCTTCGGCGTCTACGAGCGTATCCGAGATCTGCGGTCCATCGCGGACCTGGATATCGAGATGCATGCCCATGACGACCTGGGACTCGCCACCGCCAACACCCTGGCGGCGGTACGCGGCGGGGCGACCCATGTCAACACCACGGTGCATGGACTCGGCGAGCGCGCAGGAAATGCGGCCCTGGAAGAGGTCGCCATGGGCCTTAAGCACACCCAGGGGATCGCCACCGGCTTGGATCTGTCGCGCTTCCACGCCTTGTCTGCCCTGGTGGCCCGGGCCTCCGGCAAGCCGGTCGCCTGGCACAAGAGCCTGGTGGGGCAGGGTGCCTTCACCCACGAGGCCGGCATCCATGTGGACGGTCTGCTCAAGGACCCCCTGAACTATCAGGGTATCGATCCCGCCGAGGTGGGCCGGATGCACCGGCTGGTGCTCGGCAAGCACTCCGGTCGGCGCTCCGTGGCCATCGCTTACCAGGAGATACTGGGCCTGGCGTTGGAGCCGGAGGAGGCCGAGCGGGTTCTGCCACTGGTGCGGCGCTTCGTCACCCGCACCAAGCGCTCTCCGGGTACTGCAGACTTGCGCCAGTTCCTGAAGGAGATCGGACATCTCGTGGCGGCGCTCCAATGATCGAGTCCGTTTCGATCGCGTGCGGAGCCCGGTTCTTAATCGGGGAGGGTTTGTGGGAGCCCCCGGGGCAACCTCGCTTCCACCAGGCCAACGGGGCCTAAGCCATGGATCTGCTCGACTTCACGGGCGAGGATATGTACTTCGACGAGCCCCTGGCGCCGGAGGTGGAGCGCCTTCTGGCCCAGGCCGCGGAGCGCTATGGCAGCCCCTCCGCGGAGCACGCGTTGTTTCGTGCCTACTTCCTGGAGCCCGAGCACCTCACGGTGCTGGTGGCCCTGTACAGGTATTTCTATTACCGGCATGCCTACCGGGAGGCGCTGCTGACCGCCGACCGGGCGATCGTCCTTGCCGCCGCCCGGCTGGAGCTGCCCAGGCGCTGGCAGGACCTGTCCGAGTCCGACCTGGGACACTCGGTGCTCGCCTCCATGACCATGACGCGGTTCCTGCTCCTGGCCCTTAAAGGCTCCGGCTATCTCCTGCTGCGCCTGGGTGAGGCGTCGGCGGCCCTGGAGCGATTCGACAAGATTGCCCAGATCGACTCCAGCGACCGGCTGGGCATCAAGGAGCTGCGCGGTCTTGCCCAGGCGGCCGTGACCCGGGCCGCGGTGGAGCGGGTCGGGGGGAACCTGAGCTTCATTGGTCGCTAGCCAACTGACCCGGAGTGACAACATGACCGAAGACGACTTCGAATCCGACCTGGAAGAGCTCTCCAGCGCCGAAGACTTTCTGGACTACTTCCGGATCGATTACGACCCGAAGGTCGTGCAGGTCAACCGCCTGCACATCCTCCAGCGCTTCCACGACTACCTGGAGGAGGCAGACGAGATGCCGGACTCCGTAAGTGGCCGCTACGCCCTGCACGCCAAGCTGCTGGCGTCCGCCTACCAGGACTTCGTCTCCTCCGACGCCCTCACCGAGAAGGTCTTCCGGGTCTTCCGCATGAACGAGCCCGAGACCGCCTCCGTGCCGCTTGCGGACCTCCTGGGCCAGATCCCTCGTGCGCCCGGTCTTTGACTATGGGGAGGAGGTCCGCGTCCTGCGCAATGTGCGCAACGACGGCACCTACCCTGGGCTCGCCACCGGTACGCTCCTGATTCGCCGGGGCGCCACCGGCTTCGTGCGGGACGTAGGGACCTTCCTTCAGGACCAAATCGTCTATTCTGTACACTTCCTGTCGGAGGACATGCTGGTGGGGTGCCGCGAGGAAGAGCTTCAGCTCGCCACCGACCCTTGGGTCCCGAGCCGGTTCGAGTTTCGCGACCGGGTCAGCGCGCGCATCCCGCTCGGGATACAGGGCAAGGTCCTGGTCGAGCGGGGTGCAACGGGCGAGGTCTTGAAGGTCATCCGCGACGCCCCGGACGGGGTCGCGTATCACGTCTATTTCGACGGCTGCAGCACGCTGCAGGTGCCGGAGTCTGCCCTGGACGGGCCGGGCTGGGACGCAGAGGGTTGAGCCGTGCCCCCGTGCAGAACGCCAAACGATCCGGTTCCCGATTGGGGCAGGTCCGTAAACGAGCCCAGATGAACGCCAAACTGGACAGCTGCGCCTTGCCCGACCCGACCGGCGAGCCTGGGCAGGAATTTCGCTACCACCTGCTGCGCGTGGCAGCCGAGCGCTTCAAGTCCGATCTCTCGGCCCTGGACGCGGCCCAGACGGCGGAGGCGGGTCGACAGGCGCGCCGAACCTTCGAGCTGGAGTCCCTGGTCCTGTCTGCCCCCGAGGCCCAGGGGGTTGCGATCCAGCCGGAGTGCATCGAGGCGGCCCTCGCGGAGGTCCGGGGTCGCTACCCTGACGCGGAATCCTTCCAGTCGGACCTGGCGCGCAACGGCCTGAATCCGGAGATCTTGGAGCGCGCGCTACGCCGGGAGCTGACCTTCGATGCGGCCATGCAGCGCGTGGGTGCGCGTCGAGCCGACCCCACCGAGCTGGAGGAGCGGCTCTTCTACGAGACCCATCAGGACCGCTTCGCGTCCCCGGAGCGGCGCGCCGCCCGCCATATCCTGATCACGGTGAACGAGGACTTCCCGGAGAATCGTCGCGAGGCCGCCCGGGCACGCATCGAGCGGGTCGCCGAGCGCTTGCGCGAAACCCGGGGCGGACCTCGGGGCGGCCAGGCCCAGCGCTTCGGCGCCCTGGCGCGCAAGCACTCGGAGTGCCCGACCGCATTGGAAGAGGGTCGGCTGGGGGAGGCCGTCCGCGGCCAGCTCTATCCGGGGCTCGACGCGCTCTTGTTCCGGCTGCGGGAGGGCGAGACAGGCGGCCCGGTGGAATCCGAGATGGGGTTCCATCTGATCTACTGCGAGCGCATTCGTCCAAGCCGCATCCTTCCTTTCTCCAAGGCCCAGGGGCAGATTCGGGCCTTGCTGGAGGAGCGACGGGCGCGCAACTGCCAGAAGGCATGGATCGCCGAGCTGCGGGAGCGAGCGGCGGTCCAGGGGACGGTCGAGCCCGGAGTCCGAGACGGTGGCGATGGCGGGAGAAGCCCATGAGCGAGACGGTGCATACCTGCTCCTTCTGCGGCGCATCCCAAGGGGTGGACACGCCGCTGATTGCTGGGATCGAGGGCCACATTTGCGAGTCCTGCGTCGCCCTCGCCTATCAGGTGGTGACGAGCTGGGGCCGTTCCCGTGCCCTGGCGGGGCCGCTCAAGACCCCGCCCAAGCCCATGGAGATCAAGGATCAGCTCGACCGCTACGTCATCGGCCAGGAGCTGGCGAAGGAATGCCTCGCGGTGGCCGTCTACAACCACTACAAGCGGCTCTCCGCCGAGTCCCAGAGCCCGCGCCGCGCCCTGGACGAGGAGCGGGTCGAGATCGACAAGTCGAATATTCTGATGCTCGGCCCCTCTGGGACCGGCAAGACCCTCCTGGCCAGCACATTGGCCCGGATCGTGGGGGTCCCGTTCGTGATCGCCGATGCCACCACACTCACCCAGGCGGGCTATGTGGGTGAGGATGTGGAGTCCATCCTGGCGAGGCTCCTCGACGTGGCGGGCGGCAACCGCGAGCTGGCCGAGTGGGGCATTGTCTATATCGACGAGGTCGACAAGCTGGCCCGGGTCGGCGAGGGCAATCACGGTACCCGAGATGTCTCGGGCGAAGGGGTGCAGCAGGCGCTCCTGAAGCTGGTGGAGGGAACGCAGGTCAAGATCCACCCCAAGGGTCGCAAGGAGTCCGGGGATGCCCCGTTGATCGACACCCGCAACATCCTGTTCATGGTGGGAGGGGCCTTTGCCGGATTGGAGCGGGTGCTCAAGCGCCGCCTGGCGCCCGGGCCGGCGGGGATCGGATTTCAAGCCGAGCTGGCCGACGCCCAATCCCCGCCGGATAGCGCTCGGCTTTACGAGGAGACCCATCCGGAAGATTTGCGCAGCTTCGGGCTCATTCCGGAGTTTATTGGCCGTTTTCCGGTTGTCGTCGCGCTCCACGAGCTGGACGAGGCCGCACTGGTGCGCATCCTGACGGAGCCCCGCAACGCCCTGGTGCGCCAATACCAGCAGCTCTTCGCCTTCGAGGGGGTGCGGCTGGAGCTCGAGCCGGAGGCCCTCACCGCCATCGCCCGCAAGGCGATCGAGCACGGGACCGGGGCCCGGGGTCTCCGCAGCGTCCTTGAAGGGCTGTTGCGGCGACCCATGTTCGAGCTTCCCTCGATGAGCGATATCCTCGGTTGCCAGGTGGATGCGGCCGCCGTCCGAGGTGAGGGATCGATTCGTTGGGAACGGAAAGGCGAGGCCGCGGAGAGCTTGGCGGCGGGAGGCGGTTGATTGAAGGCGTGCTCGTCCGATCCCGACTGCAACGCGACGCAATTTACAACAACGTTGGCAACCGACTGGAAAGGGGGAGAGATATGCTCAAGACCATGCATCGCGAAGGCGGCGGCCAAGTGCTGCCGATCGACCAGGCGACCCTGGATGCCTGGGGCATCGACCTGCATACACCTTTGAAGCTCACGGTGATGGGCAACAGTCTCGTGGTAACCCCCGTCGATCTTGGGGTGTCCGAAGATGGGCTCGGTGCCTCGCTCGCCCGTATGCGGCAGCGCTATCGCGAGGCCCTCGATAATCTGATCCGCTAGTCGACAGAGTGCCGAAAACTGCCAAGACCAAACTCGAATCGTGTGCGAAACGCTCGTACAAGCCGAGCGGCTTTGTTCTGATCGGCGGAGCTTCCGGCTAAGGCGGCGCGTTGAACGCGCGGCGCGGGGGCCAACGCCGCGGGTTGTCCTGACCAAACGCGCGGACCGCGACGCCCTGATGCAGGCCGAGATCG
>JBGSOR010000572.1:0-18836 GCA_041738985.1 Chromatiaceae bacterium | reverse complement strand
GGCGCGGGCGTATCGGGCGCGGCGGCGCGGGCCCGGGCGATGGCGTCGCACAGGTCCGGGACCCCTCGCGACAAGGTGTCGAGTAGCGCCGGGTAGAGCTCCGAGCGTCCCTCGCGGATGGCGTCGTCCAGGGTCTTGCATGTGGCGAACAGCTGCGAGGCGCCCAAATTGCCCAGAACTCCCTTGAGTGTGTGGGCGAGCTGTTTGGCGAGGACCGGGTCCCGCCCCAGGGCCTCGAAGATCTGGCCCGGACTCTCCCGGTAGGCAGAGGCGAACTCGCCGAGAACATCCCAGAAAAGCTCCAAGTCATCGCCAATGCGATCCATCAGGTCATCGCTGTCGATCCCGGGAATACGCGGGATCGGATTGCCTGGGTTGGGCTCCATAGGGGCAGTACCTTCTCGCGTATCGATCTTGCTCGACGTTGGCCGATCTCGGGATAAATAACCAGATCGGGATGCCAGATTATCGCCAAGTGCCCGAGATCCTACCAGACAACCGCGGCGATCTTGCGAGAGGCTCCGCGGGATTGGTTCGGCGGTCTGCAGGCCCAGGGCTGGATTGCAGTAAACTGGCGGCGTACTCGTACATCTCCCGGCGTCCGCTTCTAAGGAATCCAACGATGCTTCTGCAACCTGTCATCCTCTCCGGCGGCTCCGGCACCCGGCTCTGGCCGCTCTCCCGGGAAGCCTATCCCAAGCAGTTCTTGCCCCTGATCGGCCCGCACACAATGCTTCAGGAGACGGCTCGTCGACTGGATGGGCTGGATCTTGAGCACCCGCGGCGGGCACTGGGGCTGCTCCCACCGATCGTGGTATGCAACGAGGCGCACCGATTCCTGGTTGCCGAGCAGTTTCGCGCCCTGGGCCGTCAACCTGCCGGGATTATTCTCGAGCCAAGCGGCCGCAACACGGCCCCCGCGCTCACCCTCGCCGCCATCGCGGCGGCCCGCAACGGGGACGACCCGGTGCTCATTGCCATGCCGGCCGACCACACCATCGGCAACGAGCCAGGCTACCGGGCGGCAGTGGCCGACGGCTGCGCCATCGCCTGGAATGGCGCCGTGGTGACCTTCGGGATCGTGCCCAGTAAGCCGGAAGTGGGGTATGGCTATATCCGACAAGGGGAGCCATACCGAGCCGAGGGGGTCGAAGGGCGCGCCTATCGGTTGGACGGTTTCGTGGAAAAGCCCGATCTAGAAACCGCCCAGGACTACCTCGCCACTGGCGGTTATCTATGGAACAGCGGAATCTTCGCGCTCAAGGCGTCCCTGTGGCTCCGGCTCATCGAGCGTTTCCGTCCGGACATCGCCGAGGCCGCCGCGCGCGCCTTGGCCGAGGGGAGCGATGACGGTCAGTTCCTGCGGCTCGACGCGGCCGCGTTCGCCGCCTGTCCCGGCGACTCCATCGACTATGCGGTGATGGAGCGCCTGCCGCGCGAGCCGGATGCCCCGCCCGGCGTTGTCATACCCTTGGACGTCGGCTGGTCCGACGTGGGCGCTTGGTCGGCCCTCTGGGAGGTGCGGACGCAGGACGAGTCGGGCAATGTCCTAGACGGAGATGCATTCGTCCACGATGCCAGAAACAACCTGCTGATCGCCCACCATCGTATGGTCGCCGCTGTGGGGGTGGACGACCTGATCGTGGTGGAGACCCCGGACGCCGTACTGGTCGCGCGCAAGGACCGTGCCCAGGACGTGAAGTCCGTCACTCAGTTCCTTCAAAAAGAGCAGCGCAGCGAGCTGCGTCACCACCAGCGGGTGCACCGGCCTTGGGGTAGCTACGAGTCCATCGGCCATGGGGGGCGCTACCAGGTGAAGCGGCTCTCGGTGAAGCCAGGGGAGTCGCTGTCGCTGCAGATGCACCACCACCGTGCCGAGCACTGGGTGGTCGTTTCCGGCACCGCGCGGGTGACTTGCGACGATAAGAGCTTCCTGCTCTCCGAGAACCAGTCTACGTACATCCCTCTCGGGACGCAGCACCGGTTGGAGAACCCGGGGACCATTCCGCTGGAAATTATCGAAGTCCAGTCCGGAAGCTATCTCGGCGAGGACGATATCGTGCGCTTCGAGGATGCGTATAACCGGGGCAGCAAGGACGGCTGACGATTGGCCGGCCGTTCGCCTTGGGGGACCGTGTCTGCGGCGTAGCTGGTTGTGTCGGGCAAGGCTGAGGTACCATGGCCAGCTTTTCGCTCCGGTAACTCGTCATGGGATTCAAATGCGGGATCGTTGGCCTGCCCAACGTGGGCAAGTCCACGCTCTTCAATGCGCTCACGAAGGCTGCCATTGCGGCCGAGAACTATCCCTTTTGCACCATCGACCCGAACGTGGGCGTGGTGCCCCTGCCGGATCCGCGGCTCGACGAGATCGCCGCCATCGTCAAACCTCAGGCCGTGCTCCCGACCACCATGCAGTTCGTCGACATCGCCGGGCTCGTGGCAGGGGCCTCCAAAGGCGAAGGGTTAGGCAATAAGTTCCTGGCCAATATCCGGGAAACCGACGCCGTGGCGCATGTCGTGCGGTGCTTCGAGAACGACGACGTGATCCATGTCTCTGGTGGTGTGGACCCACTGAGGGACATCGAGATCATTGACACGGAGCTGGCGCTTGCGGACATGGAGAGCGTGGAGAAGGCCCTGGATCGGGCGACCCGGGCCGCTAAGGTGGGCGACAAAAGGGCCTTGATACGGCAAGGGCTCCTGGAGCGGGTGCGCGACCAGCTCGACCAGGCCAAGCCGGTGCGGGCGTTGGCCTTGAGCGAGGAGGAGCGGACAGAGATCCGAGACCTTTTCCTGCTCACCGCCAAGCCCACCATGTATATCGCCAACGTGGCCGAGGATGGGTTTCAGGACAATCCCATGCTGGAGGCGGTGCATGCGCATGCGGCGGCGGAGGGCGCCTTGGTCGTCCCCGTCTGCGCCGCCATCGAGGCGGAGATCGTGGAGCTCGCGGACGACGAGCGGGGCGAGTTCCTGGCGGAGCTGGGGCTCGAGGAGCCGGGCCTGAACCGGGTGGTGCGGGCCGGTTACCAGCTCCTGGGTCTGGAGACCTACTTCACCGCGGGGCCCAAAGAGGTGCGTGCCTGGACCATCCCGGCCCGTTCCCGCGCGCCTCAGGCCGCGGGGGTTATCCATTCCGACTTCGAGCGGGGGTTTATTCGGGCCGAGGTAATCGGCTTCGACGACTTCATTGCCTGCAAGGGCGAGCAAGGGGCCAAGCTGGCCGGCAAGCTCCGCTCCGAGGGCAAGGACTATGTGGTCCGGGACGGGGACGTGATCCACTTTCGGTTCAACGTCTAAACAGGGTACCGGCTTTCTGCGGAACTATGCATACTCATAAATCACTGTGTCTCAAGGTAGACAGCCGCCTTTTGCGTCCTCTACGTTCCGCTGACTGCCGTTGCGAGCGGGTATGGAAGGGGGTATAAAAGTGGGTACGGACACCGGACCCGGCAGGTAAAAAGCGGGTACGGAGAAAAGTCCCGGAACCCGAACGCGGATAAGAGGATGCACGCGCCATGTTGACGGACGCCAAATGTCGGACAGCCAAGCCCATGGACAAGCCCTACAAGCTCGCCGATGGGCAGGGGCTTTATCTGGAGGTCAAGCCCAACGGCGTGAAGGCGTGGCGGTATCGCTTCAAACTGCGCGACGGCGACCTGAGCCGAGAGAGCATGTTCGCCGTCGGCAACTACGGGGCGGCCCCCAGCGGCGAGACCCCGGATGCGGCGCAGGCCCGGCGTGACGGCGGGACCTTCACCCTGGCCGAAGCGCGCGACGAGCGCGCCAAAGCCCGCGGACTGGTCAAGCAGGGCATCGACCCGGTGGCCGCCCGGCAACTTGATCGCGTCAAGCGCACCCAGGCGAACGCGATCACCTTTGAGTCCGTGGCCCTTGAGTGGTTGGCCCTCAAGGACTGGGCCGAGCCGACCAAGGTCCGGCGGCTGGATATGCTCCGGCGCGTGGTGTTCCCCAAGATCGGGACGCTTCCGGTCGGACAGGTTGTGCCGGCGCACGTCCTGGATGTACTCACGGCATCGGCGAAGGACAACGGGCCAGCGGTAGCGGCCGAGGCCCGACGGGCAATGTCGGGCGTGTTCGAGTTGGCAATCGCCACCTTGCGCGCCGAGACCGATCCGGTCTACCCCGTGCGCAAGGCGATACCCGCAAACAAAACTCAGCACAAGCGGGCACTGACGGCTGACGAAATCGGGCAGCTATTGCGGGACATGCACGCGCATCCGGCGCGACACGAAACCCTCGCGGCCTTCCGGCTGATGTGGCTCACGCTGGCGCGACCTGCGGAAGTGACCGAGGCCCAATGGTGCGAGTTCGATCTTGATGCCGGGACCTGGCGCATTCCTGCCCAGCGCATGAAGCGGCGCAAGGAGCACGCGGTTCCGCTACCGACCCAGGCGGTTGCGTTGCTGCGCGCGCTCCACGGAGTGACCGGGCGCCATGCGCACCTGTTTCCCGGGCGCGATGATCGAACCAAGCCCATGACTGGCGCGACCTTCCGACAGGCCCTTTGCACCCTGGGATGGGCCGGGCGCTATAGCCCCCATGCGACCCGTACCACCGGCAGCACCCGCCTGAACGAAATGGGCTTCCCCTCAGACTGGATTGAAAGGCAACTGGCGCACGTCGAACCCAATGCCGTGCGGCGAACCTACAACCATGCCGAGCATTTCAGTGACCGCGCCAAGATGATGCAGCAATGGGCGGATTTTCTTGACCGGATTGAGGCCGGCTCAAACGTGGTGGAGTTCCGGCGTTCGGCGTAACGTTCCCATGCCGCACCTAGGTCAAGGCTGATCACCGAGACCGAACGCTGGGGCACCCTTCCCCGGCTGGTGCGGCATCTATTCAAAGGGCGGCGCTGATACGGGGCGTTATGAGTTGGGTTCCTCACGGAGAGGCGAAGCAGTACGCGACCGATTGCGGCGCGGCAATGGGGTATTTCCAGCGATACCAGGTAGCAGTTGCAGCGGCGCTCTGGTGCGCGGTTCCACCCGATCAAGTCCCAGATGTATTGGCCGCATCAGACCAGGTTGCGCGGGCCATCTGGCGCAGCCCGACTGTTCCTTGTCTGGAGCCGAAATGCCGGGCCATTCACGAGGCGATAGATACGGGGCAACTGCCCGTCTACCGAGAGCAAGGGGGCGCGTGTAAAGACCAGGTTGCACCAGATCGGCGGCACGTCTCGCGCTCTGAGCTTCGGGCCTGGATTGCTGAACACTATCCCGAGCAAAAGCCGCCGTTCCTGTTCGATGAGACCGAACGCGCTACCCATTCGGCAATCAATGTCGCTTCATTCCGCGCGCTGCAAATCGACCGGGACGCGGCGCAGGCAGAGCTTGAGAAGGCCAAGGCCCGGGCGAACGAGATCGCTGCCGAGCTGAACACCTTGCGCGGCGAGCGTGATTCATTGCGGGCGATAGTTGACAAAAAAGGCGCACCGAGCGAGCGATCTGAGACCACCTATCTAAACATCATCGGCGGATTGCTGGGGCTGCTGTTGGGCAACACCCCGGCGGGTAAGCCTCAATCGGTCTATGAGAGCCAAGCGGCAGTCATTTCCGCTTTGCTGGCGCATCACGACGGCAAGCCTGGCATCTCCACTCGGACGCTGGAAGAGAAGTTTAGCGCAGCGAAACGAAGCCTAGTTGGCTCCTGACCGTTACCGCAGTTGCGGCGCCCGCAACCGCAATTGCGGTGCCCTGTCGCGTCCTCTCGCATAGTGTGCGGAGCCATGCCGGTACCTTCCGGCGCTGGTTACGGACCCCCGCACATGGCTACACAAGTCGCCCCCGCATCGTTGACCATCATCCGCCGCGGTCAGGTAGAGGCCAAAACCGGGCTTGGCCGCAGTGCCATTTACGGCAAGTTGCGCCAGAACCCCAAGCGCCCGAACGAGTATGACCCAACCTTCCCCAAGCCGGTGCACATCGGCTTGAAGGCCGTCGGTTGGGTCGAAAGTGAAGTCGATGGGTGGCTGAAAGCCCAGATCGCAAAGAGCCGCCAAGAGGCCCCGCTTGCCCCTGAGCCCAAGCCCCCGCGTAAGGTGCGCCCGCTCAGCCTGCCCACCCCCGTGGCGATCCTGGACGGGGAGTGAGACATGGACGCCACCCACGCACGGGCGAAGACCCGGACGGGCGCACCTGCCAGGAATCCAGGCCCCAGACACGAAGCCCTGCCCGGTAGCGACACCGGAACAGGGCCAGAGGATGTATCGGCGAGCGACCGACGGGGCCAGTATAACGCAACCGGCGCCCTCGCCGCGCCCCTTATTGCGCACCTTGAGGGTGTCATCCCTTCCGGCCCAGGCCGCTGGCACGCGCGGTGCCCCGCCCACGATGACCGCTCGCCGTCCCTCAGCATCCGCGACGATGGGGACAAGGTGCTGCTGCACTGCTTCGCCGGCTGCGACCCGTCGGAGGTGTTGACCGCCGTTGGCCTGGCGTGGACGGACATCTACCCCGACCGCGATGAATGCGCCTATCGCCGACCCAACGAGTCCGCTCGCAAATATGCCAGGCGCACGCTGGCGGCAGCCGATCCACTGGAAATCGAGCGCGAGATCCTGCGCATCGCCGCCGCGGATCGACGTGCCGGGCGCCCTGAATCGGTCGAGGACCGCGCCCGCGTGCAGGTGGCTGTCCTGCGCATCCGCGAGGCGGCTGAAGTGGAAAATATCGTGGAGCGGCTGACCGCGGGGGCGAGGGCATGAGTGCCGACGCAGGATACGAGGCGGACGACCTGAGCCCCGATGATCTGGAAGCCCTGGCGAAGGGCAGCGCGTGCCCCACGCCGCGCGCCGTCCCCGCCAAGACCGAGCGACTCACCACGGTTGTCACCCTGGTGAGGGCAGACGGTATAAAACCCGAGCGCATCAATTGGGTTTGGGTCGGCTGGCTGGCTCGCGGCAAGGTGCACGTCATGGCCGGCGCACCGGGGACCGGCAAGACCACGGCGACCATAGCCCTGGCAGCAACCATGACAATCGGCGGCCGTTGGCCGGACGGCACTCGGGCGCCCGTGGGTGACGTGCTGATCTGGAGCGGAGAAGACGACCCCAAAGACACCCTCGTTCCGCGCCTGATCGCGGCCGGTGCCGATTTGAGGCGGGTTCACTTCGTCACGAGCCACACCGACGAACGCGGCCCCCGCGCCTTCGACCCTGCGAGCGACATTGACGCGCTATCGGACCATCTGGCGAGCATGGACTTGGCACCTGTCCTTCTAGTTGTGGACCCCATCGTTTCCGCCGTCGCTGGTGACTCCCACAGGAACGCGGAGGTCAGGCGGTCCCTGCAACCGCTGGTAGACCTGGCACAACTGCGGGGCGTCGCTGTCCTGGGCATTTCCCACTTCAGTAAGGGCACCCAGGGGCGGGACCCGACCGAACGGGTAACCGGCTCGCTCGCCTTCGGTGCGCTGGCGCGCGTGGTCCTGGCGACCGCGAAGCTATCCGACGAAGAAGGGGGAGGGCGCATCCTGGTCCGGGCCAAGTCAAACCTTGGCAGCGACTCAGGCGGATTTGGCTACGACCTTGAGGAGGTTGAACTGGGCGCACACCCCGGCATCGTCACCACGCGGGTTCTGTGGGGGGATGCTCTGGAAGGCAGCGCCCGCGACCTACTGAGTCGGGCGGACACTCAAGGCGGACAGAACGAGGATGGAGAGTCTCCCGCCGACGTTGAAACATTCCTCCGCGATTGTCTCAAAGCTGGTCCTGTGAGCGCGAAGCAAATGCAGTCCGACACGAACGGAGCCGGTCATTCGTGGGATCGGGTTAAGCGCACTGCACACAAGATGGGAGTGGAGCGGAAGAAGGAAGGATTCAAGGGCGGCTGGGTTTGGTCCCTGCGAAGAGTGCAGAGCACCCACGAAGAATGTGAAGAAAGCACACAAAATAGTGTGCACCCTTCGCATTCTTCGCTCCCTTCGGACGACCTTGACTCCCGTGCCACCGTGGTCCAGGTGGAGGTATGAACGCCGTCGCCATCATCGACCGGGCTCGGGCCGACGGTGTGACCCTGGCCCTGGACCCGGCCGGAAAGCTCAAGGCGACCGGGGAGCAAGCCGCCGTCGCCCGCTGGTTGCCCAAGGTCCGGGAGCACAAGCCCGCCTTGGTGTCCTTATTCAGCGAACCCCGCCGCCTATGGCTGGTGGTCCTGCCCACCGGGGAGCGGTTCAGTTCCAGCTTCACCCCACCAGCGACGCTGGCAGATGTCCACGCCTGTTACCCCGACGCCCAAGTAGAACCGGACGGCGAGCCCGCCCCCGCGCACGTCACCTGCGTGGACTCCGGGCACCTGCTCGCGCACGTCACCTGCGGCACCTGCCGCCACTGGCGTCGGGATCGGGTCGGCGATGGGTTCGGGCTCGGTACCTGCACCATCGGCGCCCCCGCTTCCCGCCGCCCTGGCGCGTGTTGGGCAGGCTCGACACTCACCTGCAAGGATCATCGGGAGGGCACGGCATGACCGCGATGCACCGCACCAAGGGCGCCGCCGCCGATCATGACCGATGATGCAACCAGCCCCATAGCCGCGTGCCTGGCCCACAGGCGGCCCTGTGGCACGTTTGCCGGCCGGTTTTCTGCCAGGTCGGGTCTGCGAGCGCCTCAGATCGCCGGACATCGCCGCTTGGCGACCACAATCTCTCGAACGCTAGCAAGGAGTATTTATCTGGCGCCGTGCTCTTGTGTATGGACCGCGGTCAGCGGCCAAGGCGGGCCATCTCCCTCCAGACCCCCACGTACGCCCGGTGCAGCCCGTCGTCTTTGGTTGCTGCCTTGTGGTTGCCATAGTCGATACTCTCGATCCGTTCGGCGACCACGCGGGCAACCTCCTTGGCCGGTACCGCGGTCCTGAATTGGTAGTCGGTCCCGCCGCCCTCGATGATCTCGGCATCCGGGAACAGCCGCTCGATATCGCCGCGTCGGCGCGAGCGCACTAGCAGGCAGTCTGGCGGGCAGTCCTTTTTGACGATGCTGACGAAGCTGTCGGGCGTCATGATCCACACTGGTTCTTTCTCCTGGTCAAGCGATGACGCGCCGCTGTAGGGCGGCGATGATCGGCCGGTCGTACTGGCTGGTTGCGTGGTGGCCGATCTCTTCGACTGGGAGCAGCGAGATAGCCTGCGACTCCCAGCCGCAATCGGTGGGCCTGCCGCCGACCCGTCGGGCCAGGTAGTACCGGGTGATCGACGTGGACCTCGGCAGGTCGGCGAGGAAGCCGGTGATCTCAACCTGAAGGCCAGATTCCTCAAAGGCTTCCTTGACGGCGGTGGCTTGGGGGGTGAGTCCGTGCTCGACCGTACCCTTGCAGAAGGTGGCCTTATAGCCCCCGAACCCATTGGTCGGGTGCGCGATCCAGACGCGACCGTCGGGCTCAAGGACTACCGCACCTGCCGCGAGGTGTTTGTCGTTCGACACCCGGGGCATCGGCGGTTCCTGCAACTCGGGGTTCTGGCCAGCGACCCTGGTCCAGCCGTCTGACGTCGTGGGCGCGTTGGCCCAGGGGGCGAAGGCCACGCCGTTGAGCTGCTCTGGGCAGTCTCCGTCGGGCACGAAGGTCACCACCTGATCGTCCCGGTTCCAGGTCTCTGGATCGCTCGGGATGTGCGGTGAGTAAATCTCGACTGGCTGTCCCTTTTCGTTCGGCTTGGGATGGAACACCTTGGGTTTGTTCGTCACTGTCTCGCTCCCTGTTGGTTGCCCGTGCCCAGCATACCCGTCGGTTCTAGAGAAAACGACGCTTGGACCGCTCTGGGTCGTGACGTAAAGCTGGCCGGACTCAGGGCATGTTAATCGACGCGCTGGTTGCAGTCGAAAACCATATTGGGGGGTCTGCGTGGACCGATTGAAGGCGCTCTCCGGTAACTCAAAGGGCGCGGCGCGCGCTGTGGCGGCGATGGCGCCAGCACCTCAGATTAAGAGCCCGGCGCGGCCGGACCCTGAGGCGCTGCGCTTAGACGCACGGTTTCGTTTGGCAGACGAACTGGCACGGCTCCAGTCGGACGACGAGCGGGCGGTATGCGAAACCGAGCGCGCCTTGGCAGCGCGGGCGCTTTCGGAACCGGCAGTCAGGGCGGCCACGGCGATCCACGGGCTCGATCGAACGCTTGAAATCAACGCTTTGGTGGACGAACTCCGGGAACAAGTGGGCAGGGTCCAAGTGGACGATCTGCGGCGTCCCGAATCCATGCTGGTCGCTCAGGCCCACACGTTGGACGCGCTGTTCGCAAGCTTGGTTCGCCGCGCGACCTCCAACATGGGAGGAGGCTCTCTCGAGGCGGCGGACCGCTACATGCGCCTGGCCCTCCGGGCTCAGGCGCAGACCGTTCGGACCATAGAGGCGCTGGGGGAACTGAAGAACCCGCGCGCTGTGGCGTTCGTGAAGCAGACCAACATCGCCCACAATCAACAGGTCAACAACGGCACCACCGAGTCCTCGCGGGCGCGAGAAAGCGAAAATCGGCCAAACGAACTATTGGAGCAAACGCATGGCAACCCCCTGGACTGCGGAAAGGCGGCAGAGACAGGCCGCACTGATTCGGACCTGGCGGCCTTGGCAGCACGCCACCGGCCCGCGGACGGCCGAGGGTAAAGAGCGGTCCGCCCGCAACGCCTATCGCGGCGGGTACCGGCCCCTGCTGCGGGACCTAGCTCGGGCACTGAGGGAGCAGGGGCGGATGCTTGATGACCTGTGACGTCTGGACGTTAGGCGCTCTAACCGAAGAGCGCGCTGTGGGCGAGGTCCCGTCGACGTGACCCTCCCCAGCCGGCAGTCGAGGCGTCGGCTCGCGGAAAAAGCGTGGCACGCAGCCAACCGCTAATGAATCGTCCAGGGGCGGACCTGCCGCGGCAGGCTCGCGGTCCTGTTGAAGAATCCAACCCGTAAGACCTAAGCGCTCCGACTTCAGAGGAGGGACGTGATCGGTACCCCGGTTCTTGGCCCCAGGAGTGCTCATTCTACGGGTCGACTGCTTGCTGTGTGCGGTATATTCGCGGTACCAAAGCCGTAGCGCCAACCGGGGGACATACCCTCATGACCGCGGTCAAGACCGACACCGTTACCTTCCGCATCCGTCCCGAGATCAAATCGGCGCTTCGCGAGGCCGCCGACCAGGAGCACCGCAGCCTCGCCAACATGCTCGAAGTCATGATCCGCGAATACCGCAACCGTTACCCTACCGCCGAACTCGCTAAGCAGGACGCTTCAGACCATGGTGCTAGCCGCTGACCGACCATTGGCGACTGCGAGACGGCGCCGGCAATGCGCATATCGAAGTTGCTGGTCTGATGCCCCACCACAGCATTCCCGGTGCCAAAGTGCCCTTCCCCTAATTTATCGGTTTTCACTGATACGCCAGGTTCGCACATCTCGTCGCGATGAGCGGCGGACCCGCTAGGAGCAAGACGATGAACGTGTTTGAACTCCGCGACCGCCTCGTGGGTGACTACGCGAGCTACACGGCCAGCTTCATCAAGATCGCGGACCCGCGCATCTCGGCAAAGGTGAGCTCCGAGCTAGAGGCTGGCGCCTTCTGGCCCGAGCCGATGCTCCAGCTCAATCCCACCTTCCTGCCCGGTGGCACCGTTGACGACCTCGTAGCCCAAGGCACGCTCCACCCGGAGTGCACCAGGATCTTCAAGCTCGACAAGTCCGCAACCGACCAGACCGGCACGCCCCTCCAGCTTCACACCCACCAGCGCGAAGCGATCCTCAAGGCTAAAGAAGGCGAGTCCTACGTCCTGACTAGCGGCACCGGGTCCGGCAAGAGTCTGACCTACATCGTGCCCATCGTGGACTACGTGCTCCGCAACGGTTCGGGGCGGGGTATCCAGGCCATCGTGGTGTACCCGATGAACGCGCTGGCCAACAGCCAGGAGGAGGAGCTAGGCAAGTTCCTGAACCTCGGCTACCCGGAGGGTGCCCCACCGGTACGTTTCGCCCGTTACACAGGCCAGGAGAAGGGAGAGGCGCGCGAGGCGATCCGACTTAACCCGCCTGACATCCTTCTCACCAACTACATGATGCTGGAGCTGCTCCTGACCCGCACCGAGGATCGTGAGCTGGTGCGCGCGGCGCAAGGGCTGAAGTTCCTGGTGTTCGACGAGTTGCACACCTATCGCGGCCGTCAGGGCGCGGACGTGGCCCTGCTGATCCGGCGGTGTCGTCAGGCGTTCGGCGGCCACAACATCACCTGCATTGGGACCTCCGCCACGATGGCCAGCGGCGGATCGACCGAGGACCAGAAGCGGGAGGTGGCCAAAGTCGCCCAGTTGCTGTTCGGCATCCCGTTTGAACCGTCCCAGGTCATCGGCGAATCGCTGGAGCGCGCCAGCCCGGAGGCCGACCTGGCCGACCCGGGAGTCCTGGCCAGCCTCCGGGAAAGCGTCGTCTCGGCCGCGCCCCCGCCCGAAAGCTACGACGCGTTTCGGACCCATCCCCTGGCATCCTGGATCGAGTCCGTCTTCGGCATTCGCCGGGAGGACGGTTCTGACAGGCTCGTCAGGCAGGCGCCCCGGCGTCTGATAGGCGAGTCCAGCGCCGGAGAAGAGCTGGCCAAGCTCACCGGGACCGACCCCGAAGAGTGCGCCGCCGCGCTGCAGCGCTTCCTCCTCCGTGGGTCGGCGCTGCGCCGCAGCGCATCGAGTCGCTTCCCGATCTTCGCTTTTCGACTGCATCAGTTCTTTACGCGCGGCGATACGGTTTGGGCCACCATCGAGCCCGAGGCGCTCCGGCACCTAGAAATGGCAAAGCAGGTGGCCAAACCCGGCGAGCCAGACAAACCTCTGTTTCCTCTTGTTTTTTGTCGACACTGCGGCGCTGTCTATTATCGTGTTAAGCATGTGGCAGGCGACCAGGGCGCATCCCTGTTGCCCAGAGACGATCGGCGGGAGGAAGGCGACGATGGCAACGGCGACGCCTATCTCTACCTGTCTGAATCCTCGCCCTGGCCGCGGGCAGACGGCCTGGACCTCCTGGAGCGCCTGCCGGCCTTCATGAAGGAGTTGTCCCCGCAGGGGGTCGAACGGGTTCGAACGGACTCCCGTAAGGACCTCCCGGTTCCCGTCTTCGTCGATGCCACGGGCCGGCTGGTGCCCGAGGGGCAAGGCATCGATGCGGCACTGATCCACCGCAGTTTCCTTTTTTGCCTCGAACCGACCTGCGGTGTGGCCTACACCAAGAATCAGCGTTCCGAACGCGCCAAGCTCGCAACCCTTGGCGTGGACAATCGGAGCACAGCAACCACCATTCTCGCGGTCCGCTCGCTGATCGAGCTGCAGTCGGATTTGGACCTCAGACCAGAGGCCCGCAAGCTCCTCAGCTTCACCGACAACCGGCAGGACGCCTCGCTCCAGGCCGGCCACTTCAACGACTTCACTCAGGTCGCGCTGCTGCGCTCAGCCCTGTATCGGGCCACACAGCAAGCGGGCACCATGGGCGTCGGCCACGGCGAGCTGTCCCGCAGCGTCTTCGCCGCCATGCAGCTCCGCTTCGATGAGTACGCGGCCGATCCGGAGGTCCGGGGGCCCGCCAGGAACGCCACCAACGACGCCCTGCGCCGCGTCATCGACTACTACCTGTACCGCGATCTGCAGCGGGGCTGGCGGGTCACGGCCCCCAATCTGGAAGATTGCGGACTCTTGACCTTCGATTACCTCGGGCTCTTGGGAGACGACAGTCTCCTCGCCGAGACTGAGCTTTGGGATTCGGGGTTCGATGTCACCCGCGATCGACAGAAGAAGGAATACATCGAAACGCCTGCCCCACTTCGGGCATCGCCTCCAGCGTTGCGGGAAGAGATTCTGCGCACCTTCTTAGATGTCCTGCGCCGGGCCTTGGCCGTCAAAGTGGATGTCCTTGACCCCGAGAAGCAGCTCGACCTTGTGGAGCAGACCCAGCCCCGGCTCCTGGAAGGAACCGTCTGGTACATCGAGGATGCCCGCGAGCTGGTGCGGTCCGCCGTGGCGTTTCCGCGTTCCCGACGCCAACAGGATCGCACCGGCTTTTTCGTCTCGTCCTACGGCGGTTACGGGCGCTATTTGAAACGGCGCCTGATCGAACATGTGCCCCCGGGCCAGCCCTTCGGGCGCGACCAAGTGGACGAGGCGATCCGCTTTCTGTTCCTCGCGCTCAAACGCTACGGCATCGTCGAGCAGGTTCGCGGCGGGGAAGATCCCGGCTATCAGATCAACGCCGACGCTCTGCGTTGGCTACCGGATCAAGGCGAAATTCGTCCGCTGGATCGCACCCGCCTCTTAGAGGCCGGCGAGGTCCCGCCCGAGGTTAACCGCTACTTCGTCGAGTGCTATCGCCGATTCGTCGATCTGAAATGCGTGCTCGAAGCGCGCGAGCATACCGCCCAAGTCACCGCAGAGGATCGCGAGGACCGCGAGGATCGGTTCCGCAGCGGCGACCTTCCGCTCCTTTTTTGCTCGCCGACCATGGAGCTGGGCGTGGACATCGCCCAGCTCAACCTGGTTAACCTGCGCAACGTCCCCCCGACCCCAGCCAACTATGCCCAACGCAGCGGTCGGGCGGGCCGCGGCGGTCAGCCGGCCCTGGTCTACACCTACTGTGCCGGACGCAGCCCCCATGACCAGTATTTCTTCCGGGAGCCGAACAAGATGGTGGCCGGGGCCGTCGCCCCGCCCCGCATCGACCTCCGTAACCATGACCTGGTGCGCTCCCATATCTACGCCATCTGGATGGAGGTGGCGAAACCCGACCTCGGCAAGACCCTGACAGCGGTCCTGTGCTTGGATCGGGAAGACGGGAGGCTGCCGCTCGCCGTACGGGACGTGCTCGTGCAGGAGCTTCGGAACCCGCTGCACCGCGCCGAAGCTCTTGCCAAGGCCGACCGCCTGGTCGCGGGCATCGGCGGTGAGCTGGCCTCTGCGGGCTGGTTCCACGCGGATTGGACGCGAGAGGCACTCGACCAAATCGAGCGGTCCTTCGACGCCGCATGCGAGCGCTGGCGCAGCCTCTACCGAGCGGCCGTCCGTCAGCGGGAGCTGCATCACAAGATCATCGGCGATCACTCCCGCGCGGAGACCGAGCGCAACCATGCTCGCCGCCTGCGCGCCCAGGCGGAAAGCCAAATTCGGCTACTCACCGAGGCGGAGGGAATCTACCAAGGCGATTTCTACTCCTACCGCTATTTCGCCGCCGAGGGCTTTCTGCCCGGCTACAACTTCCCGCGCCTGCCCCTCTCGGCCTACGTCCCCGGCCGCCGCAGGCGACGCGGCAGGGACGAGTTCATCTCCCGCCCGCGCTTTCTGGCGGTCTCCGAGTTCGGCCCCCGCGCCTTGATCTACCACGAGGTTGCCCGCTACCGGGTCTACAAGGTCAACCTCGACTTCGGCTCGGACGACATCGAGGATACCCATGAGCTTCTGACGGCGGTCATGAAGCGCTGTCGCGAGTGCGGTTACGCGCACCTCCAGATCGGACACAACCTCGTCGAAGTCTGCGACCGCTGCAGCGCACCCCTGGATGGTCCTGCGCAGATCGAGAACCTGGTCCAGCTCCAGAACGTTAGCCTCAAGCTGGCCCAACGCATCACCTGCGACGAGGAAGAGCGCCAGCGCTTCGGCTATAGGATCGTCACCGCCTACCGCTTCCCCGAGATCGGCGGCACCCTGGACCGTAAGGACGCCGAGGTCTTCTGCGGCGGGGTCTTGGCCCTGCGCATCAGCTATGGGGATGCCACGGACCTATTCCGCATCAACCTCGGCTGGGCCAACCAGCGCGGCCCTGTCGCCCCCGGCTTCCAACTCGATCTGGAGCGTGGCTATTGGTCGAGGAACCAAGCGGACACGGAGGACCAGGATGACGCCACCGCCGAGGGACGGTTCCAGCGGGTCGTGCCCTATGTGCAGGACACCAAGAACGCCTTGATCATGCGCTTCGAGCCGGTGCGCCCGCTCCCGGAGATGGCGAGCCTCCAGGCGGCCTTCAAAGAGGCGATCCAGAAGCACTTCCAGCTTGAGCCCAGGGAGTTGTCCTGCGAGCCCATGCCCACCGCCCGGGAGCGCAAGGAAATCCTCTTCTACGAGGCATCGGAGGGTGGTGCCGGCGTACTGCGCCAGATCGCCGAAGACCCGACGGTGCTGCCCGCCCTGGCCCGGTGCGCCCTGGAGGTCTGCCACTTCGACCCGGACACCCTCGAAGACCGGGGTGCCCAGACCTGCGGCAAGGCGTGCTACGAGTGCCTGCTCGACTACGGCAACCAACCCGACCACAAGGACCTGGACCGCCACCTGATCCGCGACCTGTTGGCCGACCTGGCCGGCGCCGAATGCCACCCGGCCGGCGGTGCCGGTTCCCGAGCCGAACGCCTGGCGGCTCTGCGCAAGCGCACCGACAGCCAACTCGAGCGGCGTTGGCTCGACTTGGTGGACGATCTCATGCTCCGTCCGCCAAGCGACGCCCAATTCCTGATCGAGACCTGCGCGACCAGACCCGACTTCTATTACCGGGAGCACAACGCCGCGATCTACATCGACGGCCCGCACCACGACGAGCCTGACCAGATCCGCACGGACGAGGAGATCAACCAGCGGCTGATGGAAGCGGGCTACATCGTCATCCGCTTCCACCACGGTGCCGACTGGATGGACAAGTTCCGCCGCCATCCCGACATATTTGGAGCCCCCCGCACATGACCGCTGCCGTCCTCTCCAAACCCGGCACCCTGGTGCACGCGCGCGGTCGCGAGTGGGTGGTCCTGCCCGAATCGTCCGACGATCTGCTCATGGTCCGCCCGGTCGGCGGCCTGGACGAGGAGATCACCGGCATCCTGCCCGTCTGCGAGCCCGTCCGGTCCGCCGCCTTTTCGCTGCCCAGTCGGGACGACCTTGGGGACTTCTCCGCCGGTCAACGCCTGCGCGACGCCGCTCGCCTGTCTACGCGCGCCGCCGCCGGCCCCTTCCGCAGCTTCGGACGCATCGCCGTTGAGCCGCGCCCCTACCAGCTCGTGCCGCTGATGATGGCGCTCAAACTGGACCCGGTGCGCCTCCTGATTGCCGACGACGTAGGGATAGGCAAGACCATCGAGGCCAGTACCATCGCCCGCGAGCTGCTCGACCGCGGCGAGATTACTCGTTTGGCCGTACTCTGCCCCCCGCAACTCGCCGAACAGTGGCAGCAGGAGCTGGCGGAGAAGTTCCACATCGATGCCGAGCTGATCCTGTCCGGCACCATCCAACGTTTGGAGCGTGACCTCCCCGTTGGAGTCTCCGTCTTCGACCGCCACCGCTACACCATCGTCTCCACAGACTTCATCAAGTCGGCCCGCCGGGCGGAGGACTTCATCCTCAAGTGCCCCGAGCTCGTCATCGTGGACGAGGCCCACGGCTGCACCCTGGCCGGCGGGGTCGGCCGCGGACGCCAGCAGCGTTACGACCTGGTCCGGCGCATTGCCGAAGACCCGACCCGTCATCTGGTCCTGGTCACCGCTACCCCCCATAGCGGCAACGAGGACGCCTTCCGCTCCCTCCTGAGTCTGCTGGATGCGAGCTTCGCCAACCTCCCGACGGACCTCGACCGAGCGGAGCGCGAGGGCATCCGGCGCAAGCTCGCCGCCCATCTGGTCCAACGCCGGCGGGCGGACATCCGCCACTACCTGGAAACGGACACTGCCTTTCCGACACGCCTGGACAAAGAGGCGACCTACACCTTCAGCAAAGACTACCGCGCCCTGTTCGAGGACATCCTCGCCTTCGCCCGGGGCTACGTCTCCAGCCCCGACGGCGGTCGCCGACACCAGCGCGTGCGCTATTGGTCGGCCCTGGCCTTGCTGCGCTGTGTCTCCTCCAGCCCCGCCGCCGCCGCCGCGACCCTACGTAACCGCGCCGCCGCGGACCAGGCCGAAGACGACGACGTGGATGAGATCGGCCGGCGCACCGTCCTGGACCAGGGGGACAGCGACGACGTCCTGGCCCTGGACTTCAGCCCTGGCTCCGACACGGAGGGCAGCGGCGAGAGCACTCGCCGTCGCCTGCTCGAATTCGCCCGCCGAGCCGAGGCCCTGCCCGCCGCGAGCGACCACAAGCTCCAGGCAGCGATTCGCGAGATCAAAGGTCTGATCAAAGACGACTTCCAGCCGGTCGTCTTCTGCCGTTTCATCGACACCGCGGACTATCTGGCCCGCGAGCTGCGCGAGGCCCTCCCGGCCAAGGTGCGCGTTGAGTCCGTCACCGGCCTGCTGCCGCCCGCCGAGCGCGAGGCCCGTATCGCCGAGCTGGCCGCCGAGTCGGGCCAGTACGTCCTCGTCAGCACCGACTGCCTGTCCGAGGGTATCAACCTCCAGCAACAGTTCAACGCCGTGCTCCACTACGATCTGGCCTGGAACCCCACCCGCCATGAGCAGCGCGAGGGCCGCGTGGACCGCTTCGGCCAGGAAAAACCCGAAGTCCGTGTCATCACCTACTACGGGACCGACAACCCCATCGACGGCGTGATCCTGGATGTGCTCATCCGCAAGCACAAGAGCATCAAGAGCGACTTGGGCGTCACCGTGGCCGTGCCCGGCTCCAGCGAGCTGATTGCCGAGGCCCTGTTCGAGGGTGCCCTCTTTCGCGAGAAGAACGCCTCCCACCCCCTCCAGTTGGAGCTGGATTTCATCGACGACCTGGGGCCCAAGAAGCAAGCCCTGCACGCCGACTGGGACAACGCCCGCGACCGCGAGAAGGCCAGTCGCTCGCGTTTCGCCCAGCATACCCTCAAGCCCGAGGCTGTCGCCGCGGAACTGGCGGACGTGCGTGCCGCCATCGGTCGCTGCGAGGATGTCGCCCGCTTCTTCCATGCCAGATC
>JBGSOR010000546.1:0-8831 GCA_041738985.1 Chromatiaceae bacterium | reverse complement strand
TGGCGAGCGCGGCACGCAGCCGGTCCCCCCCGGCGCCCGGGGCCAGGGCGGCGAGCAGTGCACCTAGGTCCTCGGCCTCTTCCGAGTCGAAGACCGTATCCTGGCCGATGCTGACACAGCCGATTCCGATTGCGGCCAGGGCGTCCCGGACCTGGACCCCGTCCCGGTGGGTGCGTATCAGTACCGCAATATCCCCGGCCTTGAGTGCCGCGTCGCCGATGCGCGCCGATCCGTCAAGCAAGACCGCGATCTGGCGTGCACAGTCCCCCACCGCCAGCGCCCGGGCCGCCTCGGTCACGATCCGGTTCCCCGACCGGGTGGCGTTGTCCGGGGTCAGGGGGAGCCAGCGAACGAGGAGCGGCACCGCCGGTGCGCCGTCGATCGAGAGGGGCACCCGGTCCGAGTCCGGACCCGGCTGGACCGGCTCGAAGCGGATATCGGGCTCAAAGACGAAGGGAGCCCGGGCACCTCCGAAGATCCGGTTGACCGCGCGCACCAGGGCGCTCGCTGAGCGGCGGTTCGTGTCAAGGGTGTGGATGCGCCCCTGTGTTTGGGCCTGCCTGCGGGCGGCGATGTAGGCGAAGATGTCCGCCCCGCGGAAACCGTAGATGGCCTGTTTAGGGTCGCCGATCAGGAAGAGTCCGAGCTTGCGCCATCGGCCCCCTTCCCCGCCATCCGCCCGGGTCAGGGCATCTACATAGATACGCCGGAAGATGCGGTACTGAAGGTCGTCCGTATCCTGGAACTCGTCGATCAGTGCCTGCGGGTGAGCGGTACGTACCCGCTCCGCCAGGGCCTGCCCTCTGGGGCCGTCCAGGGCGGCGGCGGTCCGGGACAGCAGGTCGTCGTAATAGCCCACGCGGCGCTCGGCCTTGCGCCGGTCCAGCTCCTCGCGCAGGAAGCGATAGGCGTCTAAGAGGACCTCGGCCCGGCGGGCCCGGACCATTCCCTCGAAGTCGATCGCCGCAAGGCGGGCACAAAGGTCGAAGAAGGGGTGCTCGGGGGTGGTGCCGCCCTTCTTGGAGGAGGACCGGAGCCTTTCCGGGGTGAAGAGCGCGAGCCGGCTGGGCGGCTCCCCCAAGGGCGGTCCGGCGCAATAGGCATCCATCCCGGTGAGCGCCTCCGCGACGGCGGCCGCGCTGTAGATGTTGCGCTTGAGGGCGGGGCTTGTGCCGAGAAGATCGGCCACTTCGGCACGCACCTCGGGCCAAAGGCGCGCGAGCTCCCGGTGCAGGTCGGCCAGCTCGCTGCCAGCCCGGGACCGATCGCCACCGTCTTCCGGCAGCAGACGCGGGGCAGCCCGGCCCAGGTGTCCGCCGAGGCGGTCGAGCAAGGTCTGGGGTCCTTTCGGCAGCTCCGAGAGCAGCCAGGCAGCCTCGTCCATGTCCGCGGCAGCCATGCGGCGGCGCCAGAAGTCCTCCGCCGCCGCCCGTCGCAGGTCCTGCTCGTCCGTGATCAGCTCAGAGTCGAAGGGGGCGCCGCTCTCGAAGGCAAAGTCCTTGAGGATCCGCTGGCAGAAGCCGTGGATGGTGCGGATGGCGGCCCGGTCCAGGTTCGCTAGGGCGGCGTCCAGGCGGGCCAGGGCCAGCGCGGGATCCGGGAGTCGGGACAGGGAATCGGCCAATAGGGGGTCGGCGGCCACAGAGTCGGCAACGCCGGTCGCCAGGAGGGCGCGCGCCTCCCGCAGGCGCCGGGCGATGCGCCCCTTGAGCTCTTCGGTGGCCGACTCGGTGAAGGTGAGGACCAGGATCTCGTCCACCCGCCGGCCAGGCTCCAGGAGCAGGCGCAGCACCAGGTGGGCGATGGCGTATGTCTTGCCGGTGCCGGCGCTCGCCTCGATCAGGTGCAGCCCGGCGAGCGGGATCGCCAGAGGATCCAGGGCATTCGTGCTGGGTTGACCCGGGATGAGATCGACAGTCATTGGTCAGGCTCGTTCGGTGCCCGGTTCTCAACGATCGACCAGCCCCCAGAAGCGGGCGATCTCCCGGGTGGCACAGATGTCCGCGTCCGTCACGAAGTCGCTCTTGCGCTCCGGGTCGTCGCGACCGCAACCGGTCTGCTGATCGATGGGCGTGGCGTGACCCACCCCGCGGGTGAGCCATAGCTCTACCCGGGGTCGGCCCTGGGCATCCTGGTAGACAAGGCGCTCGTGGGGACCCACCCTGACACCCAGGTCCGGGATCTGGTCGATTCCCTGGACCGCCGTCCACTGCTCCATGGAGCTTCGGGCATTGACGGGGTTGACCAGTGTGTCCCCGGCGTCGTGCCAGATGGCCACCCGCGGCCAGCGGGCGGTCCCGGGGGGCGCCGCGGCGAAGACCATGTCCGCCCAGGCCCGGGGGCCAGGCACGAGACGATTGCCGAGCCGCATGCAGGGGAGCGCAAAGAGCGCATTGGGCGCGCAGCCATAAGGCACTCCGGCCACGACCGCCCCGGCCGCAAACAGGTCCGGATGGGTAGCAAGCAGCACGCTGGTCATGCCGCCGCCCGCCGAGAGGCCGGTGACGAAGACCCGTTCGGGGTCCACGCGATTTCCGGCCTTCACGGCCTCCAGCATCTGGCGGATGGACTCCGGCTCCCCCCCGTCGCGTACCTGGTCCCGACGGTTGAACCAGTTGAAGCAGCGTTTGGGGTTGTTGCGCGCGCTCTGCTCCGGCAGGAGAAGCAGGAAACCGGCCTCCTCCGCCAAGGCGGTCCAGCCTGTCTCGTCGTCGAAGTCCTTGGCGACCTGGGTGCAGCCATGCAGGACGACCACCAGGGGCGCGGGGTCCTTGGGGCGCTCGGGGACATAGAGATAGGCGCCGAGGGAACCGGGGTTGGGCTCGAACGGCAGCTTCGCGAGCCCGCCGCCCTGCGCCATCGGCATCAGGACGGGAAGCGACTGGGACAGTGCTGCGATAAGCAGCAACGCCTGTCGCCTGGTGCCCATGCGTCGAAGCCATCCGTCATCCATCATGAGCAAGCACGCCGACCGGGCCTCGATGGGGGTAAATGGTCGCCGAGCACCAACGCCGCAGCCGGCAGCGTCCGACACCCCTGCGGGGGCGGGGCGCAAGGCGTGCCGGCCGCCGACCCCATCCCCCTCACATCATGCCCAGGGTCCGCGGAAGCCACAGGGAGAGGGTCGGCCAATAGGTGATCATCATGAGAAATACCAGCATGGTGAGCAGCCAGGGGAAACAGGCGACGGTCGTCTCGGTCATCCCGAGTCGCGATATCCCGCTGGCGACATAGAGATTCAGGCCCACCGGCGGGGTGATCATACCGATCTCCATGTTGACCGCGACCATCACCCCGAAATGGATGGGGTCGATCCCCAGCGCCATGGCGACGGGAAACAGGACGGGCGACGTGATCAGGATGATGGAGGTAGGCTCCATGATATTGCCGGCCAACAGCAGCATGACATTCACCGCCAGCAGGAAACCGATCGGTCCCAGGCCCGTATCCACCATCCATTGTGCGAGCTGCTGGGGGATGTTCTCGTAGGTCAGGAGATAGGAGAAGAGGACCGCGTTGGTGATGATGTAGAGCAGCATGGCCGACATGTTGGCGGAGTCGAGCAGCACCCGCGGTACCCGGCTCAGCGGCATGTCCTTGTAGACGTAGACCGCCACCACGAAGGCATAGACCGCGCTCATGGCAGCCGCCTCCGTAGGCGTGAAGGCGCCCGTATAGATCCCTCCCATCACCAGGAAGATCAGCATCAAGCCCCACACCGATTTCCGCCAGGTGCGGAAGCGGGTGGCCCAGTCTGCCCGTTTCAGACGCGGATAGTTATTGCGGCGCGCGATCCACCAGGTCGTGATGCCCAGCATGAACGCGAGCACGATGCCTGGCACGATGCCGGCGATGAAGAGCGCCCCTACCGAGCTGTTGGTAGAGACCGCGTACATCACCATGACGATGGATGGGGGGATCAGTATCCCTAAGCCGCCACCCGAGGCGATAGCCCCAGTCCCGAAACGAACCGGAAAGCCCTGTTTGACCATGGCCGGGAGCAAGATCGAGCCGACGGCCACCACGGTGGCCGGAGAAGACCCGGAGACCGCCGCAAACAGGGCGCAGGCAAACACCGCCGAGAGCCCCAGCCCGCCATGGTAATGGCCGACCATGCTGGAGGCGAAGGCGATCATGCGTCGCGCCACCCCGCCGTGGGTCAGGAAGTTCCCGGCCAGGATAAAGAAGGGGATCGCCATGATCTCGAACTTCTCGATGCCGGTGAAGAGCTTTAAGGCCACCGACTCGATCGGCACCGTGGTCATGGTGAAGAGATAGGTGAGCACGGTGAGGCCCAAGGCGATGGACACCGGCATGCCGGTGAGCATCAGGACGAGGAGCAGACCGAAGATAATCAGCCCGGTCATGGACGGCCCTCCCCGCGGTCGTTGGATTCAGGCCCATGGTCGTCCGTGGGTCCCGCGTGCTCCGAATGCCCGCCGTGGATGTGCTCGCGCTCCTCGGCAAGCGTGATCGACTCGCCAAGAAACACCGGCTCCGGCCGCCCCGTGGCCTGGGCCTGCTCGACCTCTTCTTCCAGTCCTTCCACATGCGCGTGCTCGTGACGCGGCAGCTCGCCGGTCCGGAAAAAGGACCAGGCGACCTCCAGAAAGCGGAAGCACATGAGATAGGACCCGAGCGGGATCGCCAGGTACACGATCCACACCGGCACCTCGAGGTCCGGGGATGTCTGCTCCGTGTGGGCGATGTGCCACACGAAGTTGGCCCCGAAGGTCCCCACCAGCCCGGTGAAAAGGGCACCGGCCAGAAGTCCGAAGAGGACGAGCTTGGAGCGCGCCCATTCGGGCAGGTTATTGATCAGGACATCCACGCCGACATGGATACCGGTGCGCACGCCATAGGCGGCCCCGAACTTGGCCATCCACACAAACATGTAGATGCACAGCTCCTGGGCCCAGCTCAGATCGATGACGAAGAGCCAGTCGTACAGGACATCCCAGCCCCATTCCGCCGACATATCCAGGCTGTAGCGATGTACCACCGCAACGAAGATCAAGAGGGTAGCAGCCCCGATGAGGAAGGCAATGAGCCATTCCTCCAGGCGGTCCAGAATTCTTAGCATACGGACCTCCGGTGGGCCGGGGTCTGGCCTCGGCCTTCTTTTGGTGGCGAGTAGCTAGCTTCGAGTTGCGAGTTGCGAGTAGCGATCCTCGCGCGACGGCGTCGGAAGCACCCGACGCGCCCAGCGAGGAGCGGGGCGTGCGAGATCGCGGTACCTCGGCCCTAGCTACTCGCCACTCGCCACTACGCGCCTATAGCTTACTCATGTCGTTTCCAGTGGCCTGATAGATGGACTGGATCAGATCCTTGCCGACCCGGCCCTCCATGTCGCGATGCACCTTGGCCAGGCGCTTCTTCCAAGCGTCTTTTTGCTCCGGGGTGAGCTCGATGATCTCGCTCTTACCGCTCTCCTTAACCTTGGCTAGCGAGTCCTCGTTTTCCTGCTTGGCGATCTCGTTGGCATAGACGGTCGCCTCCGCCATGGCCTCCTCCAAAGCGGTACGGATGTCCGCGGGCAGCTCGTCCCAGAACTTCTTGTTCACGATCACCGCATAGCCGAGGTAGCCGTGATTGGAGTCGGTGACGTACTTCTGCACCTCGTACATCTTCTGAGTGTAGAGGTTCGACGGGGGATTCTCGGTGCCATCGACAACACCGGTCTGGAGCGCTTGGTAGACCTCGGAAAAGGCCATGACCTGCGGGTTGGCGCCGAGGGCGCGCATCTGGGCGTCCAGCACCTTGGAAGACTGGATACGCATCTTCGTGCCGCGGAAGTCCTTCGGGTCCTTCAGCGGCTTGTTGGCGCTCATCACCTTAAAGCCGTTATCCCAATAGGCCAGGCCCAGAACTCCTTTGTCGCTCAGCTTGCCGAGCAGCTCTTTGCCAATAGGCCCCTCCGTGACCTTATGGAGCTGGTCGTACCCGTCGAAGATAAAGGGAAGGTCGAATACTTCGAACTCCTTAACCCCAAGTGGGCCGAACTTGGCCAGCGATGGCGCCAGCATCTGCACGGCACCGAGCTGAAGGGCCTCCACCTCCTCCTTATCCTTGTAAAGCGTACTGTTCGGGTAAACGGTCACCTCCACCCGTCCGTTGGTCTTCTCCTTGGCCAGCTCGGCGAAGCGCGCGGCGGCCTTGCCCTTGGGGGTATCCGCGGCGACGACGTGGCTGAACTTGATGACGATGGGCTCCTCGGCCTGGGCGACCGCGGCGCCAAGGATGCACAGGAGTCCGATCAGCAGGGAACCTAGTCTCATGGGTGGCATTCTCCGTCAGTGTTTAGGTATCTGGCTCGTGGCGGGCCGCAGCCGCTCGCGGGTTCGGCGTCCCTGGCAAGCGCTGGCGCGGCGCCCGGCGTCCCGGGGGCTTAGGGCTGCGGACGGCCGGGGGAGTGTGCACCAGACTGCCCCCTTTGACTACCCTGGGCGGGCACCGGGAGCCTGGCTGGGGAAGGGGTCGCCGACACCGGCCCCGAAGCGACGCCCGGGATCGACAAGGGGAGACGGAGGGGCCCCATCGGGGTTGCATCCGGGGCCGAGGTCACGCATGGTTCGCCTCGGTCCCCGGACGGCAGTCGAGCCGCGGTCGCCGACCTTGGCCCGCCGACCCCATACCCTGCGAGCGGCCCCGCCGCGCCACCCAACCCGGACCCCGAGCATGCTGAAACACGAAGAAAAGACCTGTCCCCGCTGCGGCAGGACCTTCGAGTGCAAGGCCAACAACCCGGTGCGCTGCGAGTGCGCCCTCGTGGAGCTGGACGACAGGGCCCTTCAAGCCCTGCACGGGTGCTACGCGGACTGTCTGTGCCTGGATTGTCTGCGGGCCATTGCCGCCGGACAGGGTCTACATCTTGAGCGGGCCCTTTAAGCGGGTCCGTTGAACGGGTCCGGGGTCTCTCGGACCCGTCCGAGCGCGGGCATCCCGTCCCGCCCGCGATTCGGGCGATCAGAGCTTGGGCTTAGGTGTCGCGGCCGTCTCGACCGGCAGGATCGGGTACTGCACCCGCGGCTGCTCGCCGGTCAGGGCGCCGAGGAAGGTGGCGATCAGGGCGGCCTCGTGGTCCGCCATCTCGGTCCCGAGCTGGGCGTTGGACATGACCGCCACGGCCTGCTCCAGATCCCAGACCTGACCGGAATGGAAGTAGGGTGCGGTGAGCGCGATATTGCGCAGGGGACCGGCGCGGAAGACATATTTGTCGGTGGCCGTCTTGGTCACCGCAAAACGGCCCCTGTCTTCCGGGGGCAGGATATCGGCCCCGGGCTTCTTGACCAGACCGAACGGGAAGTACTCCTGCCCGCCCACGTTCACCCCGGTGTGACAGGCGGTGCAGCCCTTATCGATAAAGAGCTCGAGACCCTGCTTCTGCTCCGGGGTCATGGCCGCGTCATTGCCCTCGATCCAGGCGTCGAAGGGCGAGGACGGGGTCACCAGGGTCGCCTCGAAGGCCTCGATGGCGCGGGCCATGTTGTCGAAGGTCACCGGGTCCGGCTCCCCCGGGAAGGCGCGTCCGAACCGCTCCACATACTCGGGCATGGTCTTGAGCGTATAGACCACGTTCGCGGGCTTGTTGGCCATCTCCACCCCCGCCTGAACCGGGCCCTTGGCCTGGGCCTTGAGGTCCTCGGCACGGCCGTCCCAGAACTGGGCCTTGTTGTAGACGGCGTTGAGCACGGTGGGGGCGTTGCGGGGACCCTTCTGCCAGCCATGACCCACGGAGGTCGTCTGATTGTCGTCCCCGCCCGTTCCCAGGTTGTGGCAGGTGTTGCAGCTAATGAGTCCGCTCGCGGACAGCCGCGGATCGAAGAACAGCATGGTGCCCAGCTCGATCTTCTCCTGGGTCAGCGGATTGTCCTGAATCTTGCCGGCACCGTAGGGCAGGGCCGAGAGCCCGGCCTTCTTGGCCTTGTCCCGGAGTGCGGCATCGTCGGCCAGCACCGGGCCGGCAACGAGCGTAGCCGTCAGGACGGACGTGATCGCGCAGTGAAGCAGGGTGAGATTCATGGGAATCCTCAGCGTGTTTTTGGGTGATCCGTGCGCTATGCAACTGCCCGGGAAGGACGCCCGGGGCGCGGGCGAGAATACATGATCGCGACCCTCGGATGGAGCCCGTGCGCCCGATCGGCAGGCGCGTCGGTCCTTCGTTCTTGCACCCCTGCCCGTGATGATCCGCGCATGAGGCTCCCGATCCGCGCCAAGGTCTTCCTGACCCTCCTGCTCGCCTGCGTCCTGGTGGTGGGCGGCACCGGTGCCTTCGTGCACTGGTCTCTGGAGCGGGGCCTGATGGAGCTGGCCGACGCCCGCGACTCCCGGCGCATCGAGGAGATCGCCGAGCGCCTGGTCGCCATCCACGCCCGGGACGGGTCCTGGGACCAGCTCGCCAAGGACTCGCGGATCTGGATCTCCGCCCTCCTGGGACACGAGCCTGGCGAGCGCGCAGACCGGGGCGGTCCCCGCCGCGGACATCTACCCCCCTGGCTGCGTCGCGGTGCGATGGAGTCCGGGGAATGGCCGCCCTTGCCGCCGATCGAACGGCGGGAGCATGAGGGGCGGCCCGTTCCTTTGGAGTTGCGCCTGATGCTCTTGGACGCAACCGGGAAGCCCATCTACGCACGCGAATCCCTGCTGCCCGGCGCGCGACGCTACCCCCTGGAGCAGGACGGGCAGACCGTCGGCGCCTTGGCGCTCCTCCCCGGGCAAGCCTTGCGCGACCTGCCGGAGCTGGAGCTGCAGTCCAGGCAATGGGGGCGGCTCTGGGTCATCGCGCTCGGTATGGTGGCCATCTCGGCCGCCCTGGCCTATCCCCTCTCCCG
>JBGSOR010000558.1:0-7017 GCA_041738985.1 Chromatiaceae bacterium | reverse complement strand
ACGCCTTCCACCTCCAGAACGTCAATGCCTACGACAGCCGCCTCAAGCGCTGGATGACCCGCTTCTGCGGCGTCGCCACCAAGTATCTCCCCAACTATCTCGGATGGCGCCGGTGTCTGGAGCGCTTCGGCGATGCGCTGACCCCCGCGCTCTTCCTTCGCCAAGCCGTCGGCAGGGGCGCCAGTCCGTAGCGGCCAACACCTATCGCGAACACAGCCTTTCCTTTGGCTATGTCTGCGTTAGCTGTTGGTCCGTTGGTCCGTCTGCAACCCATTGTTTTTGAATCGTCCTGGCTGATAGACGTGCCACGACGCCCCGCGGAATCAGGCGGCTTCAACAGTTAACGCAGACATAGCCTTTCCTTTGTCGGGCTCTTCCAGTCCCCGAAATCGGCGGTAGTAGGTCTGCGTGCAGATCAAAAGGACTCGGTCGGCAAAGTCCAGACCGTTCAGCATCCAGCGTGGCCAGCCTTCGGGCGGCGAGCCTTTCGCGTAGCGGTCCAGGATGGTCTCGATGCCGTCCTGACGCAGCCGCTCGGAGAGCGCGAGAACGCGCTCCCGGTGCTCGTCGGAGTCGTGGCGGTAGCTGATGAATACGCGCGGCGATCTATCCATGTCCGACCCCTTGGCTCTGGCGGTAGGGAGCGCTGTCAGTGTATCGCTGCTGCGCTTGCGCACAAGATGGGCTGGCAAGGCGTCGGCCACGGCGTGGACCGCGGATAGTGGGTCCCGCGACGGAAGCCAGACAGCACGGAGGCGCTCCGTTGTACGGGCAACGTACGGGGGCTAAGATGGACCAGTCCCACTTAGAGAGCCCAACCATGTCTAACGCCGGCACCCGCAAGGACGAGCGCCTAGATCTGCGCCTCAGCGCCCAGGCCAAGGCGCTGCTTCAACGGGCGGCGAGCGCCCGCCACAAAACCGTCAGTGAATTCGTGGTCGAAAGCAGCTTGACCGCTGCGGCGGAGACACTGGCCGAGCGCCGCGAGATCCTGCTGGACGACGCTCAATGGGAGGCATTCCTGGCCGCACTCGACCGGCCGCCGAGCCCCAAGCCCGGCCTGGAGGACCTGCTCCGTCACAAGAGCGTCTTCGAGTGACCGACCCTGGGAGTAACCGCCTGCGCATCGAAAAGCTGACGGCCGACCACGAGCTCGGGGCCTTCGACTGCGGCGAGGAGGCCCTCGACCGATTCCTGAAGCGCCACGCACTGCAGGCCCAGGGTGCCAACAGCTCGCAGACCTACGTGGCCTGCCGGGGGCGCCCGGTTTTGGGCTACTACAGCCTGACCGTCGGCTCGGTCGCCCATGCCGAAACCCCGGGGCGGGTCAAGAAAGCCATGCCGCGCCACCCCATCCCGGTCCTGATCCTGGCCCGGCTCGCGGTGCAACGGGACGCCCAGGGTCAGGGTCTCGGCAAGGGGCTCCTCAAGGACGCCCTGCTACGCACCGACCAGGCCGCCGACATCGCGGGAATTCGTGCCCTATTGGTCCACGCTAAGGACGACCGCGCCCGCTCTTTCTATGCCCGCTTCGACTTCGAGCCCAGCCCGACGGACCCCTACCACCTGTTCCTGTTGCTGAAGGACCTCCGGCGGAGTCTGTGAAGGGGCCACCGCGCATCCCGGCGAGGGCTGGGCGCGCTCGGAATCGGTGGAGCGGCCCCGAGCGTTGCGGAATTAGAGCGCTGAGTGATTTGGTCGCCAGGACGGGGCGACCGGCTTGACCCCGTCGATGCGCACGCTGGTCAAGGCTGCCGGTTTTATTTCTTTGACCTGTCCGATGCTTCAGCGCCCGCCCCTGCTCTTTCGGCGCTTCTTCCGGCGTGCTGCCGTAAGCTGCTCTTTTCTTTCCGGCCCCTGCGGGGAGGCTTTACCAATCGCCGGTCCAGGGCGCGCCCGGGCGGCAAGGAGCGTGCGACGCAAAGCGCGATGCCTGGAGAAGGGCATGTGGCGGGCGATATTGGTCAGGGGGCCACGGAGCTCCGCGGCCAGGATGCGGGAGCGCTGGATCAGTCCATCGAGTAGGCGCGCGAATTCTCCATCGGGGTCTTCAGGGTGCCTGGCTGCCAAGGTGTGCAGCCAATCGATGAGGCGTGTGCAGAATACATGGGTGGCATCGGCACCGAACTGCTCCCTGAAGGCCGGGGTGGGCCGGTCTCCAGTATCGACGCCCTCCGCCCAGCGATAGATTTGAGCGGCAATAGACTCGCGGTCGCTTCGGTGTCGGACCGAGAGCTCCATCAGAGGTATCAGCAGCAGGTGGTCCGACTCGATCAACGCGTCGATGTTTAGCCGGCGGAGGATCTCGTCCAGACGCTCTGCAGTCGGGTTTGGCAGTGTCCCATGCCGAACAGTGACATACAGAGAGTGCCAGAGCCCGTCACGTTGCGGCTCCACCGCGAGCTCGTCAAGCCAACCATCGACCATACCGGCAAAGGCATCGGGTGTGAAGCGGCTCGCCTTTTCCAGCCCAATCAGTGGCGCCAGATTGACCGAGCGGTCGCCGCCCCACAGGCAGCCCAGCGTATCCGAGAGCAATCCCGTATCGCGCAGCAAATGCACGTCCTGCAATGGCTCGGGAGCACCGGAGTCCAGTCGCGTGAGGCGCGCTTGGAGAGCGGACAGGTCGAGGTGCGGAACGAGGTCCGGGTATCGGCTCAGGATCGGCCGAGGCCATCGAAGATCAGATCGGTCTCAGCGACATGCCAGGGCCAGGCCATGTCCGTCGTCGGCTCCTGACCGTATGCGTAGAGGTCGCGATAGGGAAAGGGCGCCCATTGCTTCAAGTTCTTTGCGAGATGGCTCAGGTTCACCCCAGCCCGGCGCGCGATGCCCGTGACCCGCCCGGCATGCACCCAAGCGGCCAACAACTGCAGGCGTGGCTCGTTGCCAGAGGCCTCCGCCTCGGTACCGAATGCCCGATATGCCAGGTCGACCAGGGGCCGGGTGAGCTTCAGCTCGTCCGCGAAATGCGAAGTGGACAGATAGGCGATCTGCTCCTGGGCGAGGTCCAGTGCCTCCGGCAGGCTCGCGGCGGACGCCAGCAACAGATCGATCAGGTGCAGGTGCCCGACGGTATGGGTCATTTCCCGAGCCGCCAGTTTCAGGAGCTCGCGCCGAGGCTCCATGTCGAGCGCAGCAACCCTTCGATGAGCATCGTCCGGCAAAGCGCACGGCAGCAGCGCGATCCGGCAAAGCTGCTCCGCGAGACTGCGCTCCGGCGGGATGGATCGAAACAGGGTGTCCCAGCACTGCTCCGCCAGCGACTTGCCATCGGTGCCAACCTCGGGGCAGCGGATGTAGGTCAAGACCGCGGAAAGCGATGGCGGGAAGCTGCGGTCCAGAGACAAGCCTCTGTTGACCCGCAATTCGCGCTGCAAATCTTCTTCGAGCCAAATGTAGTGGGCATCGGCGGAACTATCCATGATCCGCCTGATTTCGCGCACCCTCGACGCGGCGGAATCGATGGCACACAGGTCTCGCTCGACGGCTTCCGCACCTCTGCGGTCGCCGTCCCACCAGTGTGGATTCGAGCGTAATGCTTGGATGCGCAGCTCCCGACCATCGAAAAGCAGTTCGCTGAATTGGAAGTGGTGGCGTCCGACAGGCGTGCCATCGGCATCGGTCAGCTCCAGCACCGGGCGAGGGTCGTCTTTGTTGGATACTGGCGACAGGCTGAACGGTTGCTCGTGTTCGGAGTCCAGAAGGATGGGTCTGGCGCCGCGCAATGCCTTTTGCACAGCTGGCCATAGATCCCGCACGCGGAAGTGCAGGCCGTCCACCGCAACATAATCGACTTGTTCCAAGCCTAGACGTTGCATCAGGTCCTGGTCCTTGTGCAGCTCTTCGCGCAACGCAGACGGCAGGATAGGAAGGAAACGCAGGAGCCAGGAGCCTATCAATGGGAGAAACTCGCCGTCGTCACGTGCGAAACTGCCAAGCAGAAGGCTGCGGAAGGCCGCGGCCGTCGATGCAGCGCTCGTCGGGTCGGCGAGCAGGCGAGGCGCCACAACGCGCTCGCAAATCCAGCTCAGGTATGCCGCCGCAGCACCGAGCGAGTGATCCCTCTCTCGCTTGGCGGACGCCTGGTCCCGATCGGCTACTTTGCGTTCGCGACCGATCCGCTCGACCATCACCTGGAAGGCTCCGAAGCAGAGCCCGGCTTGATCCATCCCGACAAGACTCATGTCCCGCTCCGGATTCCGCTCCAATCCGAGATGCGGGATATCGCCGACGCCGACGTAGAGGTTGTCCAGCACCCAATCGGCCCGCTGCCGGCGTCGGTTGGGATTCAGCCGCTCATCGCTCCAGATGGCACACAGCACCTTCGACACCGCCGATTGGGAAGAGACGAAGAACGGGATCTCACCCTGGCCGTGATGATCGTTGCCGGTCCACTGCAGGGCCTCCCCTTGATAGAGACATGCCGCCCAGTATCGCGCCAATACGTCTAGCTGGGCCGGAACGATCAGTCGATCGGACTGGGAGTGCACCTGCCGCAGCCAATACAGAATCTCGTCGGCGTCGAGCGGTATGAATCTGTAATTGGATGCCCGAAGCCGATGTAACAGCCCGAAGCGCTCCGCTCGGCTGATCGCACCCTGCTTATGCAGCAGTTCCAGAACCTCGACCACACCGATGACCTGACAAACCCCGCTCTGTGGGTAGCCACTCAGCAACCGATCATCGATCCAGAGCAGGTCACCGGGCTCACCTGGAAAATTTAGGAGATGGTCTAGGCCACACGTCGGCTGTTCGATGATCGGCGAAGGCGGTGCACCACTCGGTGCGTTCTGGTAAGTGCCTGCCTGACGGCCAGCGCTCAGCCGGTCGATCAGCAGCTGCAGCCAAGTGATGAGCTCCACATCAGCGTTGTTCTGCGACAGCTCTGCATCAATTTGCTCCCAGAGGTTATCCGCGACCGCGAGCCGGTAGCCCTGGGCAAGTGCACTCAGAACGTCGGCCTGCGCGAGGGCGATAAGCACCCCCGGACACACCAACAAGTAATCCCCCGGTCGGACCAAGGCCCTCGCACCATCTGGCTCGGGCGGAAAATGCTGCATCCCCCGCCGATGGGCACCGGCATCGATAAGCCCGTCGCTTGCGGCCTGATCGAGCAGTCCACGCGGACCGATCAGATGATCGCTCCAGTCACGTGGGAGGGGGACTGGGCTAGAATCGTCTTTCTTGGCCCTTGTGAGGAGCAGAGAAGCCACTAAACACCCCCGGTTGGCACGCGCCAGGTCAAGCGCGCGAGCATCATGCTCGCCGACCAGATCCGACAGGCTTTCCGGCGGTGGTGTTCGGCTCCCGAGATCGACGCGGGCGATGCCGTGAGCGCGGACGAGGTCGGAAACGCGTCGCTGTGCTTCGATTCGGTCTGGCTGATTCGATCGCAGGCGTCGAATCTCGTCGAGCAATATCAGATGCCAGTCCGGGGTCAGCCAGAGCGGGGCGAGGTGGGTTTCCAACACATCGAGCAGCCCGAGATCGCACGCCGTCAGTACCGCTGTAATGTCAAGAACCAGCCGCCCGTCGAGAACTGCGCGGTGGCGATGGTCGGCCAACGGCCGGGCGCCGTGTCGGACCAAGACCGGCGCGTCGAGCAGGGGGTCGCACTCTGCCCAATTGCGCTCTGGAATCGCATGGAACCGCCTCGACAGTGGCGCAGACAGGTGCTCGGGCAACAGATGCACGGGCACCTGTCCGCGTCGGTACAAACCTTCGACGTGCTCACCCGCCTCCCGCTGCTCGCGCATCAGGTCGAGAATTTCTGGTATCTCCACTGCTTTGGCCGACCCGACGCCGGACTGTGCTTCGGCGTGAATGCGCTGCAACCAGGGCTCCGTCTCTCGGCCAAGCCCAAGATGACTCCCGGTAATCACCATCGCGCCGGAAAAGTCCGCGGCATCCGAGCCAATCTCCCCCGCGCGGCGCCACAAGAGCACGGCCAGCTCCCGGTCGCCAGCCACGGCAGCAAGGTTCGCCCCACGCAGCAGCGATTCGGCAGCTGCGCCTTCGACAGAGAGCATCCGCCGCAGCGACTCGCGCGCGCCGGCCAGGTCGCCACCGTGGATTTGGGTGTCGATCAGTTCGAATAGATGCCCCGCCGTGGGGTGCCGCTCCCATAGCCGGCGCGCCTCGCGCGCCGCCTGGGATGACTCACCAAGCATCCGCTGGCAGCGTACCCGCAGCACAGCGAGGTCCCCGGGCAATCGGCCGTCGGGATAAACGTCTCGATGCTCATCCAGCGCGCTCATACAACGCCGGTACTCCCCCCGATTGAATGCCGCGATCACCAGGACCCGCAATGAGCCGGGCGTCGGAATCGCGTCCAGCAGCGCATCGGCGTGGGCAGCGACGAAGGCCCAATCGCCGACCCTTGCGTGGGCGTCGCAAGCCTCGGCGAGCACGTCAAGACTCGGGTCGACTGCGAAGAGTGCGGCGGCGGCCGCTTTGTGGCTATCGGGCCTTTCCGTTTCCTGGCTGCGGGCGATGTGCAAGCGCATCCGCAGGCGCAGGCGCTCGTCGGCGATAGTGTCGACGACCGCGCCGGCCTCGTCGTGACGTGCGGCCGCGGTCAGCGCGATCACGCGCCACTGGCGCGGAACCTCGGGATGGCCCAGCGCCTCGACCGTCGGCGTTATCTCTTCAAGCTCAGCCAAGACGCCTTCCGCCTCGCCGTCTTCGAGCCGAAGCTCCAGATAGAGGCCGGTGAACGGGATGAAGTTCGGGTCCGCGACAGGGATGGACTTGAGTCGCTCCTTGAGCCGGACCCGATCGATATCGAGCCCGAAGAAGCGGGACCACAGGAGCGGCCAGATGTGGAGAGGACCATCGTCGTCGATCAAGCGTCTGGCGAGCTCCGCCGCCGTGTCCCCCTGGTCGCCGGCGGCGAGTAGGGCGATCAGGCGCCAAGTCAGCCAGTGCCCCTGCTCGTCGGAGCCGGCCGGCATGGCGTCGGCCACCATCGCGAAGGTCCGTTCGATCTCCGCGAGGCGGGCGCTGGCGTCGGCG
>JBGSOR010000534.1:0-2663 GCA_041738985.1 Chromatiaceae bacterium | reverse complement strand
CGAGCCCCGCGCCGAGCCAGCCCCAAAGCCGCCGAACAGGCTTAATCCGCCCATTCAGGAACCCGCCATGCTTCCCCACTGGACCCCTCGCGCCGCGACGCCCGCCCTGCTGCTATTCGCCAGCCTCGCCGCCACTCAGGCCCAGGCCGACGAGGCGGAGATCAGAACCGCTATCGAGGGTCTGGCCGGCCCCGGCGCTCAGGTCGAATCGGTGCGCCCGGCCGGGTTCCTCGGCCTCTACGAGGTGCGCCTGGGCGGCCAGCTCCTTTACACCGACGCCCGGGGGCGCTACGCGTTCCTCGGTCGGGTCATCGACACCAAGACCCGGCGCAACCTCACGGAGGAGCGCAAGCTGGAGCTCGCCCGCGCCGCCTTTGCCGAGCTGCCCTTGGACCTCGCGGCCAAGCAGGTGAAGGGCAAGGGGCGCCGGGTCCTAGTCACCTTCGAGGACCCCAACTGTCCCTATTGCCGCAAGCTGGCCCAGGAGCTGGAGCGTGTCGACGACCTCACCGTCTACACCTTCCTCCTGCCCATCCTGACGCCGGACTCTGCCGAGAAGGCGCGCGCCATCTGGTGCACCAAGGATCGCGGCCGGGCCTGGCGCGACTGGATCCTGGACGGTAAGGCGCCCGTCGGGGCGTCCTGCGATGCCCCCCTGGAGCGGCTCATGGCCCTGGACGAGCGCCACGCCGTCGCCGCCACACCGACCATCCTGCTGCCCGATGGCAACCGCATCGACGGCTACGCCCCGGCTAACCAGATCGAGCAGGCCCTGGAGCGGGCCGCCAGACCCTGATCCAAGACCGCGGAGACCGCTAGATGCAGCCCACAAAGACGACTCCGGGCAGGGTCAGCGCGAAGAGGCAGAGGCCGAAGATCATCCTGCGCGTCAACTCGGCGCCGGCCGCCTCGCGCGCGAAGCGCGGCGGCATCCTCCAGCGATTCGTTGCTGACTGACAGCTCGTGCCGGTGGTCCTTGCCGACGAGCTGTCCCAGGTTGGTCTGCGCCTCGGACATCAGATGCCCACGGTCGCGGTCACCCGGCGTTTGTTCTGATCGAGGATGCCGATGCGCTTCTTCTGGCGGCGACACGGGAGGCCAGGGCGAGGTGTGTACCTCGCCGACCGCAGTGACGGCTTACCGGGTAAAGAACTGCTCGCTGGTCTCGGCCGTAAGCGGCGTCGCAGCCCCCGCAGGGGTCGCCTCGATCCTGAACCTGAGGGTCTCCCGGTCCTGCACCGAAAACTCCCCGATGTAGTACACGGCCTCGTGCTCCCGGATCTCACGCATGCGGATGGGCTGCTCACGGCCGGCCAGGCTGACGGCCAGGACCGCGACTTGTGCCCTGGTGGGGGCACCCAGGTTCCCCGCCTCTCCCTTGAGGACGGTCACGTTGAGCACGCCGCGGGCCCGGCTGCGCTGGATGCCGTACTGCCGGGCGATGGCGGGATCCAGGGTATCGGCGGTGAAGGCATTGTGATAGACCACATAGCCGTCGGCGGAGGTGCTGGTGTCCGCGACGGCCGGCAAACCGGTCGACAGCCCGACTGCCAACAACCCGGGTATCAAGGGGCGCATCTTCATATTCCTCATCCTCGATGGTTCTGTTGGGTCATCGCTGCGCTGCATTGGGGGTCCGGATGAAGCCTGGCCAGGATCAAAGGCCCCGGCGCCCAGGGCAACGACGCCCCGGATTCCGGCCTGCTCCATCCGGGCTACCCATTCAACCGGTAGTCGGCCGTAACGGGAAAAACTTACAGGGGACCCCTAATGTCCCCTGGGCTGGGATTCCTCGTGGCAAGCCCATGAGACGAGATCGTCAAGCCGACGCGATGACCTGGCCGACCGGCATGCCCTGCTGGCGGAATTCGCACGGGTCCGCCGCTCGACCGAGCGGCTGTGCGCGCCCCTGCAGGTCGAGGACTACGTCCTGCGGGTCGCGACGGTGGCAAGCCCGCCGCGCTGGCACCTGGCCCATGTCTCCTGGTTCTTCGAGACCTTTCTCCTGCGCCCCTTCCTGCCCGGTTATCGGATCTTCCACGAGGGCTTCGCGTACCTCTTCAACAGCTACTACGAGCAGACCGGCAGCGGCTTCTGGCCGCGGGCCGAGCGCGGACTCCTGTCGCGCCCCACGGTGGCGGAGGTCTGCGCCTACGGCCGACACGTGGATGCGGGCATCGCGGACCTGATCGACCAGTGCCCGGCGCCCGAAAGGCCCGGCGTCGCCTCCCGGCTCGAGATCGGGCTCCAGCACGAGCAGCAGCATCAGGAGCTGCTCCTAACCGGCATCAAGCGCAACCTGGCCCACAATCCGTTGCGCCCGGCCTATCGGATCGATCTACCCGAGGATCCCATCGCCATACCCGGACCCCTCGCCTACCTCGCCCACGACGGGTGGCTGGTGGAAATCGGCGCCGCACCTGCAGGGTTCGCCTGGGACAACGAGCGTCCGCGCCACCGGGTCTACCTCGCCCCCTTCGCGCTGGCGGACCGGCCGGTGACCAATGGCGAGTACCTGGCCTTCATGGAGGACGCCGGCTACGACCGGCCGGCCCTGTGGCTCTCCGACGGCTGGGCCGCAGTGCGGTCCAAGGGCTGGCGCTCGCCCCTGTACTGGGAGCGATCGGCGGACGGCTGGCAGGTCATGACCCTGGGCGGGCCGC
>JBGSOR010000533.1:0-3863 GCA_041738985.1 Chromatiaceae bacterium | reverse complement strand
GGCGCGGCGCTCGGCTCCGCGCCCCGCCTGGTGGCCGACGGATCCCTGGAGGCGGGACTGATCGTCGCCTGCGGCGGGGCGGTGCTGGATGCAAGCCTGGAAGGCTTGCTGAAAGACCGCACCCGTATCGAGTCGCGGCTCCTGGCATTGTTGGCAGAGGGTAAGCAGGGGTCCGTACCATGAGTCGGGCGATCGCCACCTGGATCGGGGGCCCGGTGCTGCGCGCCCGGCCCGACGGCGCCTTCCGGCTGCGCGAGGCAGTCCGGGTGGGCGAGCGGGGCCTCCTGGGGGAGGTCATCCGCATCGCCACCGACAGCATCACGGTACAGATCTACGAAGATACCAGTGGGTTGCGACCGGGCGTCCCGATCGAGGGCACAGGCCGGCTCCTGTCCGTGCGCCTGGGTCCAGGCATCCTCTCGCGCATCTTCGATGGACTGCTGCGCCCGATCGGGAACCCCGAAGACCCCTATGTACTCCCGGGCATGCAGCCGGAGGAGACCCGCCGCTACCGCTTTGCGCCCGGAGTGCGTGTGGGCGACACCCTGACCCCGGGGGCCGCCTTCGGCACCGTCGCGACGCCCGGAAGCCCGGACGGCAACGGGGCGGCAAACGCCGGCGGACTCGCCCAGAGCTGCCTGGTACCCCCGGATATCCCCGCAGGGGATGTCGTGGAGATCGCCGAGACCGGCGACTACGGCGACACAGAGCCACTGTGCCGGCTGCGTGCCGCCGACGGCATCCTCCACCCGATCGCCATGAGCCACGAGTGGCCGGTGCGCCTGCCCAGACCCGTGGCCGAGCGCCTGCCCTCCGACGAGCCCATGCTCACTGGCCAGCGCATCGTCGACTGTCTGTTCCCGGTCGCGCGGGGCGGCACCGCCTCCATCCCGGGGGGCTTCGGCACCGGCAAGACCGTGCTCCTGGAGACCATCGCCAAGTGGTGCAACGCAGACGTCATCGTCTACGTGGGCTGCGGCGAGCGCGGCAACGAGATGGCCGGACTGCTGGCGGAATTCTCCGAGCTGGAAGACCCCCGGAGCGGCCGGCCGCTCCTGGAACGTACCGTGGTCATCGCCAACACCAGCAACATGCCGGTCTCGGCCCGCGAGGCGAGTATCTACACCGGCATTACGGTCGCCGAGTATTTCCGCGATCAGGGGCTCAACGTGACCCTGATGGCGGACTCCACCAGCCGCTGGGCCGAGGCCCTGAGGGAGGTCTCCGGCCGCCTGGGCGAGCTCCCCGGCGAAGCCGGCTACCCCGCCTATCTCAGCAGCCGGCTCGCGAGCTTCTACGAGCGGGCGGCGCGGGTGCGGACCCTGAACGGCTTACCGGGCTCGGTCACCGTGCTGGGGGCCGTGAGTCCACCGTCCGGGGACTTCTCGGAGCCCGTCACCACCCACACCAAACGCTATGTGGGCTGCCTTTGGGGGTTGGACGCACGGCGCGCCCAGGCGCGCTTTTACCCCGCCATCCACCCACTCCAGTCCTACAGCACGGTGGCCGCAGACCTGGCGCGCTGGTGGCACCGGGAGGGCTGCACCCGCTGGGAGGAGTTGCGCCGCCGCTTCCTCACCCTGCTGGAGGACGAGGCACGCCTGGAGCGCATGGCCCGCATCGTCGGCCGCGACGCCATGCCCGCGCGAGCGCGCCTGACGCTGACCTGCGCCCAGCTGGTCAACCAGTGCTTCCTGCGCCAGTCCGCCTTCTCCGAGATCGACCGCTTCGCGAGCCCTGCCCGCCAGGCCGTGATGATGCGGCTCATCGGCAGCTTCGTCGAGAGCGCCGAGCGCCTGCTCGATGCCGGCGTGCCCCCGGAGGCACTCGCCGCGGAGCCCGTCTTCCGCGCCATGATGCGCATGGGCGAGGAGATCCCGGAGGGCGACTGGGACCGCTTCTCCGACCTGGATCGCGAGCTCGCGGCCACGGTGCGGCGGCTTGGCGCAGGGTCGCGACCGGAGGAGCCATCCAGCGGGCGACCGGGCGGTGGGGAGTAAGCGCCTTCGCCGTTCTCGCAGACGAATTGTGTGGAGCGCACCATGTACGCCAGACTGATCGGGGAAGAGATCGCCCTCCGGGCCGAGGGGCCGCTCCTGTTCCTGCGCCGCAGCGTCGACGTAGGTCTCAACGAGGCGGTCGAGGTCGAAGGGGCGGACGGGTCCGTACGCCTCGGGCGCATCGCCGCACTCGACGAGGAGTCGGCGACCGTCGAGATGCTCGACGAGACGGCGGGGCTCGCGCTGGCCGGGACCCGCGTGAGGTTTCTGGGCGAGCCCCTGCGCTTCCAGGTGGGTCCCGGGCTCCTGGGTCGGGTCTTCAACGGGGTCGGCAAGCCCCTCGACGGCGGCCCGCCGCTCGCCGCCCGCCATGTCTTGCGCGTGGACGGGCTCCCCATCAAGCCGTCCGCCCGGGAGGCCCCGAGCGAGTTTCTGGAGACCGGGTTCACTGCCATCGATCTGATGAACAGCCTGGTGCGCGGCCAAAAGCTCCCGCTCTTCTCCGGCGGCGGCCTGCCCCATGACCGGATCGCTGTCGACATCGCCTGCAATGCCCGGCTGCCCCAGAGCCCAGGGGGCCGGGGCGGGAACCCGGACGAGGCCCGGGACGGCCAGGGCTTCGCCATCGTCTTCGCCGGCATCGGGATTCCCCAGGGCAGTGCCGAGTTTTTCCGCAACGAGATGGAGAAGAGCGGCGCGCTCGCCCGCACCGTGCTGTTCCTCAACCTGGCGAGCGACTCCAGCGCCCAGCGCCTGCTCGCCCCCCGCTTCGCCCTGACCGCCGCCGAGTATCTGGCCTTCACCGAAGGCAAGCACGTGCTGGTCATCCTCACCGACCTCACCAATTATTGCGAGGCCCTGCGGGAGGTCTCGGCCAGCCGCGGGGAGGTGCCAAGCCGCAAGGGCTACCCGGGCTACATGTACTCGGATCTCGCGACACTGTACGAGCGCGCCGGGCGCATCCGCGGCCGACCGGGCTCGGTAACCCAGGTGCCGATCCTGACCATGCCCAACGACGACATCGTCCACCCCATCCCGGACCTCACCGGCTACATCACCGAGGGCCAGATCGTGCTCGACCGGGACCTGCACCGGCGCGACATCTACCCGCCGGTACGGCTCCTGCCGAGCCTCTCGCGACTCATGAAGGACGGCACCGGCAAGGGACTCACCCACCCCGACCATCCGGCGCTCGCTGCCCAGCTCTACGCCTCGTACAGCCAGGCGCGGCAGACGCGAATCTTGGCGAGCGTGGTGGGCGAGGACGGACTCTCGGCGACCGACCGGCGCTATCTCGCATTCGGCGACGCCTTCGAGCAGCGCCTGATCCACCAGGGACCGTCCGCCCGCACCTTGGAGGAGAGCATGGCCGCCGGCTGGGCGGCGCTGCGGGAGCTGCCGGCCGCGGAGCTCCACCGCCTGAGCGACGCGCAGATCCGCGAGCACCATGCCGGAGCGTGACGTCACCCCCACCCAAAGCGCCTTCCTGGAGCTCAAGGAGGAGCGCGCCGGCATGCAGGAGGGCTATCGCTTTCTGGACGAAAAGCGCCTGATCCTCGCCGCTGAGATCCTTGCGGAGCTTGGCCGCTACGAGGCGGAGCGAACGGGTTTCGAGCAGGACTATCTCCTGGCCGCCGCCGCCCTGGCGGAGGCAGTGGCGCGCCATGGCGTGGAGGATCTGAGCCTCTATCCCCCTGCCCCGCCCATCGACGGCCGAGTAGAGCTGCATCCCCGCTCGGTCCTCGGGGTCCCCGTCCACGATCTTGTCTGCGAGCTGGCCGATCCGCCCCCTCCCCCCGAAACCCCGCTCGCCAGCCCGGAGGCCGAGCGCTGCCGCACGCTCTTCCGGGCCTTGATCCCCCG
>JBGSOR010000423.1:0-17568 GCA_041738985.1 Chromatiaceae bacterium | reverse complement strand
GCGGATTCGGCGGGGGGCACCGTGGCGGAGGGGGAAGTGGCGGCGGAGGCGGCTTCCGCACCGGCGGCGGGTTCTGATATGGCGCGGTCTGGCGCCCGCCCTACCCTTCCCCCTGCATAGCCCGACGCACCAATGGGATGGTGGGCTGGCGCTGCTCCCGCAGGCTCCAGGCGTCCACGCGCCCCACCAGGTCCAGGAGCGACGCGGGGTCCCGGGGATAGCGGGTCATGATGTAGCGGACCACCTCCGGCGGCAGGACCAGGCCCCGTCCGAGTGCGGTCAACCTCAGCAATGCCTCGCATTGCGTCTCGTCCAGGGGCAGGAGCCGGTAGCGGGGGCCCCATTGGAGACGCGAGCAGAGGTCGGGCAATCCGAGTCCCAGGGTATCCGGGGCGGCGGAGGCGGCGGTCACCAGGGCGCGTCCGCGCTCGCGCAGCCGGTTGAAGAGGTCGAACAGTGCCCGCTCCCAGTCCCCTTGGCCCGCGATCCGATCCAGATCGTCCACCGCCACCAGGTCTAGCCGCTCCAGGTCGTCCAGCACCCCGGGGTCGAGCCCGGGCAGTCCCAAGGGGCAGTAATGGGCCTGGCGCCCGTGGCGTGCCGCGTCGAGACAGGCGCCCTGAAGCAAGTGGCTCTTGCCGGTGCCCGGGAGCCCGAAGAGAAAAAGGAACGGCTCGCCCCGTCCAGCCGCCGTGGCCTCCAGGGCCGACAGTGCCTCCCCGTTGCGCCCGGGTAGGTAGTCGGCTAGGGTCGGCTCGCGCCGGAGCTCGATGGAAAGGTGGAGCTGCTGGGGGCGTTCGGGCAAGGCCGGGCCTGGGCATTCCGTTCGGATAGCGCCGATCAGGCAGCGGCGCGGACGAGCGCCAGCGCGGTTCGGCCGATCCGCCGGCCGAGCGCCTGGCAGAGCCGCCGCTCTTCCTCCGAGACCGGAAGGTTGCTCTCCGGTCCCGCCAGGTGGGAAGGCCCATAGGGGGTGCCGCCGCTGCGGGTATGGAGCAAGTCCCCCTCGCTGTAGGGCAGTCCCATGAGCAGCATGCCGTGGTGGAGTAAGGGCAGCATCATGCTGAGCAGGGTCGCCTCTTGGCCCCCGTGAAGGCTGGACGTGGAAGTAAAAACCCCGGCAGGTTTACCGGCCAGCGCCCCGTTGAGCCAGAGGGCGCTGGTACCGTCAAGGAAATACTTGAGGGGCGCTGCCATGTTGCCGAACCGGGTTGGGCTCCCCAATGCCAGGCCGGCGCAGTGGCGCAGGTCCTCGTGGGTGGCATAGGGCGGTCCCTCGGGAGGGATGCTGTCCGCCGTCGCCTCGCTCACCGTGGAGACGGCCGGTACCGTGCGCAGGCGCGCCTCGATTCCCGGGACGGACTCCACCCCCCGGGCGAGCTGACGAGCCATCTCCGCGGTAGCACCGAAACGGGTGTAATACAAGACCAGGACATAGGGCATGGGACGCTCCCTGAAAGACGGCGCCTAGTCTAACAGCCTCCGATCCCGCCACTGCGCGTTGAAACCTGGGATGGATGCCGCGAGAATCCCGACCTGTCCCCAACGCGATCCGGTCGCGCACCAGACGCGCCCCATTTCGGTACGCACCCATTGCCACTGGAGGTCCGACCCCATGACCCTTTCCCGTCCGCTGCGCAACCCTCGAGGATTCCTGCTGCTGGCCACCCTGCTCCTTTTCGCCCTCGCCAGCTCCCTGACAGGCGCCGCGGAGAGCCAGGACCCCAGCCAGGCATTCTTCGATCAGACCTTCGGGGATTTCAAAGAGGAGCTCGCCAATGCCAAGGCGCAGGGGAAGAAGGGCGTCCTCCTCATGTTCGAGATGGACGAGTGTCCCTTCTGCCACCGCATGAAGACCACCGTGCTGAACCGGCCGGAGGTTCAGGAGCTCTACAGAAAGAGCTTTCTGATCTTCCCGGTGGACATCGAGGGGGACGTGGAGATCACGGACTTCGCCGGCACCGCGAAGCCGCAGAAGGATTTTGCGCTCAAGGACTACCGGGTGCGCGCGACCCCGGTCTTCGCCTTCTTCGACCTGGACGGCAATCTGATTTCCAAGTACATCGGGGCCACCCGGGACGCCCAGGAGTTCATGTGGCTCGGGGAGTACGTCGTGGAAGGGCGCTACAAGGACACCCCCTTCCCCAAATACAAGCGGGAGCGGGAGTCCGCCGCGGCGAAGACCGGCACGGCAGGGTGACACCCATGTCAGACACCAGTCGCAACGGAACACAGGACGACCGCGAGCCCGTCGTGCATCAGGTCTGCTACCGGTGCGTGGTTGGAGGACGGGTCCAAGGGGTCTTCTTCAGATCCGCTGCTCGGGAGCAGGCCATGCGGCTTGGGGTCACGGGCTATGCTCGCAACCTCCCCGATGGCCGGGTCGAGGTACTGGCCTGCGGCGAGGCCCAGGCAGTGGCACAGCTTCGGGACTGGCTACGCACCGGCCCACCCCAGGCATCGGTCAGCGGGGTGGCCTGCGAGCCCTTGGACTACCAGCCCTTGACCGGCTTCGCGACCCGCTGAGCCCCGAATCGGGACGGACCCTGTGTCCCTCCCACCGCTCCCGGACGGGCGCGTCCTGTGCGGGCCAGACTCGCGGGCGTCCGAGCAGCGCCTGCGGGCGACGCTATCTGCCCAGCACCGCGGACCCGATCAAGCCGCCGCTTCAGTAGCCCCCGGCACCCAGATCCAGTCGTTCCGGATAGGCGGGAAGCCGCACCACCCAGGTCTCCAGGCGCCCATCCGGGTAGAGCCGCAGCTCCCGGTAGCCCGGCGGGCACCCGTCCACGGCGAAGTGCGTGGACTCGGGCAGGAACTGGACGCAGGTAGAAGGAGCCCCCAGGATCCGAAGGCCCCCACGGATCGCTGTAAACTCCTGATGGATATGTCCGCAAATCAGGGCTTTGACTTGAGGATAGCGGTCGCAGAGGGCGATCAACGCCGCACCGTTCTCCAGGCCCATCGTATCCATCCACGAGCTCCCGACCGGGATCGGGTGGTGGTGCAAGAAGATCAGCGTGGCGGATGGCTCGGTGGCGAGCAATGCCTCTAGACATCTGAGCTGGTCGAGCAGCACAAGTCCGCCGTCCTGGCCTTGCACTGTGGAGTCCAGGAAGAGCAGGTGCCATTCGCCCAACCGGCGACCGGCCACCGCGCCCACAGCGGCAGCGCCCAGATGGATCTCCATCAGGTCCCGGCGGTCATGGTTGCCTGGGATGCAGAAGCAGGGCAGACCGGTGGATTCGAGCACCTGACTCAGGTAGGCGTAGCCTTGCGCGCTTTCATCGTGTACAAGGTCGCCAGTCAGGATCAGGGCATCAGGCGGCGGCAGCCCGTCACTGACACCCCCCAGGGCCTGAGCCAGTACCGACTCGAAGCTGAGCCGGGTCGTGAGACCCAGGAGCTTGCCCGAGGGGTCCCCGAACAAGTGTAGATCCGTGATCTGAGTTATCCGTAGCGGGCGCATACCACCCCCTGGCCCGCTGTGGACTGGGCCTCGTCGTGCGTCGTCGATCTTCGCCTCGCTAGAGCTCTCAACACAACCCCGCGCGGCTATGTGTAGCATTCCGTTGACAGCGATTTTTTCAGTTTCGCGCGAATCCTGAACGGCAGAGGGTCACAGAACCGCAGCCACATGCCGAATATGGTCGGGAGTGTGAATCGCATAGTACCGAACGAGCCGCCCTCGATGGCCTCCATCGTGCAGGCGCTACTTCCACGTGCCGCCGAGAGCTGCTTCTTGAGCCAGCCCCCGCGCTCCATGCGAAGGCGATAGCGGGCGGAACCCGGGGTCCGCCTGCTCAGGCATCCCACCGAGAACGCGATGGTCGCGGCGGTGGGCCAGCGAATCGTCGGGCAGGACAGCCATACTGAAGGATGTGGAGGCAGCGCGGCACGTCACCAGCCTAATAAGTGAGAGCTATCAGGGTCATTGGAACAAACAATTTCGTGATCGCGGTCCCAAGCCGCTATCTTTCCCCAGTTTGTTCAGCCACCCAAAAAACGCAATCGAGGAAAACGCTATGGAGCTTAAGGGCAGCAAGACCGAAGAAAGCCTGAAGGAGGCATTCGCTGGCGAGTCTCAGGCCAACCGGCGTTACCTGTACTTCGCCCAAAAGGCCGACGTGGAAGGCTACAACGACGTTGCCGCCGTGTTCCGCTCCACCGCCGAGGGCGAGACGGGTCATGCGCACGGGCACCTGGAGTACCTGGAGGCGGTTGGCGATCCGGCCACGGGCCTGCCGATCGGCGAAACCTCCGCCAACCTGAAGGCCGCCATCGCGGGCGAGACCCACGAATACACCGATATGTATCCGGGCATGGCCAAGACCGCCCGCACCGAGGGTTTCGACGAGATCGCGGACTGGTTCGAGACGCTCGCCAAGGCCGAGCGGTCCCACGCCAACCGTTTCCAGAAGGCGCTCGACAACCTGGAATCCTGATCGTCGATCCGGCCAGCCCCTTCGAGGCTGGCCGGATTTGGGAACGAAGGGGCGCTTGACGCCCCTTTTTTATTGGTCGCGGTCGTTAAGAACGGAGCTTCCATAGCCCGGCGAAGAGAGCTGCGGACACTCCGGTCGTCCTCGCGATCCCATGGAGAGGATTGGTCAGGGACCGCGGCAGTGGCGAGACAATGGCCTCGGCCGGAGCCCGACACTACTACCGACCCCGCCTTACCGCCCGAGACTCCACCCGCCAGCCGATCCGAAACACCATGACCGACACCGACCCCCTGGCGCCACTGGACCGCTATGTAAGCTTCGTTGGACTGGACTGCGACACCAAGGCCAGGCGGCTCGTGGAGGGCCTACGCCTGACCATGGGTCGGGGCGGGCGCGCGGACCCCTTCTGGGACTACTTCGCCGCAAAGCTCGACGGCACCAGAGGTCCGGCCCACGACGAGCTCTACCACATCCACTCCCACCTCAACGACCTGAGGGACCTGCTGGACCGCTGGGGCGAGGCGGATCTGGCCATCCTGCTGGAGGCCCTTGAAGTGGAGTGCTGCTAGGCGACCGGAGAAAGGGACGGAGGTCCGCACGGAGCTCCGCCAGTGCAAGGTCAGGGTGTTGCCGTCGGGGCATGGACCCCGTGGTCGGCCAGCCAGCGGACGTCCAGCTCCCAGGCCACCGTCTTCACGTCCGGCTGGGCCTGGACCAGGCCCATGGCCCGCTTCTGGGCGTCGATCAGCTTCTGCTGCGCCGCAATCATGCGCGGGTCGTCCTGGGCCAGGCCGGCCACCTCCGGGTGAACGATGGCGAGGAACTGGATGGCGGGCACGTCGAACGAGCGCGGCGTCGAGATGGTAGCGACCCCGTTCTCGAGGCTCTGCAACCGGAACTGGTAGGGATAGGCGGAGATCAGCGGGTCGGATTCCAGCAGGTCGTTGATCTCCGCGACGCGCGGACTCCAGACGGAGTAGATCCAGAGCGCGACCAGGGCCAGCACCAGGGCGCCGAGCCCCATGCTGTAGTTGCGGGTAAAGCTGTCCATGGATGGGATTCTCGGGTGAAGTCGGAAGGACGGACCCCAGGGGCCCGGACTGATTCCTGAGAGAAACTATCGGATAGGCGTTTCAACGGCATTGCGCATCCGCAACCGCCCCGACTTTTCGACCTATCCTTCCCAATGGCCGCGACCGCTTCCAGCACAGAACCGAAGCGCCTGCATCCGCCGCTGCAGGGCTCATCTCGGACCCGCGGTCTGACGCACCTCCCACGAAAAACCGAAAAAGCCTCCATTGCGCCACTCAAACACCGCGCCTCGGCCAGACGCCGACGCGCAATGGAGGCTAGGAGACGCCCTGATAGTACAGGTTCTGGGGATGCCGAGCCTCGGTAAAGAAGGACCACCGCTCCGCCAGCAGACCCAGAAACTGAACCGCAAAGGCGACGATGGGCAGGGTCTGCGACTCGGTGGCATAGGAGGCGGCGATCAATGCCACGGGGATGGGGAAGACCATGATCAGGTAGAACAGACGCACGCCGCGCAGCGTGGAATCGTCGCAACCGTGGAAGAACTCCTGGGTGTTGAAGGACCCGGCGCTCGCCCCTTGGGCCTTCTGAACCACGGACCTGTGTCGCACGCCGATGGCCGTCTGGGTCGTGCTCTTGGAGACGAGCCGTGCGTTGCGCGCCAGGGCAGCGAGGCGCCCGAACAGGGCCACCAGGGTCGCGATTACCGCCCATGTGCCGAAGAAGGCCACCAGATCGCTGCCGAGATAGGCGGAGTAGGCGGCCGCCAGCATGAACCCGGAGGCGAGTCCCAGGAAGGTGAAGTTAAGCACCGTAAGTGGCGAGTGCCACTCCTGGAGGAAGCGGACGCTCGCGTAGATCATGGCGGTGCAGAGGAACAACGCGAAGCTCGCCAGGGTCCCGGCAAGTCCGATCAGCAGCGTGGGATCTACGGGGATTGACCCGCCCAGGATAAAGATAGGCTGGGTCCAGCCGAACCAATGGGCGAGCCCGTAGGCGAACGCCAGGGCCATCACTAGGGGCAGTACCAGGACCTCCCGGGACAGCCAGGAGGTCCGCCACATGGCCGCCGAGCGCCAGGCGCGCTCCGGCCGGCCCAGGTGGAAAAAGGATGCCCCGAGTCCCGCGACCAGGAGCGCCAGGGCAATCAGGGTCCCAGCCGCATAGAAGGCGTCCGCCTGCTTGGGAAGCAGATGGGCAAGGGCATAGAGCTGCCCCGTATACATGGCCAGAAACATGCCTTGACCGGCGCCGATCAGGGTGGTGAGGAAGATGACGGAGAAGGCGGCGTGCATGGGAAGTTGCGAGTGGCTAGTTGCTAGTTGCTAGGAAGAGGTCATGGAGTCGGGGAATCGGCAGCGGAGAAGCGCAGCCTGACGGAGCCCCTGGCCACTCGCCACTCGCCACTCGCCACTCGCCACTCGCCACTCGCCACTCGCCACTTCCTACCAAGCCACATCGTCCAACGCCTCCTCGCCCGTGTAGCTCGTGAGGTCTTCCTTGCGCAGCGGGTTGTCCGCGCGAATCAGCTCCTCGGGATCGATGTACATACGGGTCTTGCGCCGGGGCAGGTAATGATTGGCGGGCTTGGTCCCCCATTCCGGCATCAGCTGGTAGCCGCCCTGCTCGCGGATGGCGATGGAGACCTCCGAGTCCGGGTCATGGACATCGCCGAATAGCCGCGCACTGGTCGGACAGGCAAGCACGCAGGCGGGCTTGCGCTCCCGCTCCGGAAGACTCGTATCGGTGATGCGGTCGACGCACAGGGTGCACTTTTTCATGACCCGCTGCTGACCGTCCAGCTCCCGGGCGCCGTAGGGGCAGGCCCAGGAGCAGTACTTGCAGCCGATGCATTTGTCGTAGTCCACCAGGACGATGCCGTTGTCCGCGCGCTTGTGGGAGGCCCCGGTCGGACAGACCGGCACGCAGGGGGGCTCCTCGCAATGGAGGCAGCTCTTGGGAAAGTGCACCGTCTCTGTATCGGGGAAGCAGCCAACCTCGAAGGTCTGGACCCGATTGAAGAAGGTCCCGGTCGGATCCGCGTCGTAGGGGTTCTCGTCCGTGAGCGGTCCCGCCCAGCCGGAGGTGTTCCACTGCTTGCAGGAGGTCACGCAGGCGTGGCAGCCGACGCAGACATTGAGGTCGATGACCAGGGCCAGCTGGGTCATGGGCGATTACCGAGGACTTGTGTCATTAAGGTGCGTCTTGGGTAGACGCGCGGGCGGGAGATTCGGGTGGACGATTCAATCCGTGTCATCGTCGCCATCGTCATCGTCGTAGTCGTCGTCCTCCGTGGCCTCTCCGAGAAGGGCCTCGGCCAGATCGTCCGGCTCCACTTCCAGCCCGGAGAGCTCCGCATCCCAGTTGGTCCCCACCAGGACCCCGTCCTCGCTCATACCGGCGAGCCAGGTGTCGATGAAGAGGTCGAGGTCCAGGCTCGCGGGGGCGTAGCCGGACCATTCGTCCGAGCAGTGCACCCGCGCATGGGTCGCGTCGGACCAGAACGGATAGACATCCGTGCCCTCGTACTCGCCCGACTCGCACACGGCCCAGCCCTGATCGGACTTGAGTCCCCAAACCAGGCCGGATGCACGGGCCTCGCGCACGAAGCGCTCGTGATTGACCTGGGGATCGGATGACAGATCGGTCATTTCGTTGCTCGCTGCTCGCTGCTCGTTACTCGCCGCTTCCATTACCCGCGCCGCCCGAACATCCCCGCCACATAGGCCTGCCACTTGCCGCGCCGGCGCTCCTGGCCGGGCACCAGGGGCATGGGATCGAACTGGGGCGAGGTGACCTGGGGCTCTTCCGGACCGGCCTTGAAGACTCGCACCCGCACGTCGAACCAGGCCGCCTGTCCGGTCACCGGGTCCGAGTTGGAGACGTGATCGCCTGACTCGTTGGGCGGCAGCTCTTCGGAAATTACGTGATTGAGCAGGAAGCCTTTCTGGGATTCGTCCGCCCGGTAGCCAAGACCCCAGGCACCGGACGCCTTGCCGATGGCATTCCAGGTCCAGACGGTGCCCGGCTCCACGGCCTCCGAGAAACGGCACATGCAACGCACCTTGCCATGGGGGGACTCCACCCAGATCCAGTCCCCGTCGCCGAAACCGTTCGCCGCGCCGACCTTCGGGTTTAAGAAAAGGTAGTTGTGGCTATGGATCTGGCGCAGCCAGGCGTTCTGACTATCCCAGGAGTGATACATGGCCATGGGCCTCTGGGTGAGCGCGTTCAGCGGATAGCGATGTGTATCCGTGAGCCGGTTCTCCAGGGGCTCGTAGTAGAAGGGCAGCGGGTCGAAGAAGGTTTCTACCCGTTTGGCCAGGCGCTCAGGGGGCCGGCGACCGGCGGTCTTGCCCTGGGCGGCGAGCCGGAAGCGCTGCAAGACCTCGGAATAGAGGTTGAGAATGATCGGCTCCGCGTAGCGGGTCATGCCATGGGCGCGGGCCCAGTGCAGATAGCCTTTGTTCCAGTTGCGCATGTACTGGTAAGAGCGCGGCAGCTCGTGGTGATAGACGCAGCCGTGACTGGCATACATCTCCCATTGGCGGGGATTGGGCTCGCCTTTCAGGAATTTCTCGCCACCCTGGCCGCGCCAGCCGGCCAGAAAGCCGATTCCTGAGCCGGGCGAGGTCTCGTAGTTCACGATGAAGTCCGGGTAGTCCCGATACTTGCGCGAGCCGTCCTCCCGCACGAAGGCAGGGAGCTTGAGCCGGGAGCCCAGCTCGATCAGCACGTCCTGGAAGGGCTTGCACTCGCCCAGGGGCGGCAGGATCGGTATGCGCACCGAGTCCATAGGCCCGTCGTACTCGGAGATGGGCCGGTCCAGCATGGAGAGGACGTCGTGGCGCTCCAGATAGCTGGTATCCGGAAGGACCAGGTCCGCGAAGGCCACGGTCTCGGAGGCAAAGGTGTCGCAGACCACCAGAAAGGGGATGCGGTATTCCCCGTTCTCGTCCTTGTCGGCGAGCATCCGGCGGGTCTCGACCGTGTTCATGGACGAGTTCCAGGCCATGTTGGCCATGAACAGGAAGAGCGTGTCGATCGGATAGGGATCGCCCCGCCAGGCGTTGGCGATGACGTTGTGCATCAGCCCATGAACCGCCAGTGGATACTCCCAGGAGAAGGCCTTATCCAGGCGCACCGCCTCGCCCTCGGCATCCACGAACAGGTCCTCGGGCCGCGCAGGCCAGCCCAGCGGAAGTCCGTCCAGGGGGGTGTTGGGCTTCACGCCCTCGGGTCCATGGGGCGGCTTGGGACACGGGGGTATCGGGCGCGGGAAGGGTGCCTTGTGGCGGAACCCGCCGGGCCGGTCGATGGTGCCCAGCAGCGTCATCAGAATACCCAGGGCACGGATAGTCTGGAATCCGTTGCTATGGGCAGCCATCCCCCGCATGGCATGGAAGGCGACCGGGTTGCCGGTAATCGACTGGTGCTCGTTGTCCCAGGAGTCCGTCCACTGGATCGGCAGCTCGATCTTCTGGTCCCGGGCCATGACGCCCATCTCCTGGGCCAGGCGGCGGACGGTATCCGCGGGGATGCCCGTGATGCCCGCCGCCCACTCGGGGGTGTAGTCCTCCACCCGCTCCTTCAGGAGCTGGAAGGCCGGCTTGACCGGGGTCCCGTCCTCCAGGGTGTAGGAGCCCATGAGCCGCGGATCTGCCCCTGGGGTGTGGGTGAGGACCTGGCCCTGGTTACGATCCCACCAGAGCTTGTTCTCCGGGTCGATGCAGCCCTCGTCAACCGGCACCTCTTCCAGCCGGTAGAACATTCCGTGATCGTCGCGGGAGCGGTCGTCGATCACCAGCTCGGCAGAGTTCGTGTACTGGATCAGGAAGTCCCGGTCGTAGAGCCCGAGCCGAATGATCTCGCGCACGATGGAAAGCAGGAGCGCCCCGTCGGTGCCGGGCTTGATGGGCACCCACTCGTCCGCGATGGCCGAGTAGCCGGTGCGGATGGGGTTGATGGAGATGAAGCGCCCGCCCCGCCGCTTGAACTGGGAGATGGCGATCTTAAGCGGATTGCTGTGATGGTCCTCGGCGGTGCCGATCATCACGAAGAGCTTGGCCCGATCCAGGTCCGGTCCGCCAAACTCCCAGAACGAGCCGCCGATGGTGTAGATCAGCCCGGCCGCCATGTTGACCGAGCAGAAACCTCCGTGGGCTGCATAGTTCGGGGTACCGAACTGCCGGGCGAAGAGACCGGTCAGGGCCTGCATCTGGTCGCGGCCGGTGAAGAGCGCAAATCGCTTGGGATCCTCGGCGCGGAGCTTACCCATCCGCTCGACGAGCAGATCGAAGGCCGACTCCCAGGAGATCTCCTCAAACTCGGAGCTCCCGCGCTCCGCGCCCGGTTTGCGCCGCAGAGGCCTGGTCAGCCGGGCTGGGGAATATTGCTTCATGATCCCCGAGGACCCCTTGGCACAGATCACGCCTTTGTTCAGGGGGTGGTCGGGGTTGCCCTCGATATAGCGGACCTGGCCGTCGCGCAGGTGCACCCGGATGCCGCAGCGGCAGGCACACATATAGCAGGTGGTCACTTTGACCTCGACCCGGCCGACGCTCGCGTCCGAGTGGGTGATGGGGTCCTGCATAAGATCGAGCCTGCGCGCCAAGGTAGAAGTTCAAGGAATTCTAATGTTCTTCCGAGCTCCGCCGCAAATCCGCGACTGCGGGATCTGAGCGGGCCAGCGCTCGGGCCCGATTTCCCGGGACTCAAGGGGTGCGCGCCGCCGCCCAGACCTCGATGTCGAGGGCACCAGCGCGCCGCAGCACCCGCGCCAGCTCGGACACCGTGCTGCCGGTCGTCACCACATCGTCCACGATGGCGACCCGGGACCAGCGCAGGGGTGTGCCGACCACGAAGGCTCCGCGGATATTGCGCCAGCGCGCCGCCTCGTCTAGACCGGCCTGGGGCGAGGTGGCAGTCACGCGGTTGCAGCACCGGCTATCCAGCGGTAAGTCGAGCCCGTCTGCGAGGACTCGGGCGATCTCCACCGCCTGATTGTAGCCCCGCTCCGCCAGCCTCCCTGGGTGCAGAGGCACGGGCACCAGGGCCTCGGGAAGTGGTAATCCCCGGGCCTCCACCACATCTAAGAGCAGTCGGCCCAGGAGCCGGGCGCAGGCGAGCCGGCCCCGAAACTTGGCCGCTGCGACCAGGTAAGGGACCGGACTCTCGTAGCGCAGGGCCGCGAGGGAGCGCTGATAGGGCGGGAGGCGACGCTGGCAAGTGCCGCAGACCGCTTCAGGCGGCGGGGACCCGTCGAAGGGGCGCGCACAGCGCCGACAGCAAACGAGATTTGCGGGCAGGTCGGAGGCACAGCCAGCGCACAGATCCCGCCCCCGCCAGCCGGGCGCCCCGCACAGCGTGCAGGTCGGCGGCAGTAGGGCGGAGACAAGCGGTTCGATCGGCCAAGGTCCCAATGGATTCGTCCGGGCGGCGTACCAAGATGACGAGGCCCGAGCCGCAAGCTCGGAGTCTTCCTACACGATTCACGTTCATCGGCCGACCGAATCACAGGTCGACCTCAGCAACCGCAGCCCCTTACCGGGCCTGAAATTCGGGTGGTACGGGAACTAGCCAGGCGCGCCGGATTGTCCCCGCCCATCCGCACTAAACGCTGGCTAGGACCGCGACCTCGACCGCAGGCGATGCCTGCCTGGGGTGTTCCAATGTTGGAGTATGTCTTCTTTCACGAGGTGCCGCGCAAGCGCTTCCAGGAATTCCTCAAGGAGCAAGGTCTCGTGTGGACCCTGGAGTCCGGGGACATGGAGACCCTGGTGGTTATCGACGACGTGGGCGTGGACGACACACTGGCGGATCGCATCGAGTCCGTTTACGACGAGCTATTCGCCATGGACCAAGCGATTTGCAGCGCCGCGTCCGCCGAGCCCGCCGATCAGGGTATCGAAGGGGTCACGGTACGACTGGAAAGCGGACGCACAGTCGTTGCGGACCTGCCGCCCGAGCTGGTGAGCCGGGTGCTGACGGCCATCTCCCCGCAAGAGCTGCGGGTCTTCGTCGACGCGGTTGCCCGCGCCATCGAGCGCGCAACCCGCCAGCAACCTTAGCCGCGCACCGAGGCGGATCGCCGACGCGCATCAGTGACAGGCACCGATTACCCCATAGCGATAGAGAACGGCGATGAGATCGCGCACCCGAGCAGCGGTCAGACCCGCTCGGGTGCTCGCACCGGCTTGTCCTGAAGCGAGCTGACCATCCGACCGCATCGCGTCAGAGGCCGGGTCCGACGCCAGACAACGGCTCAGAGACTCCGCATCTCGGGACCCGTCCAGATAGCCGATCAGCCGGGCCGAGACCGCATCTAAATCCAGATTGTCATGATCCCGAGTCGGCACCCGCCTCTGCCCCTCTGCGACCAGGACCCGGGCCAGATCGGTGGCACGCGGTCTCGCCGGAGGGGCGGGATCGATCCGGCGCGGGTGCAATCGGGCGAAGACGGCCCCACGGGCAAAGAGTCCGAAGAGCTCGGAGAGGGCCTCGTCGACTGCATCCGCCTGGGTCCCGCCCCCAACGCGGATGACCTCGGCACGGGCCTCGGGGAAAACCTCGGGCAGCGGCAGGCAATCCGGATAACGGGCCGCGAGCCCGCCCAGCAACGCCTTGGTCAAGGGATGGCAGACGGCGATGGACTCCCCGCCCGGGCGGACGAAGTCCACCGGTCGGGAGTCTCCGAGACGCAGCCGAACGGGCGCGCGCAGGTCTGCGCCCAGGCTAAGCCGGGCGAATCCCTCCAGGGAGAGTCCCTCCTCTATCCACGTGTCGTCGCGGATCAGGAGACTCTGGCGGAACCCGCGGTTGCCCGCAAAGTCCAGCCACTGCTCCAGCTCCAGCCCGTCCTCCAGGTCCGCCAGCGCCTGCTCCACCCCGCCTCCCAGGCTTGCCGGGAAGAGAGTGTGGAGTTGGGTGTCGCACAGGTAGCGCAGCCCCTCGCCAGCACAGTCCTGGGCGAAATCCCGAAACAGCACGGGCCGGTTGTGCTCCGCCAGATACTCGAACAAGAGATAGCTCGACGGTGCGGCGCGCACCCGCCGGATCTCCTCCCGTTGAAGCCTGGCGGCCTCTCCCGGCAGGTCCCCGAGCGCCGTTTCCAAACGGGTCAAGGCCGCCTCGGCGGCGGCCAGACGGGCGTGTGGCTCCGTCTCGTTGCGGCCGGCATCGCGCAGGATGTCGCGCAGCATCCCGCGCACGCGCCATCCGGGCAGGCAGTTGTAGCTCAAATAGAAGATGCCGTGGGGGGCCAGCAACCGACGCCCGAGCCACAGGAGCCGCCGCGCCACCGCGGGCGGGACCCAGGAATAGACCCCATGGGCGATGACATAGTCGAACGTCCCGAGGGACTCCGGGTCCACATCCAGGATGTCCCCCTGGTGCAGCGCCAGGTTATCCAACCCCAGCCGAGCCGCGAGCCGGCTGCCGGCCTCCACCTGGGGTCCGGAGAGGTCGATGCCGACCAGGCTGGCTCCGGGTAGCCCCACCGCCATGGGGATCAGATTCGCCCCGGTGGCGCACCCCAGCTCCAGGACGCGGCAGTCGACGGGCTCCGCTGCCGGGAGCCCAAAGAGGCGGCCGAGCACGGCCAAAGACTCGGGGTGGGTCTCGGGGAAACAGATGCCCTCGTAGAAAAGACTGTCGTAGGGGTCCATGACGAAGGCGGGCCCTGCGTCAACCGACAGGTTGCCGATCAGTGCCCGGACGGCGTACCGGCCCCGGCCGCGCGCCGGTCGATATACGCGATGAGCTCGTCGATTTCGGCTTGCTTGGCGGGTTCCAGCCGCTTGGCCTCGTCCAGGGAAGCCCGTGCCAGTGCCAAGGCGCCGCCGTGCAAATAGGAAACCGCCATACCGACAAACGCGTCCGCGCTACTCGCATCCAGCTTGATGGCGGCACGAAACTCCTCGATAGCCGCCTTGTACTCTTGCTTGAGAAGCAGGGCGCCCCCCAGCCGGGTGTGCGCCAAAGCCGAGCTTGGATCGGCCTGCACAGCCTCGCGGAAGAGCGCGAGTCCGCCGTCGATGTCCCCCGCCGCGAGCTTGGCCTCCCCTGCCTGAATCGACGCGGCTGCAGCACCCGCCAGGGCGGACCCGATGGCCAGGAGCGACAAGAATCCAGCCGCCAGTACGGAACGAATTATGGTCATGCGCTCGATCTCGCTGATCGGATCTGGCCCAAATGCGACGCACACCGTCTCGGATTCGGCGCATGTCCATTCAAACCCAAGAGTTGCAGTGTAACCGCGGAAGACTCCGCCGGCTGTCCCCGAAAGCTGCCCCAAGGCAATCCCGCCGCGCCCACAAGGGGCGCGGCGGGATGGGTCACTTGAGGGAGCCCTTGCCGTACCGCTCCTCGAACCCGGCGCGCACCTTCTCCAGCGACTCCGTGCTCATGCCGTTGAAGTACCAGTCGTGTCCGGCTATCGGCTTAAAGTACTTCTTCAACATCGCATCGGCAAACTTCTCGTTGCCGTCCTTTTTCTTCGCCACCTCGCGCAGCTGTGGGATCCATTCGAAGTAGGTGTGCTTGCCCACCTCGTAGATGCCGTGCCACCAGGTGTAGTCCGGGCCGCTCATCGAGGCGCCATGACGGGCGCGGCGTCCCTCGTGATGCCAGATCTCCCACCAGGTCCACTCGATCTTCTCGTCGAAGGGGGCCGGGGTGATGTAGCCCTTGGTCTTGAGCTCGTCCATGACGGCGGAGATGGGCTTGGCGAACTTCTCGTTGTAGAGGTCGACCACCCCGTCGAACTGAAGATAATGGCCTTCGATCACGCTGGTGGAGTGGCAGCCGAAGCACACCTTCTCCATCCGCTCCCGGCGGTCCTCCCAGGTCAGGACCTCGACGACAGTCGAATCGTGTGCCTTGTCCCCGACCTTGGGAAGGGGCTTGCCCTCGGGCACGTCGAGCTCCTGGCCGTTTTCCAAGCGCACCAGATTGATCTTGGTGGAGATGGGTGGACGCAGGGTCCAGGAGATACGCTCGCCCACGTTATGGGTCTTGCCGATTCCGGGGCCAGCGCTCATGTGGCACGTAGCGCAGGTGGGGGCGGCGGTGTAGTCGACGCCGGCGACCCATTTGTCCGAGCCCAGGTTCATCTCGTCGACCTTGGCGCGGTAGATGATGCCGTGCTTGGATTCGTTGTAGACCTCGATCTGAGGATGGTCCGGACCCACATGGCATTTGCCGCAGGTGTCGGGAGTCCGCGCCTGCTCCCGGGAAAAGCGATGGCGGCCATGGCAGGCGGTGCAGGAGCCCAGGGACCCGTCCGGATTGATGCGACCGATACCCGTGTTAGGCCAGGTGCCCGGGATCGGACGTCCCTTGTTCTTGCCCTCCTTCTCGAACTCCATGATCCCCCCGTGACACTGGCGGCAGCCCGCGTTCACCGCCTCCGGCCCGCCGACGACCTCGCCCAGTAGATTGTCCAGGGAGGCCAGGATCTGACCGGCCTTAGCGTGGTGGGACCCGTCCATCTCCTCCACCTCGGTTTTGTGGCAGCGGGCGCAGTCCTTGGGCGTCACCACGATGGAGATCAATGCCTCCTCGTGCATGAAGGCGTCCACCTCTCCCTCCTTGGCTTGATGGCAATCCAGACAGGTGACCCCGGTCTGACCGTGCTGGCTGCGATTCCACTCCCAGTAAAGCCCTGGGCTCTCGGTCATATGGCAGTCCACGCACTCCTCGCCCTTGGGATCGCCCCAGTCCACCCCGGGCTGGCCCTCCGCGCGGGCGGCGTCGGCGACCTGGCTCAAGGCCAGTAGCCCCATGCCGATCCCCAGTCGGACGAGCGCCGCAGACCAACGACCGTCTCGCGCTCGTCTCGCTCCGCTTTCTTTCTTCATGGTCTACTCCTCTTATGGCTATTGCTCTCTGGCGTGGCCGCTGCCGGTCCGTCCCCGCATCCCGGAAGGTCCGAGGACGGGACCGGGCCTCACGGTCTGGAAACCCTCGCAGTCCTTGAAGGGGGCAAAGGTGCCGGGCAGGGCCTGAGATGGCCTTGATCCGCATCAAGGAGGTCGCGCACGCGGAAGTCTCCGATCCGGATCGGCTCCCAGGCGCAAGCACGGGACGATTTGTCCGGCACGAAGGCTCCGCCCGGGCGATGGAGGACGTAACCTGAATATTCGGTCACTTGACCTTGCCCCTGCCCTCAGTGCATTAAGTGCGACCGCGCGCCGCTGCGGTCACGCAACCTCCGTGCCCGCAGCCGCTCGCATGCTGTCCTTTTTGTTTTTGAACCTGACACGGGAGTCGCACATGATCGAGGTTCGCGAGCTCAGTCGAAGCTATGGCGGGCTCAAGGCGGTGTCCGAGGTGTCGTTCGACATCGGCCGCGGCGAGATCGTCGGCCTGCTCGGCCACAACGGGGCCGGCAAGACCACTATCATGAAGATGCTGACCGGCTACCTGGAACCCACCAGTGGCCACATCCGCATCGACGGCATGGACCTGGCGGAGCGCCGCCGGGAGGCCCAGCGGCGGATCGGCTACCTGCCGGAGAACTGCCCGCTCTATCCGGAGATGACGGTGCTGGACTCCCTGGAGTACCAGGCCGTTCTGCACGGGCTGCCGGTCTCTGAGCGGCCAGCCGCCATCCGCCGGGCGGTGGAGCGCACCGCCTTGGAGGCCAAGGCAGGCTCGCAGGTGGCGACCCTGTCCCGCGGCTACCGTCAGCGCCTGGGCGTCGCCCAGGCGATCCTGCATAGCCCCAAGATCCTGATCCTGGACGAGCCCACCAACGGACTGGACCCGGCCCAGATCCAGCACATGCGCGAGCTGATCGAAGAGCTGGCCCGGCACGCCACCGTCATCGTCTCCACCCACATCCTCCAGGAGGTCGAGGCGATCTGCGCCCGGGTCCTCATCATGCGCGGAGGACGTTTGGCACTGGACAGCGACCTGCGGGCGATCGGGCGCAACCCGCGGCTCCTGGTGACCCTGGACCGCCCGGCGGCGGAGGCCAAGAGCGTGCTCGCGAGCATCCCCGGGGTCACTGCGGTGACGCCGATCGACGAGGAGGGCGGACACAGGCGCCTTGCCCTGACCGTGGAAGACGCACGCGCCGCGGCCCCCA
>JBGSOR010000398.1:0-3584 GCA_041738985.1 Chromatiaceae bacterium | reverse complement strand
GCCGCCCGGAGCCCACGGGTGGAGCCGTCAAGGCAGCGAGCGCCCGGCGTCGCCGCACCCGACTCGGCCCGGGGTTGGTGCCTGAAACGGCCGTGGCCGCGCGAAGGCCGGCGTTATCCCGGAAAAGTTGTTGAAACCCGCCTCGCCTTCGCATCGTCCGCTCGACGCCGCGTCGGTGCGGAAGTCTGGATGAGCCATGAGCCAAGACGTCACCTCCGCTTCCCCGGAACCGAAAGAACCCCTGTCTAAGGACGAGGGCCTTGGGATCGCCGGGCGTAGCGCCCGGTTTTTCATCCGCTCCCCCCTCTCGCCGCTGTTCTACGTGGCCATGCTGCTCATGGGCCTGCTGGGGCTGCTGCTCACACCGCGTCAGGAGGACCCCCAGATCTCGGTGCCCATGATCGACATCATGGTGCAATACCCAGGCGCATCCGCCCAGCAGGTCGCCAACCTGGCCATGCAGCCCCTCGAGCGGATCATGAGCGAGATCCCTGGGGTCAAGCACGTCTACTCCGCTTCGCAGCGCAGTCAGGGCATGGTCACCGTGGAGTTCGACGTGGGCCAGCCCATGGGTCCCTCGTTGGTCAAGGTGAACGACAAGCTCGCCTCCAACATGGACAAAATCCCACCCGGGGTTCTGCCTCCCCTGGTGAAGAGCAAGGGCATCGACGACGTCCCCATCGTGACCCTCACGCTCTGGTCGAAGGATCTGGACCGGGACGGTGTGCCCGATGTAGACGACGGCCAACTGCGGCTGTTGGCCCAGGATGTGCTCCAGGCCATCAAGCAGGTCAAGGATACGGGCCCCGGGATGGTCGTCGGCGGACGCCGGGAGCAAATCACCGTCGATGTCTATCCGGAGCGTCTGTCCGGGTATCAGATCAGCCTGGATCAGGTTGCGCAGACCCTCAAGACCGCCAATGCCGAGGCCACCGCCGGCGGGGTGGAGGCGAGTGGGTCGCGCTTTGCTGTGACGACCGGATCCTTCCTCACCAGCGTGGACGACATTAACCGGCTGGTGGTGGGAACCTTCAATGGCGCGCCCATCTACATGCACGACGTGGCCCGGGTCGCGCTAGGTCCGGAGGATGCGTCTCAGCTTGTGTCCTATTATTCGGGGCCCGCTGCCGCAGACGGGGAGAAGGCGGATGGCCGGCCAGCCGTCACCATCGCCGTCGCCAAGAAGGAGCTGACCAACGGCGTCACCGTCGCCAACGCGATCATCGATCGGGTCGAGGAGCTGAAGGGCAGCCGCATCCCCAATAACGTCCAGGTCAGCGTGACCCGAAATTATGGCCAGACCGCCGACCAGAAGGTCAGCGAGCTGATCTGGAAGCTCATCAAGGCGACCTTCTTCGTCTTCGTTCTGGTGCTGCTCGCCTTCCGGGCACTGCGCCCCGCCATGGTGGTCCTGCTAGTCATTCCCGTCGTGCTCTTCATGACGGTCTTCGTGGCCTGGATCTGGGGCATCACGATCGACCGGGTGAGTCTGTTCGCGCTCATCTTCTCGATCGGCATTCTGGTCGACGACGCCATCGTCGTCATCGAGAACATCTACCGACGCTGGCTGGAGGAGGGCCGCACCGACGACGAGACCGCGGTGGACGCGGTCCGCGAGGTCGGCAATCCCACCATCCTTGCCACCTTTACCGTTATCGCCGCACTCCTGCCCATGGGCTTCGTGAGCGGCATGATGGGACCCTATATGGCCCCGATCCCCAAGCTGGGGTCGGTCGCCATGTTCATCTCGCTCTTCGCGGCCTTCGTCTTTACGCCCTATTTGGCGATCTCCAGGTGGCTACGTCCGTCCATGGCCTACCTGGAGGCGGCGGAGCGGCGCGAGCACCGCGACGCCGAGCACCTCGAGCGCTTCTTTCGCGGCATCCTGACGCCCCTGATCGAGAGCCCCCGGAAGCGGCGGATCTTCCGCCTGGTCCTGTGGGGGACCTTTCTCTTCGCCTGCTCCTTCTTCTACTTCAACTGGGTGGCAGTGAAGATGCTGCCCCTGGACAATAAGCCGGAGTTCTCGGTGGTGGTGGACATGCCGGAGGGCACGGCACTTCCGGTGACCGCGAACCTCGCCCACCGGATGGCGGAGCGGTTGCGCGAGATCCCGGAGGTCACGGCCGTCCAGCTCTACGCGGGCACCGCGCGGCCCTTCGACTTCAACGGCATGGTCCGCCACTACTACTTGCGCTCCGAGCCCTGGCAGGCGGAGCTCCAGGTGCAGCTCACCGATAAGCACGCGCGCCACCGCACCAGTCACGAGATCGCGGTCGAGGCGCGGGATGCCCTGACCAAGATCTGGGATGGGTCCGGCGCCGCGGTCGCGGTGGTAGAGATGCCCCCGGGTCCTCCGGTGCTGCAATCCGTGGTGGCGGAGATCCACGGACCTACGCCCGAGCTGCGTCGCCAGTTCGCGCGCGACGTGACGGAGTATTTCCGCAGGGCCGAAAGCGCCCGCGACGTGGACAACTATTTACGTACCCCCTACGATTTCTGGCGCTTCGACGTGGATACGGAGAAGGCCGTGCGGCGCGGGATCTCGGTGGACTCCATCAACCGCAACCTGGCCATGGCGCTGGGCGGTGCGCCGGTGGGCGACATCAAGCAGCCCCAGGGTCAGCAGAGCGGGCACGAGCCGGTCCAGATCGTCGTGCAGGTCCCGCTGGGCGAGCGCTCCCAGGTTCAGCGCCTGGGCGATCTTCCCATCCAGTCCAATCAGGGGTTCACCGTGCCCTTGCGGGAGCTCGGCGAGTTCCGCAAGGCGCCGGAAGACGACACGATATTCAATAAGGATCTGCGCGGCGTGGAGTTCGTGGTCGCGGACGTGGGCGGGCGGCTCGCCGCCCCGGTCTATGCCATGTTCCAGGTCCAGGACCTGATGGCGGCCGACGACTACACGGCCCCGGATGGGACCAAGCCAGCGGCCGGCGGCGGATTCGGCGACGCGTTTTATTGGTTCGGTCCCCCGCCGGACGACAGCCGGTTGTCTTGGGAGTGGGCGGGCGAGTGGACCGTTACCTTCGAGACCTTCCGGGACATGGGCGCCGCCTTTATCGTGGCCCTGTTGCTGATCTATATCCTGGTGGTGTGGGAGTTCGGCAACTTCCGCATCCCCCTGGTGATCATGGCACCGATCCCGCTCACCCTGCTCGGTATCATCCCGGCGCACTTCCTCATGTCCCAACTGGGCCTGGGCGGCGAGTTCACCGCCACGTCGATGATCGGATGGATTGCGTTGGCCGGCATCATCGTGCGCAACTCCATCCTGCTGGTGGACTTCTCCATCCACGAGATCCAGCGGGGTATTCCGGTCGCGGAGGCGGTGATCCGCTCCTGCAAGATCCGCACGCGTCCCATCCTGATCACGGCGCTCGCCCTGGTGGCGGGCTCCAGCGTCATCATTACGGACCCGATCTTTCAGGGCATGGCGATCTCACTCCTGGCCGGCACGGTGGTCTCGACCGTGCTGACCCTGATCGTGATTCCTCTCGGCTGTGTGGCCGCCAGCCGCGACCTGTGCCAGGTGGCCGCGGCCACGGCGACCAGCCTGCCGGCCTCCGGCCTGCCCTGCCAGATCG
>JBGSOR010000389.1:0-23426 GCA_041738985.1 Chromatiaceae bacterium | reverse complement strand
GGGGGGCGCAGCCCGGGATCGGCGGGGTCGGCGCGGTCGCGTCGGCGTTCTGGGCGCGCTGGCGCAGCCAGTGGTCCATCAGCACGAGTGCCAGCATGGCCTCGGCGATGGGGGTGGCACGGATACCCACGCAGGGGTCATGGCGGCCGGTGGTTATGACCTCCGTGGCCAATCCGTCTGACCCGATGGTCCGGCCGGGCAGACGCAGGCTGGAGGTGGGCTTGAGCGCCATGCGCGCCACGACGTCCTGACCCGAGGAGATCCCGCCCAGGACACCTCCCGCGTTGTTGGAGAGGAACCCCGCCGGCGTCATCTCGTCCCGGTGCTCGGTGCCCTTCTGCTCGATGCAGCCGAAGCCGGCCCCGATCTCCACCCCCTTGACCGCGTTGATGCTCATCAGGGCGTGGGCGATGTCCGCATCCAGCCGGTCGAAAATGGGCTCGCCGAGGCCGGCGGGCACCCCACTGGCCACGACGGTTACCGCCGCCCCGATGGAATTCCCCTCTTTGCGCAGGGCGTCCATGTAGGTCTCGAGCGCCGGCACCGTGTCCGCGCAGGGCCAAAAGAAGGGGTTGCGCTCGACCTCCGCCCAATCGAACGCGCGCGGGCGGATGGGGCCGAGCTGGGATAGAAAACCGCGAATGGAGACCCCGCAGCGCTCGGCCAGATATTTTTTGGCGATGGCCCCCGCCGCCACCCGCACCGCCGTCTCCCGGGCGGAGGAGCGCCCGCCGCCCCGGTAGTCCCGCACCCCGTATTTCTGGTCGTAGGTGTAGTCCGCATGACCGGGGCGGTAGCGGGTGGCGAGCTCCGAGTAGTCCTTGGAGCGCTGGTCGAGGTTGCGGATCAGGAGCCCGATCGGCGCGCCCGTGGTGCGGCCCTCGAAGACGCCGGAAAGGATCTCTACCTCGTCCGGCTCCCGTCGCTGGGTCGTGTGCCTGGACTGCCCTGGCTTGCGCCGATCCAGGTCCCGCTGCAAGTCCGCTTCCGAGAGCGCAAGCCCAGGCGGGCAGCCATCGACGACCCCGCCGATGGCCGGACCATGGCTCTCGCCGAAACCGGTGACCACAAAGAGCCTGCCGAAGCTGTTACCAGACATGAGTAGCGAGTCGCGAGGTGCGAGTTGCGAGGGGAAGAGGGGACCGAGAGGCGACCGGCCTCGTTACTCGCCACTCGCAACTCGCCACTTCTTAGTATGCCGGCGGCGCCACCGTCTGCGCCGGATTGAGCCAGGCATTGCCCTTGGCCAGGATGTCCCGGGTCAGGGTGCTGGTGGCTTGATGAAGCTTGACCCCGTTGATGATGTAGGTGTAGCGGGAGCTCAAGTAATCGAACTCGGCCTGGAACAACTGGCGCTGGGCGTTCAGCACGTCCACCTGGGTGCGGGTACCCACCTCCAGTCCGGCTTGCGTAGACTCAAGAGACGAGCGGGCGGACACAACGGCCGCCTGACGCGCCTTGACGTCCTCGATGCTGGAGAGGATGCCGCGGAAGGCGTCCTTCACCTGCTGGTCCACCTTACGGCGGGTCTGGTCGAGCTGGTCCTGGGCGGCGCGGAATTGATAGCCCGCCTGGCGGGTGCGCGAGGCGACGGCCCCGCCCTGATAGATCGGCACATTTAGGGTCAGGCCGGCAAAGGCCGAATCCGAATTGGTGCTGAGGTCCTGGTCCGAGCGGGACATGTCGTAGCCAGCCTGAAGCTCCAGCGTAGGGTACCAGCCGGATTTCTCGATCTCGATCTGCTTCTTGGCGGCTGCCGCGTTCTCCACGGCCGCAATGATGCCGAAGTTGCGGCGTAGCGCGGTACCCGCCCAGGTATCGATATTGTTGGGATCCGGCGGCGACAGGGGCAGCTTATCGCCCAGGCGCGCCAGTGGGACGTGGATCGGACCCACGATGACCCGCAGCGCCTCCCAGGCGTTGTCCAGGGCCGTCCTGGCCGTGATCAGATTTGCCTTGGACCTGTCGTAGGCGGCCTGGCTGTCGTTCACATCCGTGATCGCCACCAGACCCACCTGGAAGCGCTGATTGGACTGCTCCAGCTGCCGCTCGTCCGCGCGTACCAGGGCCTCCTGGACCGTCACCGCATCGGCCGCCTGAAGCACGTTGAAATAGGCCTCGGTGGTGCGCACCATCAACTCGATTTGAGCATCCCGGTACTGCGCCTCCGCCTGCGCAATGGTGTCGTCGGTCTGCTTGAGCGTCATCCAGCTGGCGCGGTTATAGACGGACTGACTGACTACGGCTCTCGCCCCGTACTCGGGGAAGCTGTCGCGGCGATTAAAGGAGCCGCGCTCTGTGCTGCCCCAGGCGTTTACGTCGTTATAGCTACCGCTACCCTCGATCCCCACGTTGGGCAGGAGCAGTGCGCGCGCCTGGGGCTGCACCTCCCGGGTTGCAAAGAGCGTCTGCTCCGCCTCGCGGATCAGAGGGTCGCTGGTCACCGCGAGGTCGTAGATCTGGATCAGATCATCCGCTCGGACGAGGGAGGTGGACAGGGACAAGTACCCGATCGACAGGGCGGCGATCAGGGCAGGGAGCGATTTCCGCATCTGTGAGCTTCCTGGTGCAAACGGGCCGTGGGAGTGGACACCCGCGAGGCCGGCAGTATAGGCGACCGGGGGGAAGGGGCTCAATCGGACGGGGCGCCCAAAACGGATTGGCCGACTGCGGATCGGGTACACTGGCCGCTCGCCACGCCCGGGAGCCGACGCCCATGACCTGCGACCGCGACGCAACGCCCCCGACCCTTCGCAGCCGCCCTTACGACTGGCGCGAGCTGACCCAGATCGTACTGGAGCACAAGCGCGAGCTGGTGCTCGCCAACCTGGCGGCGGTGCTGGCGACGCTGGTCAACGTCCCCCAGCCCCTCCTGATGCCGCTTCTGGTAGACGAGGTTCTGCTTCATAAGCCGGGGGCGCTAATCGCCTGGGTGGACCGCTTTACCCCGGACGCCTGGCAGGGGCCGATCTACTACATCGTCGCGATCTTGGTCTTCACCCTGGTCCTGCGCCTGATCGGCATGGGGCTGGGAGTGTGGCAGACCCGCCAGTTCACCTGTGTCTCCAAGGACGTCATCTACCGCATGCGCCGCGACCTGCTCGCGCGCCTTCAACGGGTCTCGATGGCCGAGTACGAGACCCTGGGCAGCGGTGCCGTCGCATCCCACTTGGTGACCGACCTCGACACCGTGGACCACTTCGTCGGTGGAGCCACCAGCCGGTTCCTGGTGGCGATTTTGAGCATCCTGGGCACCGCCTTGGTGCTGCTTTGGATGAACTGGAAGCTCGGACTCTTTATCGTGCTTCTGAATCCAGTCGTGATCTATGCGACCACCGTCTTCGGGCGCCGTGTCTCCGCCTTGAAAAAACGCGAGATCACTGCCTACCAGGCATTTCAGGAATCGCTTGCGGAGACGCTGGACGCCATCCAGCAGATCCGCGCCGGTAACCGCGAGCGCTTTTACATCTCCCGGGCCATCGGGCACGCGCGGGACATCCGGAATTTCGCCGCCGCCTTCGCCTGGAAGAGCGACCTGGGCAACCGGATTTCTTTCAACATCCTGATGCTCGGGTTCGACATCTTCCGGGCCTTGGCCATGGTCCTGGTGCTCTCCTCCGGGCTCAGCATCGGCGAGATGCTGGCGGTCTTTGCCTATCTCTGGTTCATGATGGGACCGGTCCAGGAGGTGCTCGGCATCCAGTACGCCTATCACAGTGCGGAAGCGGCCCTGGAGCGGATCAACCGGCTCCTGACCATGGACCTGGAGCCCGAGTACCCGCACCTCGCCAATCCGTTCGCGGGAAAATCTACGGTGGCCGTGGAGCTTAGGGACATCCACTTCGCTTACGGCAATGGTCCCCAGGTACTCAACGGGATCTCGCTCGCCATTGCCGCCGGGGAGAAGGTCGCATTCGTGGGTGCGAGCGGCGGGGGCAAGACCACCCTGGTCCAGGTCATCCTGGGGCTCTATCCGCCGACCGCAGGGGAGGTGCGCTTCGACGGGGTCCCGGTGCAGCAGATCGGCATGGATGTAGTGCGCGACCATGTGGCCACGGTCCTTCAGCAGCCGGCGCTCTTCAACGACAGCGTACGCATGAATCTGACCCTGGGCCGCGACCTGGCGGACGCGGATCTGTGGCGAGCACTGGAAGTCGCCCAGCTGCGCGACGTGGTGGATGACCTGGAGCGCGGACTCGAGACCCTGGTGGGCCGCAACGGGGTTCGGCTCTCCGGCGGCCAGCGCCAGCGACTTGCCGTCGCCCGCATGGTACTCACGGACCCCCTAGTGGTCATTCTGGACGAGGCCACCTCCGCCCTGGACGGGGAGACCGAGGGTCGGCTCCACGCCGCCCTGACGGGATTCCTCAAGGGCCGCACCACCATCATCATCGCCCACCGTCTGACAGCCGTGCGGCAGGCGGACCGCGTCTATGTGCTGGAGGACGGTCAGGTCGCCGAGCAGGGCCGGCATGAAGAGTTGATCGAGCGCGACGGACTCTATGCGACACTCTACGGGCGCCAGCAGGCATGAACCCCGGAAGGGTGATCCGCTTCCGGAGTTAACAATAGGGCATCGAACCATGGGACGCATCGTCGCAAGCCGTTTTCGGCCGGCCTGGTGGCTGCCCGGCCCACACCTCCAGACCCTCTGGCCGGACCTTGCCCGGCGGCGCCCGAGTCTCAAGCTCGCCCGCCGCCGGGTGGAGCTGGCGGACGGGGACTTCATCGACCTGGGACTCGTTCGGGGACCCGGACAACGGGTCCTGGTGATTCACGGGCTTGAGGGAAGTCTCGACTCCCATTACACGGGCACGCTGCTGGAGCTCCTGGCGTGGGTGGGATACGCCCCGATTTTCATGCACCTGCGGGGCTGCTCCGGGGAGCCCAACAGGCTCGACCGGGCCTATCACTCGGGCGCGAGCGCGGATCTGCACGAAGTCCTGGTCCACTTGGCCGCGGACCCGGAAGGCCCCCCGGTCGCCGCGATCGGGTTTTCCCTTGGGGCTAACCTACTCCTCAAGTATCTGGGCGAGCGAGGCGACGGCACCGATGCCAACAAGGGGCCGCCCCTGTTGCGAACCGCCATTGCAGTGTCTGTCCCCTTCGTCCTGCGCGACGCCATGCTCAGGTTGGACTTGGGCGCCTCTCGCATCTACCGGAGCTATCTGATCGGTAAGCTCAAGCGCGGATTCCGCCACAAGTTCGCGAGCCGCCCCTGCCCCCTCGCCATCGATATCGACCGCATCCATGACTTCAATCGCTTCGACGAGGAGGTCACGGCGCCACTCTGCGGGTTCGACGGGGTCTTCGACTACTACAACCAGGCGAGCTGCCGACAGTTTCTGCCCAGGATCCGCACCCCCACCCTAATCCTCCACGCGCTGGACGATCCCTTCATGTTTCCTTCGACCGTCCCCTTCGAGCACGAGCTGGGACCGGGGGTCACCCTGGAGCTGAGCCGCAAGGGTGGGCATGTGGGGTTCGTGGCCGGCAATCGCCCCTGGAGGCCAGTCTATTGGCTGGAGGGGCGCATCCTGCGTCATCTGCGTGAGTCGCTGAGCTAACGGGATCTTTATCTGACCATGCATGCCCGTCCGCAGACCAAGGGCGGCACAGGGCGGCTCGATCGGCCGGTCAAGGCTCGGGCTGCAGGGTCAGGGTCCCGATCTGCCGACCCGATGCCGGTCCGTCCCAAGGCCAGGGGTGATTGTCTCCTGACAGCCAATCGGCAAGCTGATCCGCGCGGTACGGCGAGAGCAGGTGGCCCGATTGGCCCAACGGCAGGAGGCCGCGGGTCCCGCTCCAGTCGGCGGGCGTGAAGACGACCCGCATCGAAGGTACCACCGCGGGTCCCAGCGGATCGTTTGGCGAGGCCTTCATGACATTGACCGTGTAATCGCCGCCGCCCACGCCGATCGGACCGATGTCGAACAGGCGCCCCAGGACCGGGACCCGGCCGAGTGCATGCGGGAAAGTCAGGGGACGGATGCGCGCAAGCTGCTGGTCCCCGGGATCCTTGCCATGCGACTCGAGCTGGCCCCAGGCTGCCTGCAGGGCGCGCGCCCAGACCTCGGACGGGCCTTCGATCCCGGGAGTCCCGATGTCGTCCCAGAAGCTGGAGCGACCGGTGCGTACCGTCTCCTCCAGGCTGGTATAGGCGGACATATGCAGGGTCATCAGGGCCGGCAGGTCGTCCCCCAGCTCGTCGCCGTAGAGCGCCTGGTAGAGGGCCGGTTGCAAAAGGATCGACAGGGCCGCGGCGCGGCTGCCGCCATCCATGACGCGGTCCCAGTCGAGCAGGATCTCCGCAATACGCCAGGCCTCGGGGTCGAGTGCGCGCAGCTCGGGCTCGACGCGGCGCAGGGCCTGCTGGTAATGGCCGGCGAGCAGGCAGACCCGGTCCATCTGCATCCGCGCCATGTCCTGCGGGGTCAGAGCCTGGGCCCCGTCGAGCAGCTCGACGATACGCTGCGCCCGGTAGGGGGCCATCCAGACCTGCCCGACGTTGACCGGATGATCGGTCGGGATGGTGCGATCGTTGGCGGTCACCAGTGCCTCCCCCGGCGGATCGGTCAACCCGGGGTTATCGGACTGCGGCACATAGCCGGTCCACCCGTAACCCGCGACCCAGCCCGGCGAGGGGAAGAATCCCAGGCCCCGCCCGCGCCGGGGCAAGAGACCCGTCACCTGCCAGGCGATGCCGCCGTCGCGATGGGCAAGCATGGCGTTCTGGGAGGCGTGGCGGAGATCGAGCGAGGCGCGCCGTGCTTCCTCCAGGCTCCGGGCGACGTTCAGGCCATAGACGCCCGCAAAGGCCCGGTCCGGCACCTCCAGGTTGGTGCGCAGGGCCAGCAGATAGGGGGTCACCACCCGCGGCAGCGCCATCGGGGACTCGCCCTCCCGGCCGATAATTTCGTTGACGATGACGCCATTACGGGTGCTGCGGACGGCCAGCTCGAAGGGCCGGTCCCGACCCTTTATTAGGATCCGCTCGATCCGCGTGGCGATCGGCTCGGGCACCCCATCCGCACGCTCCACGGCCCGGCCGTCCGGGGTCGGGCGCTCCAGAAACAGATCCTGGGTATCGGCCATGGCGGTCGTGAAGCCCCAGCCCAAGTCCTGGTTGTGGCCGATCAGGATCAAGGGGATACCGGAGAGGGCGACGCCAGCGGCGTGCAGGCCTGGGGCGCTTAGCTCCAGCTCGTACCAGAGCGGAGGCGCGCCGGCTCCCAGGTGTGGGTCGTTGGCGAGCAACGCAGCGCCATCCGCAGTGCGCGCGCCGGTGACGGCCCAGGCATTGCTTGCGGGTCCCGGGGAGGGCAGTCCCCAGCGGGCGGGCATGGCGAGCAGGGCATCGAAGGCGGCGGGATCGGCCGTCAGGCCGACTCGGTCCGGCATCTCCATCAGATCGGGCAGGTCAGGGGACACAGCCGGTGCCGGAATGCCCTCGTCCGTCATGAACAGCTCTGCGGCGCGGCGGTTGCCCAGACGCCTGGCCAGGCGCAGAAAGACCAGCTCCTCCCGAACGTTCAGGGACAGCATCCAGGCCATGTACTCGCCGATCGCCAGGCTGTCCTCCGGCCGCCAGAGATCGGGTGCGAAGCCGGCAATCCGATATTCCAACGGCAGGCGGCCGGCGGCCCGATCGCGATAGGCGTTCACCCCGGCCGCATAGGAACGGAGCAGGTCCTGATACCCGGGCTCCAGGTCGGCGAATGCCCGGCGGGCCGCCTCGGCTAGCCCGACCGTGCGCAGGAATCGATCCGTGGGCAAGGCGTCCTCCCCGAATACCTCTGCGAGCCGCCCCCCCGCCAGACGGCGCATCAAGTCCATCTGCCACATCCGCTCCGTGGCGGTCACATAGCCTTGGGCAAAGACGAGGTCCTCCAGGGTCTCCGCCTCGATGGTCGGGACCGCATGAGGCCCAAAGCGCACGCGCACCGGCGCGGCCAAGCCCGCCAGGGCGACCCGACCCTCATAGATCGGCTCTGCCCCTTTGGCGATCCAGACGAAATAGCCGGCCGCAGAGGCCGCCGACAGGATCAAGGCGGCGACGAGCCAAAGCAGGACTCTTCGGGTCACGCGGGAATTCCGAGGCTGTTTGCCGATGTTCGTGTGCGGCGAGCTTAGCGCCGCCAAGCGGCTGGCGCCAGGGTGAGTCTCCCGGGGGCCTCATGCGGACCGGCGGCGCCCCCATGGAAGCATGCGCTCCAGCGTATGGTCGCGGCGCACATATTGATGCCAGAGGGCAGCGGCGACATGCAGACCGACCACGACGTAGACGAAGACCTCCATGGGCTCGCCGTGGAAGATGTGCATGACCTCGCTCAGCGCCGGGACGTTCCCGGTCAGCGAAGGGATCTGGAAGAGGCCGAAGAAATCCGCGACCCGGTCCTTGGAGGCGAGGCGCAGGTACCCGCCGATCGGGATCAGCAGGGTGGCGAGGTTGAGCACGACGTGCGTGACTTCGGACGCGATCTGGCTCCAGCGGGGTCCGTCCACCGGGGCCGGCTTGGCGACCAGGCGAGACCAGCCGAGCCGCGCGATCACGACCACGAAGATCAGCATGCCGAGCGAGTTATGCAGATTGAAGAAGAAGGTGCGCAGATCAGAGTCCTTGGGGGCGTCGCCGCGCAGGGTATTGGTCACCAAGAGCCCGATAATCAGTGCTACCACGGTCCAGTGGAAGAGCTGGGAGATCAGGTCGTAGCGTTGCACAGAAGGGTTCGGATTCATGGCTTGTTGCCGTCTCGTCGGTTGGAAAGCCACAATCCTGACACAGGATTCGACACGAAGAATGGACGGAAGCGGCCGGCGCCGCGACATGGCGATCGCAATGCAGTCCTTCCCGGCACGTTGCCCAATGCCACCCCATCGAATCCGGATCGTCCGTTAATCGGGTCCATGCTCTTGGTCGCCGGGACGGATGGCCGCGAGCAGGGGTCCGCAGACCCGGTGCGCCAGGGACTCGAAGTCCGGGCTTAAGGGCTCCCGGCCGCGGAAGGCGGTGCGGACCGCCCAATCGGCGCACTCTCCCGGCGGGCCGCTGAACCCGCCCTCCCAGGCGGCCTGCGCGGGGCGATCCCAGCCCTTGTCCGCAAAGGCCAGAGAGGTTTCCGGAAACAGGGGCAGGGGCTCCCGGCGACCGCTGTAAAAGAGCCCGGCCAGGTCCTGCAGCCGGTCCAACGCGTCGGGGACCGGCATCAGCTCGAGGCTCTCCAGCTCAACCGCGCCATTACGCGGGTTCTTGCGCTCGTAAACCAGTCGGCTGCGCGGCGCGATACACTGGGGCGCCAGCCGGTTGAGCGCCAGGTGCCGTACCCAGAGCGCCAGCAGGTCCGGGGCCTTGCGCCCGCCAAGCCGATAGGCGACCAGCCCGCCGGCCGTGAGCCCGTCGACCCAACCCACCAGACGAACCCGCCCCCCGTTGGTCCGAACGCCGGATTCGGGGTCGAGCTCCAGGGACAGGTCCACCTCCAGGGCCGGGCTGGGGTCCTGCAAATAGGCGGCGAGTCCGGCCCGAAAGGCGGCCACTCGCTCGAGCTCGGAGTGAAGGACCAGATCCGCCGTCGCCCCGTGGGGAAGCAGACCGGAGGCGTGCAGGAGGGCCCGGGTCTCCGCGTCCTCCCGTCCCGCCTCGGTCAAGCGGAAGATCCGCTGACGCAGACCCCAGCCGGCGAGCGAGTCCAGCACGAAGGGCTCCACGTCTTCCAGGCTATCGGCGAGATCGGGGCGCGCGATTCCCAGAGTGCGGGTCAGGAACCAGCTCGCGGGCAGGCGCAGGAAGCGAATCAGGTCGGCGAGCTCCAGGGTCTCCCCGCTCGACTCCGCCCCAGTAACCAGCTCCGGGTCTCCCAGGAGCTCCGGGACGAAGCGGTCGGAGCGGTCTACCCGGCCAGCCCGTGCGGCCCGGCACCAGTCCTCCCGGTAGCTTGCGAGCCGCGGATCGGAGCGGTCGAAGTAGCGCCGGGAGAACGGCTGGAGGGGATGCCTGACCACGAGACGATCAACCGGGTCCGCCCCGTCGGCGAAGCGAAAGCTACCCTGGATATAGTCCAGGAGCTCCGCGACCATTACCGACGGGACCTTGTCCGCGTTGTCCCTCTGGTCCTGGCCGACAAAGGATATGTGCAGACGCTCCCGAGCGGACAGGAGCGCCTCTAAGAAGAGATGACGGTCGTCATCCCGCCGGGACCGGTCCCCCTGGCGCGGTGCGGCGGCCATCAGATCGAACCCCAGGGGCCGCCGATCCCGGGGGAAGTCCGCCCCGTTCATTCCAAGCAGGCAGAGGACCCGGGCCGGGATGCTGCGCATGGGGACCATGTTGCAGAAGGTGACCCGGCCCGTTAGGAAACGCTGGGCGGGGGCGGCAGAGTCCAGGCAGGCGGCAATCTCCGCATCCAGGATCTCCAGACCCAGGGGGGCCTCGAACCCAGCAGCGGCGGCGTCCGCGCTCAGCCGGTCCAGGAGCTCACGCAGTGGATGCAGCAGGTCCTCCTCGTCCTCGTCCGGGGCCAGCAGGTCGGCGATCAGCCGATTGACGGTCGCCGCCCAGTCGGCAAACGGACGCGGATGGGTCAAGGACCGTCGCCAGCACCCGAGGGCATCGATGAATTGCTGGAGACCGCCCAGTACCTCGGCCTCCGGGCCTTCCAGGTCCGGGTAGGGCAGCACACCCCGATAGAGTGCGTCTCCGGGCGGCAGGGCATAGCCCAGGAAGAGCCGACGTAGCCCGAAGGCCCAGGTGTTGGCATCCTCGCCCGGCAGGTCCAGTCCCCGGCGCATGGCCGCGTCCAGCCCCCAGCGCACCCCGCTCTCGGAGACCCAGACGCGGATCCGGGCGAGCGCCTCGGTGTCCAGACCACCTTTGGGGGCGAAGCGTCGCGCAATGGCCGGAACCGCAAGCCAGTCCAGGACCTCCGCCGCTCCCAGCCGCGAGCCCGGCAGCCGCAGCAGGCCGGCCAGGGCGGCGAGCAGGGGATCCTCCGCGCCCAGGCGGCGGTCGGCGACGGACCATGGGATGCGTCGGCTGCCCCCCTCCCCTGCCCCGGCTCCGCCGAAGACCGCCTCGATGTGCGGGGCATAGAGGTCGATCTCCGGGGCCATGACGACGATGTCACGGGGCCGCAAGCCCGGTAGGACCTCGAAGCACTGGAGCAGACGGTCGTGAAGGATCTGGACCTCCCGCAGGGGTCCGTGACAGGCGTGGACCTCGACGGAGCGGTCCGCCGGATCGAGCGGGGTGCGGCGCGTCGGGTCCTGGGTGCGCCTGTCCCTGAGGTCCAGCAGATCCCCCTGGATCAGGCCGAGCAGCGTGGTGGGGTCCGGGTCCCGGAAGTCGTCGTCCCGGGAGTCCCCGCCCATCTCGACGAGCTGGTCCTGGAAGGTCATGCCCCCGTGACCCCAGGACGCGAGCAACGGATTGCCCAGATCCAGGAGCCCTGATGTGTCCGGCACCCCCGCCAGCAGATCCCGGGCGCGCGTGCGCGCCTGGCGCCCCTCGTCCGCCAGGTCCGCCCAATACTCCCGGCTCGGGTTCAGCACGAAGAGCTCGACCGGAATCCGCTCCGCGAGCGCCGCCAGCACCCGGCAATCGACTGGAGGGAGCGCCGAGAGCCCAAACAGCAGCACCCGCTCCGGCAGCGGCTTGAGAGGGGCCTGGCCCTCCGCCAGGGCCGCTTCCAGACGCTGGAACAGCGCCGCCCGGTGGGGACTGCGAATCTCTGTGGCCAACCGCCGCCAGAGGGCCGCCTGCCAACGGGCGGACGGGCCAAGGTCCGGCCCGCCGCTTCGGCCCTCCTCCGACCCCGAACCCTGCTCCCAGCCAAGCACCAGATCCGGCCGATAGACCAGGTACTGATCGAACAGGTCGGCGACCCGGCAGGCGAGCTGATAGATCCTGATGTCCGCAGACCCCGGGGCGGCGCCCCCATCCCCGTCGTCGCCCTTCAGATACCGGGCCGGCTCGACAAAAAGGGGATCGTCCGAACAGTCGGAAATCAGGGCGTAGATCCGCCACCGGAGGCGCCCTCGATCCCAGTCCGACTCGGCCGGCAGATCCTCGATCCAGCACCCCAGCAGGTCCCAGAGGAAGCGAGCCGGCAACGGAAACTCCAGATTGGCCGCAATCCCGGTCCGCTCCGCGAGGCCCTGGGCCAGCCAGCGGGCCATGCCTTGGTTCTGCACCACGATGCGCTCCGGGGCGAAGGGATCGGACAGGGGCCGGTCCAGAGTCCGGATGAGCCGATCGAGCAGGATCTCCAGCCGGTTGCTGTGGTGGATCAGGAGCATCGCATGGATCCGATGGTCGCGCGGTTCCCCCATTGTGCTACCCGCCGCCCAATCCAGCGAGCCCGCGGTGTCCTGGCCGACCCCAGACACTTGGCCCCACGTCCTGCCCTGATTACCATTGATCGGACCCGGGCAAGGGAAACCGGACCCTTGTGATTCGAGACCCTCGGAGGGGAGCTATGCGCAGGCGCAGGAACGAATTTGGGCGGGCCGACAGGCGCTGGGGCAATCGCGACATCTTCGGGGAGCGGCGTCGACGCCGCGTCCACTGGGTGCCGATACTTGTCGTCTTGGTCCTGGCCGCTGGGGCCTATGCACTCTCCGATCCCCAGCGCCGCGATGGGATCCATGGCCTCTGGGCCGAGATCTCCAAACCGGCCCCGACCGTCGGACCGGAGAGCGGGGACCGGCTCAGTATCCTGCCCTTGCCACCGGAGCCCTCCGGTGCGCACTGATGGCGCCGCCGCGAGCGAATATCCAAGTCCCAAGCGGGAACGGGCCTTACGCCGGCGGCTCGACCCGAACCGGCTGACGCCAATCGTGACAGTCGCATCGCCGCATCATAAAATTCGCGATCTCTAATTGAACGGTGCGGCTCCGGCAGGCACCAGCGATCCGGATACACGAACGGCGAGGAGCAACCATAATGTCCATCGAAGTCAATGGCGTCAGCATCGAAACGACCGAGCAAGGCTACTTGGTCAACCATGTGGATTGGAACGAGGACGTGGCCCGCAGGCTTGCGGAGATCGAAGGGATCGAGCTGACCGACAAACACTGGGATGTGATCAACTATCTTCGAGACGAGTACGTCAATAACGGCCAGAACCAACCGATGGAACGGGTTGTGCTCAAAGACATGGGCAAGAAGTGGGGCAACAAGCCCACCAGCAAGGATCTCTACACCCTGTTTCCCCTTGCCCCCACGAAGCAGGGCACTAAGATTGCGGGGCTTCCGGCCGTGCTCCGTAAGGGCGGCTATTGAGGCCGCGAGAGACACCCAGGTCTGGCCCGCGCAATCGGCACATGCAGCGTCGGGCCGCGCCTTCGAGTAAAAGCCCGAGCCTGGATGGAAGCAGCACTCGCCGCTTGGGCCTCGCTGGGGTCGTGGCTCGGTCGCGGGAAACTTAAGGACCAGCGATGACGCCGCGCCAGCCTGAATCAGTCCCACCCCCGGTCCCGGACACCGAGCTTCTTCGCCTCGCGCGCGAGGTGCTTCAAGTCGAGTCGGAAGCGGTCGTCCGCCTGTCGCTCGGACTGGGCGATGCGTTCGTCCGCAGTGTCCGGCTCGTCCTGGAGTGCCGCGGGCGCGTTGTGGTCAGCGGCATCGGCAAGTCGGGACACGTGGCCCGCAAGGTCGCCTCGACGATGGCGAGCACGGGCACCCCCGCCTTCTTCGTGCATCCGGCCGAGGCAAGCCATGGCGATCTCGGTATGGTGACGGCGGACGACGTGGTGGTCGCCATCTCGTACTCGGGCGAGAGTGCGGAGCTGGTGTCCATCGTGCCGCTCCTGAAGCGCCAGGGCGCACGGCTGATCGCCATGACCGGAAACCCCGACTCCACGCTTGCTCGCTACGCGGACATCCACCTGGACGCCAGCGTCGAAAAAGAGGCGTGTCCCCTGGGTCTGGCCCCCACCGCCAGCACCACGGCCGCGCTCGCCCTGGGCGACGCCTTGGCGATCGCCCTCCTTACAGCCCGTGGGTTCGGCACCGAGGACTTCGCGCGCTCCCATCCCGGGGGCAAGCTCGGGCGCCGCCTCCTGGTCCGCGTCTGCGACCTGATGCACAGCGGACCCGCCCTGCCAGTGGTGCCGGAGGACAGCGGCCTGCTGGCCGCCTTGCTGGAAATGAGCGCGAAGGGGCTAGGCATGACCGCCGTGGCAGGGCCAGATGGGCGTTTGGCCGGAATCTTTACCGACGGGGACTTGCGCCGCGCCGTGGCGGCTGGCGCGGACCTCCATACCGGCTGTATCGCCGAGGTGATGACACGCGCGCCAAGGACCATCCGCGGCAGCGAGCTGGCTGCCACGGCGGTCAAGCAGATGGAGGAGGCGCGCATCAACGGATTCATCGTGGTCGACGACGACGGATTCCCAATAGGCGCACTCAATATGCACGATCTGTTGCGCGCCGGTGTCGTGTAAGACCGGAAGGGGCGCGACTCAGTCGGGCCATTCGTCGCTTTCAGGATCGCGTTCGGGCTATCATCCGACGTGAGTCGGCGTGCCCCAGGGGGCAATCGCCGCCCCCCCGCTTCGTCAGCTTCCCGACCGCAAGGATCTCCGTGCCCGCGCCCGCGCTCGAATCTCTGAGCCCAGACCTAAAACCAGCCCCTAGCGACGCCCGGGCGGGATTCTCCGGGTCCGGTAGCAGGAGCCTGCCGATGGTCCTGGGTGCCATCCTCGTCGTCGCCGCGATCATCGCCGCAAGCCTGCTACGCCTCTGGGATCTGGATCGCCTGGTGGTCTGGCACGACGAGGTGTTTACCCTATTGCGCGTCTTCGGGTTTCCCCAGCCGGAGGTCGAGGGGGCGATCTTCAGCCACCGGCTGTTCGATCCTGCCTTTCTCCTACACTTCCAGGGGCCAGACCCGCGTTATGGCTGGTGGGACGCGCTCCGGGCCTTCATGGAGCACCCGGAGCACGCGCCGCTCTACTATGTACTGGCGAAGGTCGCGAGCCTGCTGCCGGTCGATGCAGTGACCGCGGCCCGCGGCGTCTCGGCGATCTTCGGCGTCCTACTCGCCCCTGCCGTCTACTGGCTGATGCGCGAGCTGTTCGGCCGGGGTCCCGCCCCCTGGGTCGCGGCGCTGCTCGCCGCCTGCTCGCCGACCCACTTTGTCTATGCCCAGGAGGCGCGCCAGTACGCCCTCTGGACCCTGACCGCGGTCGTGGCCACCGCTGCCCTCGTGCGCGCCCTGCGCCGGAGACAAACGCGGGATTGGTGGCTCTACGGGTCCCTATGCGCCATCGGGCTCTGGTCCCACGTCCTGTTCGCCCTGCTGCTGCCGATCCATGCTGCGTACGGCCTGCTCGCCTGCCGCGGCCGGACTCTGGCGGGTCCGGCGCGGAGCTGGACGCTCGCAGCGGGCGGTGCGCTGGCGGTCTTCTTGCCCTGGCTGCTGGTGCTTACGATCCACCACGAGCGGGCGACCTATTACACGACCTGGCTGGCGCGGCCCATCAGCGGGGTCCGAATGGCCATCGAGTGGGCCATTCACCTGCCTCGGCTCTTCCTCGACCTCAACCAGCCCGGACTCGGCTTACAAACCCTACTCTTGATCCCGCTCGCCTGGGCGCTCGTCCGTTTCCTGCGCCGTGCTCCCCGGCCCGCGGCTTGGCTCCTCCTCGCGATCGCCGCCGTCTACACCGCGGCGATCCTGGTGCCGGATCTGCTCTTCGGCGGTAGCCGATCCATGCACGTCCGCTACGCCCTCCCCTCCATGTTGGCCATTCAGCTGATGGTCGCTTGGGTGATCGGCGACGCGCTCGCGTCCCCGAGCCTGGCGGCCCGCCGGCTGGCCGCTGGCGCCCTCGCCGTCCTCTTGGCGTTCGGCGCCCTGTCGCTCGCCGCCATCGAGCGCGCAGACACCTGGTGGAACAAGAAATACAGCGCCGAGAACTGGAAGCTCGCCCGCGAGCTCAATGCCCGGGCGCATCCCCTGGTGCTGGCCAGCGGCTCAGGCGTAGCCATCGGGGAGCTGATCTCGCTCGCTTACCAGCTGGACGACCGGGTGCGCCTCTGGGGCGAGCGCTGGGGCAACGCGACACCGCCGCCGGGGTCCGGGTTCGACGCGCCCGTTGTCCTGACCCCGTCGCTGGAGCTGCTGACCTTCCTCGGTCGGGAGCACCGCCTGGTCCCCTTCGACGGGACCTGGCAGTGGCTGCAGGCCGAGCCGCTGCCGGGGGCGCAAGCCGCGGAGCCTGCAGCAACCACCGACCCCGTCCCGGGAGCCGTTAGGACGGACTCCCCGCCGCCACAAGACGCGCCGGCCGGAGACACGCCATGAGACGACGCGCCAGCGTCCTGATTCCGCTCTTCATTGCCATCCTCACCGTCGCCGCCTGGTGGCTGCTCAACCAGCCCTCGGACGAGCCGCCATGGCCGGCCCGCATCCAGGGCTTTTCCTTCGCCCCCATGCGCGCCTACGACGACCCGACCGTTGGCAACTACCCCTCGGTCCTGGACATCGACGCGGACCTGGCCCTGCTTGCGGGGGACGCCCACGCGGTGCGCACCTACGAGGTCCGCGACACCCTGGCAGAGGTGCCGCGGCTGGCCGAGGCCCATGGCCTCAACGTGACGATCGGTGCCTGGCTGGGCCAAGAGCCCAAAGCCAACGACGAGGAGGTCGACCGTCTGCTCGGCATTCTGCGCGAAGGTCACCGCAACATCGTGCGCGTGATCGTGGGCAACGAGTCCATCCTGCGCAACGACCTGAAGCCCAAAGAGCTGATGGACTACCTGGACCGGGTGCGCAAGCAGACCTACCTGCCGGTCAGCACCGCCGAGCCCTGGCACATCTGGCTGAAGTACCCCAAGCTCGCGGAGCATGTGGACTTCATTACCGTTCACCTTCTGCCCTACTGGGAGAAAGTGTCGGCGGACCAGGCGGTCGACTACGTGATGAATCGTTACAAGGAGGTTCAGGCCGCCTTCCCGGACAAAAAGGTCATCATCGGGGAGGTGGGCTGGCCCAGCAACGGCCGCCGCAACGGCGGCGCCGAGGCGTCCGTGGCGAATCAAACGCGCTTCTTGCGGCGCTTTCTGGCCCAGGCCGAGGCCGAGGATTACACCTATTATGTGATGGAGGCATTCGACCAGCCCTGGAAGGCCAAGGTCGAGGGAGCCATCGGGAGCTATTGGGGCGTCTACAACGCCGAGCGGGAGCCCAAGTTCGCCTTCACCCAGCCGGTGGTGCGCATCCCCTATTGGCGGGAGCTGGCTGGACTCTCGGTGGTGATGGCCGTGCTGCTGCTGGTCTTCTTATACCGGGACAGCCCGACCATGATGTCCCGGGGGCGGGGGTTCCTGGCGCTCGTAACCTACGGCATCTCGACTGCGGCCGTTTGGGTCGTCTACGACTATACACGCCAATACATGACCTGGCCGACGGCGCTGGTGGGCATCATGCTCCTGATCGGCGGACTCGGTGTCATCGTGCTCCTGGTGGCGGAGGCCCACGAATGGGCCGAGTCCCTGTGGCTGCGACAGTGGCGCCGGCCCTTTCCCCTGCGCGCGGTCGAGGACAAGGAGCGCGCCTTCGTCTCGGTCCATGTCCCGGCCTATAACGAGCCCCCCGAGCTTCTGATCGAGACCCTAAATGCGTTGGCCGACCTCGACTACCCGAGCTTCGAGGTCCTCGTCATCGATAACAACACCAAGGACCCAGCGGTCTGGGAACCGGTGCGCGACCATTGCGCAGGGCTCGGGGAGCGCTTTCGCTTCTTCCACGTCTCCCCGCTGGCGGGATACAAGGCGGGGGCACTCAATTACGCGCTACGGGAGACCGACCCACGCGCCCAGGTGGTGGCCGTGATCGATGCGGACTATGTGGTCCACCGGCGCTGGCTGCGCGACCTGGTTCCTCCCTTCGCCGACCCGGAGATCGGCATCGTCCAGGCGCCACAGGACTACCGCGACGGACACCAGAACGCCTTCAAGGCCATGTGCCTCGCCGAGTACCGGGGCTTCTTCCACCTGGGGATGGTCACGCGCAACGAGCGCAACGCCATCATCCAGCACGGTACCATGACCATGATCCGGCGCGACCTTCTGGAGGGCGTCGGCGGCTGGGCCGAGTGGTGCATCACCGAGGACGCGGAGCTGGGGCTTAAGATCTTCGAGCGCGGCTACAAGGCACTCTACATCCCCTGCACCTACGGGCGCGGGCTCATGCCCGACACCTTCGCGGACTTCAAGAAGCAACGCTATCGCTGGGCCTATGGGGCCGTACGGATCCTCAAGGCCCATCGTCCGGAGCTCTTGGGGCTGCGCAAGACCGAGCTGTCTGCCGGCCAGCGCTACCACTTCGTTGCTGGCTGGCTGCCCTGGTTCGCCGACGGGTTCAACCTGCTGTTCAACTTCGCGGCGCTGTTCTGGACTGTGGGAATGGTCAGCCTGCCACACGACTTCACCCCGCCCTATGTGTCCGTTGCTCTGGTCCCGCTGGTGCTCTTCCTCTTCAAGATCTCTAAGAGCTTCTTCCTCTACCGCCGGCGGGTCACCGCCACCTGGCGCCAGAGCCTGGCCGCGGGGCTGGCCGGGCTCGCGCTCTCCCATACCATCGCGCGGGCCATGTACGCGGGTATGTTCACCGGCAATCTGGGGTTCTTCCGGACACCCAAGCTCGCCCAGGCGCCGGCCCTAATCCGCGCCCTGCTGGACGCCCGGGAGGAGGCACTGCTCGCCCTCGCCTTCCTGCTCGCCGCGGGGCTGGTGATGCTGCGCGAGGACGCCTACATGCTCGACGTGCAGGTCTGGACCTGGGTACTTCTGGTGCAGGCCATCCCTTACCTCGCCTCGGTGCTAGTCTCTCTGGTCAGCGCCCGACCCGATCTTCCGGCCTCCATCGTCGGGCCCATGTCCGAGATGCGCTGCGACCAGTTCGCCGAAGAGAATCAGCAACCGACTGTTAAATGAAGGGTTAATGCCAGAATTGTGTGTTGGCGATGCGTCGGCGAGCCGCAGAGCTGGAGAAGGGGCGCTCCCGATAGCCACGCTATTTGCAGATATGGCACTGTTTTTATTAACTTTCTCTTGAAACTGCCCTGCTTGGCTAACCGACGAACGGTCGCAAGCGTGCAGCACGTCACATTTGCAGGAGTGACAGTAATAATCTGATATAAAAAGACTTTCGCTTTACGTCGGCAAACCGCAGCCTTTGGTCAAATATTTTAGATTTCGCGAATATAGGGTTTACCCCATAAGGAGTTTCCACCTAACATCCGGCCATCCGCAAACGACCGGCTTACTTCCCACCCCCGCATACCGGGCAGGAGGGGAGAGGCTGGCCCAAACAAACGGTTGGCAGTCATGAACAAACACCTGGTATCCGCCGCGCTGGTGGCACTCTCGCTCCTGGCCGGAATCGACGCACAGGCCCGCACCCATTCAGGACAGTCAATAGACTCTCAAGCCGGCATGGCCTCCTACTACCACGACCGCTTCCACGGCCGCCGGACGGCGAGCGGGGTGCGTTACAACAAGAATAGCCTCAGCGCCGCGCACAAGACCCTCCCCCTGGGCACCCAGGTGCGCGTCACCGACGCCCGCTCGGGCAAGAGCGTGGTGGTACGCATCAACGATCGCGGCCCTTACGCGAAGGGCCGAGTGATCGACCTCTCGCGCGCCGCCGCTCGAGAGATCGGACTCACCCACAAGGGCGTGACTCGGGTCAAGCTGGAGGTCTTGCGCCCGTCTAAAAGCCGCTCCGACGGTTTCGGCTACGCCGATCGTCTTGGCTTCTGATATCGACGCGAGGGGCTTCGGTCCGCCGGAACCCCTCGCTACTCCCATTTGAACAACCGGGCCGCGAGCGTCAGGAACAGCAGGGCGAGCGCCGCAAGCAGAAGTACCTCGGGCAGCACGGTGGAGATTCCAGCCCCGTCGATCATGATTCGCCGGGCGGCATCGACCAGGTGGGTCAGCGGCGACAGCCGGGAGAGCCACTGGGCTGCCGGGCTGGTCCCCTCCATCGAAAACCAGACCCCCGAAAGAAGGAGCATGGGCCAGGAGATCAGGTTCAGGATGCCGTCCGCCAGCTCCTCCGTCCGCAGGCGCGACGAGACGATGAGTCCGAGACTGATGAGACACAGTGCACCGGTCCCGTAGACCAGGGCCAGGGCCGCGTAGGACCCTCGCATGGGGAAATCCAAGAGCAGGGCAGCACCCAGATACACCGCGATGTTGGAGATCAAGACCACCAGCAGGCGCGACAGGACCTGCGCGGTCAGGAACTCGAATGGGCTCAGGGGCGTCGCCTTGAGCCGCCGCAGCACGCCGTTCTTGCGGTAGCGCACGATCACCCAGCCCACGCCCCACAGGCTGGAAAACATCAGGTTCATGGCCAGCACCCCGGGCAGCACCCAGTCCGCATAGCGCACCGCCGTGCCGGTCACGGTCCTGCGCGCCGGGGCCTCCGCCCCATCGGACCGACCACCCTGCCCTACCCCCGCCTCCGTCCCGAGCAACAGGCGTTCGGCCAGGTAGCCCCGAGGGGATTCGGTGTTGACCCAATAGGTGAGCGGTTCCCGTCGCAGGTCCACCAATAGATCGATCTGGTGGCGCTCCACCTTGGCCACGGCGGTCTGGGGGTCCGACAGCGGGATGAACCGCACATAGCGCAGTGCGAACAGCCCGCTCCGCTCCGCCGGAATGGCCCCGTCCGCGGTCGCCACCGCGATCTTGAGCTGATCCTCCGGCTCACCGCTGAAGATAAAGGCGAAGCCGATCAACATCAGGATCGGCATGAAGATGTTCCAGCCCAGACCCGCCCGATCCCGGTAGAACTCCCGGTTACGGGCGACCAGCACGGCCAGTATTCGGCGCCACATGGGTCAGGACCTCAAGGCATGGCCGGTGAGCTTGATAAAGAGGTCCTCCAGGTTCGGCGTGGCCACTCGCAGGTCCCGCAGCTCTGCCCCCACCCGCTCCAGGTGCTTGAGCGCCGGGGCCACCTCGTCCGCGAAGAGCTCGATCTCCCCGTCGCGGCTCACGGCCCCCGCGGGGAGGGACTCTCCGGCGGGCCAGGCGGAGGCCGGAAGCCGGATCACGCTGGCGGGGAAATGCTCCCGCACCAGGGTCCCGGGGTGTCCCTGGGCCACGATCCGCCCGCGATCCACGATGGCGATCTCGTCGCACAGGCGCTCCGCCTCCTCCATGTAATGCGTGGTCAGGATCACCGTGGTGCCGCGGCGTCGCACGGTCTCGATCAGGCCCCAGAAGTTTCGCCGCGCCTGGGGATCGAGTCCCGTGGTGGGCTCGTCCAGGAAGACCAGCTCCGGGTCGTTCACCAGTGCAATGGCGAGCAGTAGGCGCTGACGCTGGCCGCCCGAGAGCTTGCGCGTATCGCGGTCCAAGATTTCCTGGAGGTTGCAGAGCCGTATCAGCTCGTCGCGGTGCGTACCCTGCCGATACAGGCTACCGAACATGGTCAACGACTCCGCGACGGTCTGGAAGTCCTGGAGTGCGGTCGCCTGGAACTGGATACCGATCGCCTCCCGATAGGATCGATCCAGGGGCTGGCCCCGGAAGAGGACCTGGCCCGCGTCCGGTGCTTGGATACCCTCCAGCATCTCGAGTGTCGTGGTCTTGCCCGCCCCGTTCGGGCCCAGGAGCCCGAAACAGCGTCCGGCGGCGACGGCAAAGCTCACCCCATCCACGGCACGCACGCCGGGATAGGTCCGAACCAGGTTACGGGCTTCGATCAGGATGTCCAAGTCAGTGGCGAGTGGCGAGTGGCTAGGGGCTAGGGGCCATTCCGAGGCGACTGTCGCGGGTCTTTGGGGTCGGGAAAAACGCTCACTGGGACGACAGCGGACCGATTCCGGTAGCATTGTCCCAAGCCCGGGCCCGGACCGCCACCGCGACGACCCGCCCGATTCGCTGGACCGACACCCGTCCGGACTCACACCTTCAGGAGACCGTCGCCATGACCGTCCTCATTCTCGGACTCGTGCTCTTCCTCGGCATGCACTCGCTCGGGTTTCTTGCCCCCGGCCTGCGCCGTGCGCTCATCGGCCGTCTGGGGGAAAACGGCTGGAAGGGCATCGCCGGACTCGCCGGACTGATCGGGTTCGCCCTCATTGTCTGGGGCTATGGGGAGGCCCGGATCGCGCCCACCGGGATCTGGGCCCCGCCGGTGTGGACACGGCACCTTGGGCTTCTGATCATGCTCCCGGTCTTCCCGCTCCTTTTCGCCACCTATCTTCCCGGGCGTATCCAGCGCGCCGTCGTCCACCCCACCCTCCTCGCGGTCATCCTGTGGTCCATCGCCCACCTGATCGCCAACGGCAATCTGGCGGACCTGGTCCTCTTCGGCTCCTTCCTGGCCTGGGCCGCCCTCGACCGCATCTCGCTCCTGTTCCGTACCGCACCGCCCGTGCAGGGCGCACCACCCGGGAAGTCGAACGACCTGATCGCCATCTCCCTCGGGGTCCTGCTCTACTTCGTCTTCCTGTTCGGTGTCCATGCCTGGCTGTTCGGGGTCTCGCCCTTGGGCGTGGTTGCGACTCGCTAGTCCGATCGGTTCGAGCTGACAGGGTTGCATCCGTCAGCCGTCCCGCACCGCTGGACATGAGGAAGCGGGTCATCGACTCCGGCACAGCGAAGTGGGCGCCGCCTTGCGACCGGCGCGTCCTGCGCCCTGTTGCGTGAACGTCCGACAGGCTGCCAGGGGTCATTCCGGTCGAGCGATACCATAGCGCTTCATCTTCTGCCACAGGGTCTTGCGGCTGATCCCGAGGGCCGCCGCCGTGGCGATCATGGCATAGCCGTTGGCAGCGAGGACGGACAGGATGGCCGCCCGCTCGCCGGACCGGGCATGGGCCTTGAGACCCTCGGCGAGGTCCAGCCCAGCCAGGGGGTCCGGCCCTAGCTCCAGGGCGAGGGTCTCCCCCTGCCCCATGATGCAGGCGCGCTCCAGTGCATGATGGAGCTCCCGCACATTGCCGGGCCAGGCGTGTCGGAGCAGCCGGTCACGATCAGCGGCATTCAGGGTGCGACGCTCGTCCGGAAAGCGGTGGGCGTGAGCGGCGAGAAAGCGCTCCGCGAGCCACAGCACATCCTCCGGGCGTTCCCGCAGAGGCGGTACCTTGAGCTCCAGGACCTTGATCCGGTAATAGAGATCCTCCCGGAAGCGGCCCTGCTGCACCAGGGCACTCAGGTCCTGGTGAGTGGCGCAGACCACCCGCGCCGGGACGCCGATGGTCTCGCTGCCGCCGACCCGGGTCAGGCTGCGGGATTGCAGGACCCGCAGGAGCCGCGGCTGCAGCGCGAGCGGCATATCGCCGATCTCGTCCAGGAACAGGATGCCCTCCCCCGCCCGCTCGAAGACCCCCGCACGGCGGCGGTCCGCGCCCGTGAAGGCGCCCTTCTCGTGGCCGAAGAGCTCGGCCTCGATCAGGGA
>JBGSOR010000381.1:0-3916 GCA_041738985.1 Chromatiaceae bacterium | reverse complement strand
GGGGGGCGCGGGTGCGGGCCCCGCGACGCGCGTCGGACATCAGATGGCCTGCCGTTTCCCGGCGGCCGGCGCCGCGCTTTGGCGCCGTTCCTTTTCCAGCTTGTGGCGAATACGCAGGCGCTTGAGGGCAGAGATGTGATCCACGAAGAGCTTGCCCTCCAAGTGGTCGATCTCGTGCTGGATACAGACCGCGAGGAGCCCGTCTGCATCCAGCTCGAAGGGCTCGCCGTTACGGTCCAGTGCGCGCACCCGGACCCGCTCGGCGCGGGTGACCGGCTCGTAGAAACCGGGGACGGAGAGACACCCCTCGTCCATCTGCTCTTCCCCGGAACGTTCCAGGATCTCCGGATTGATCAGGCACAGGGGCCTGTCTTTATCCTCGGAGACGTCCATGACCACGATGCGTTTTGGAATGTTAACCTGAACCGCGGCGAGCCCGATGCCGGGTGCGGCGTACATGGTCTCCAGCATATCGGAAACGATGTGCTGAACCTGTGCGTCCACACGTGCTACAGGGGCTGCCCGGATTCGCAGACGCGGATCGGGAAATGTGAGGATGTCGAGCTTGGCCATGGCGGGGTCGGGTTAAAGTGGTAAAGCTGCTGCGCGGTCCGGGCTCGGGTCTCACGGCGAGCGGGCGGAACTGAGACGCATCGCCGGGATTCGGTCGCCGCCGCTGGCAGCATCGGCGGGCCCTGCGCTACTATCCGGCCCATACTACACCCCGATATGGGGCCGGGTGAATCCCGAATCGACCGGCCCGGAGGACCTATGCGCGCCTTGCCCGACTGCTCGAAGTCTTCGGCTCCGGCCCTCCGCGCCGCCTATCGCTTCGTGCTCGCCTGGCTACTCGCGGGCGGCGCGCTGTTGTTTCTTCCCCAAAGTGCCACCGCGGCAGAGCTGCGGCCGGATGCGCCGGACACCTATGTGGTGCAACCCGGGGATACCTTGTGGAGTATTGCAGGCCGTTTTCTTCAAGACCCGTGGAACTGGCGAGAAGTCTGGAATGCCAACTCCGACGTGGCCAATCCGAACCGCATCTACCCCGGGGACGTGTTGCGCTTAACCAAGACCGGCGGTGCGCCCCGGATCGGTTTGGATAGCGGGGGCGGAGAGTCGGTTTCCCATCGCGGCGGGATGCGGGTGGTCCGGTTGTCGCCGCGGGTGCGGGCGAGCTCGCTCAAGGAGGCCGTGCCGACTATCCCGATCGCGAGCATCGCCCCCTTTCTCACCCAGCCCTATGTCGCCGACTCCGACGACATCAAACGCGCGCCCTATGTCGTCGGCTTTCCGGACGAGCATATCGTGGCCGGGCTTGGCGACTCCTTCTACGTGCGCCGGATCGATTCCACCGCCGACCGCGCCTTCCAAGTGCTTCGCCCGGGCGAGGCGCTACGGGACCCGAGGAGCAACGAGATCCTCGGCTATGAGGCGGTGTTTGTTGCAAATGCCGCCCTGGAGCGCACCGGGGACCCTGCCAAGCTTCAGGTCGTTCGCTCGGAGCGCGAGATTTCCATCGGAGATCGGGTGATCCCCGCTGCGAAAGAAGAGCCGCTTGCGAACTTCTATCCGCGTCCGGCACCCGCCGGCCTGCGCGGCCAGATCCTCTCTGTGCTCAACGGGGTCACCCAAGTGGGCCAGCTCGACGTGGTGACCATCAACCTCGGGACCCGGGATCGGCTGGAGCGGGGCCATGTCTTCGAGGTCTATCAGGGGGGCACCATAGAGCGGGACCAGGTTCGCCAAGGCATGTTCAACCACAATTGGCGGGAGCAGACCCCGCTCGATGCCAGCTTCTGGTACGGCGACGATTGGACCATCCGTCGCTGGCGCGCCGACGCCCCGGACGCCAACAGCCCGGTTCCTCCCACGGTGGATGTCCGCCGGGAGCGCAGCACCTTCGTCAAGCCATTCGAGCGCTCCGGTATCCTCATGGTGTTCCGCACCTTCGAGCGGGTGAGCTTTGCACTGATCCTGGATGCCGTCCGGCCGATGCACATCGATGACCGGATCGCCCCGCCGCCTTCCTGATGTCGAGCTCGGGCACAGGCGCGATCGGGTCCCCGTCTAGCCCAATTGCACCGTAGGCCCGCGCCCTCACCCGCGCCCTTGGACGCCTGGCTCGTCCTGGCGGAGGCGTCGGGGTTGGGCCCCAGGACCTGCGGCCGTTTGCTTGCAAGCTTCGGCGGCCCCCGGGAGGTGCTCGATGCACCCGCCGACACGCTCGAGAATTGGGGGCTCAAGGCCGAGACTGTCGCTGCACTCAAGTCCCCGGACCGGGCCCGGATCGACGTCTCGCTCGCCTGGTCGCGACTGCCCCACGCCCATATTCTCACCTGGGACGACCTCCGCTATCCCCCGCTGCTCAAGGAGATCTCCGATCCTCCGATCCTGCTCTATGTGCGCGGCGACCCGCTCCTGCTCGCGGAGCCCCAAGTTGCCGTGGTGGGCAGCCGTAATCCGACGCCGGGCGGGCGGGAGATCACCTGGGATCTGGCCGCTACCCTGGCCGGATTCGGACTCGTGATCACCAGCGGACTTGCGGTCGGGGTAGACGCGGTTGCCCACGAAGCCGCCCTTGAGCACGGGCGGACCGTCGCGGTGTTGGGCACCGGTCCCGACCGGGTCTACCCCGCTATGCACCGGGACCTGGCACGGCGCATTGCCGATCGGGGTGCCCTGGTCACCGAGCTCGCCCCGAACGAGGGTCCGCAGGCCCGCCATTTTCCGCGGCGTAACCGCATCATTGCAGGTCTCTCGCTGGGGACACTGGTGACCGAGGCGGCCTTGAGGAGCGGCTCCCTGATCACCGCCCGCCAGGCCGCAGACCAGGGCAGGGAGGTCTTCGCGGTGCCGGGATCCGTTCGCAACCCGCTGGCGCGCGGCTGCCACGCCCTGATTCGCGACGGCGCGCGGCTGGTGGAGGAGGCCGCGGAGGTTCTGGCGGAGCTGGCACCGCGGCTACGCGGAGCACTGGCGGTGGTGCCGATGCCGGACCACGATGCGGCGAATGCCACCGATCGGGTCGATTCCGGAGACCCCGATCGGCTAGATCCAGATTACAGGAGTCTGCTCGATGCCTTAGGATTCGAGCCCGTCTCCCAAGACGACCTGATCCGCCGAACCGGACTGTCGGCGCCGTCGGTAGCGTCCATGTTGTTGGTACTGGAGCTGGAGGGTCATGTATCATCCGGTCCCGGCGGCCGATACTGCCGCATTCGGGCTTGAATCGGTGCGAATATTCTCGGAGCCGGCTGCAAAGCCAGTCTCGCGCATTTGCCGGCCCGCGGGCCGATGTCCCCCAGAGAGGGTGGTCGATGTACGACAACATGGTCGATGTCCTGATCTACCTTTACGAGAACTACATGGACGGTGAGGACCAGCCTCCGACAGATCAGGGCGATCTCGAGGACGAGCTCTCCCAGGCAGGATTCAGCAACCGCGAGATCCACAAGGCGCTACGCTGGCTGGACGAGCTGGCCGCGGGGGCCGAAACTCCTCCCTGCCACGGGCACGCGGTGGGCTCCATCCGCGTCTACACGCAGGACGAGACCGCGAAGCTGGACTTGGAGGCGCGCGGTTTCCTGCACTTTTTGGAGCAGAACGGTATCCTGGACCCGGCGACCCGGGAGCTGGCTATCGACCGCGCGCTGGCCATCGACCACGGCGCCGTAGGCGTGGACGAGCTTAAGTGGGTTGTGCTGCTGGTGCTCATGAACCGTCCGGGGCGGGAGGACGCCTTCACCCAGATGGAAGATCTGGTCTATAGCGACGAGCCCGAGTACCTGCACTAAGAAGTGGCGAGTTTCTAGTAGCGAGTGGCGAGGATTGATCCGCAGGTTTGGGTTGATTTCCAGGCCTGCATTCCCAAGCTGCGCGCAAACCTGAGCGCGCCGCGCCGCGCCGCGCCGCGCCG
>JBGSOR010000341.1:0-8123 GCA_041738985.1 Chromatiaceae bacterium | reverse complement strand
CGGACCATCAAGGGACTGGCTGCCGGCGACCCCTGGCTCGGGCTGGCCTCGGTGGCAGACACCCTGGCCGGCGGTCCGCCCGGACCCCGGCCGCCAGTGCGGACCTGAGCCCTCCGGACAGGCCGTCTCCGGAGTTGAGGCACACAGCTCGCACATCTCCCCCGGAAGAGAATGAACCTCGAATGAATGCGAGCTATGGCCGGCGGTCGTCCGCGATTCCCCCGAACCGGACGACCACCCAGCCGTCGCGCCCCGCAACACGAAAACCCAAAGGGATTGTTCGCGTTCTTCGCGCATGAATTTCCGAATCCAGGATGAACCTCGGAATCCAGGATGAACCAGACCCCGCTTGAGATACTGAACGGCGTCTTCGGTTATCCGAGCTTCCGGGGCGCCCAAGAGCAGGTCGTGGAGCGAATCCTGGCCGGCGGCGACGCGCTGGTGCTAATGCCCACCGGGGGCGGAAAGTCGTTGTGCTACCAGATTCCGGCCCTGCTGCGGACCGGGACCGGCATCGTCGTCTCGCCGCTCATCGCGCTCATGCAGGACCAGGTGGATGCCTTGCGGCAGCTCGGGGTGCGGGCGGCCTTTCTGAACTCGTCCCTGGCGGCCAACGAGCAGGCGCGGGTGGAACGGGCACTGATGGCCGGGGAGCTGGATCTGCTCTATGTGGCCCCGGAGCGGCTGCTGACCGAGCGGTTCCTGGATCTGCTCGGGCGGGTGCCGATCGCGCTCTTCGCTATCGACGAGGCCCACTGCGTCTCCCAGTGGGGCCACGATTTCCGGCCCGAGTACATCCAGCTCAATCGTCTGCACGAGCGCTGGCCGGAGACCCCGCGCATCGCGCTCACCGCCACCGCGGATGCGCCTACCCGCCGGGAGATCGTCGCACGACTCAAGCTTGAAGAGGCGGCCCAGTTCGTCTCCAGTTTCGACCGGCCAAATATCCGCTATCGGGTCACCGATAAGCAGAACCCGCGCCGCCAGCTCATCGCCTTCCTGCGCGAGGAGCATCCGGGGGATGCAGGCATCGTCTACTGCCTGTCCCGGCGCAGGGTGGAGGAGACGGCGGAGTTTCTGCGCCGTCAGGGGCTCAAGGCCCTGCCCTACCACGCCGGGCTCCCCGCCGAGACCCGACGCGCCCACCAGGCCGAGTTTCTGCGCGGGGAAGGTGTGGTCGTCGTCGCCACCATCGCATTCGGAATGGGCATCGACAAGCCGGACGTGCGTTTCGTTGCCCACCTGGACCTGCCAAAAAGCCTGGAGGCCTATTACCAGGAGACCGGTCGCGCCGGCCGCGACGGACTCCCGGCCGATGCCTGGATGGCCTATGGCATCGCCGACGTGGCCCTGCTGCGCAGACTGATCGAGGACTCGGACGCGGAGGAGCAGTTCAAACGGGTGGAGCTACACAAGCTCAATGCCCTGCTCGGATTCTGCGAAACCACGCAATGCCGCCGGCAGGTCATGCTCAACTATTTCGGCGAGCAGCTTCCGAATCCCTGCGGCAACTGCGACACCTGTCTCGCCCCGGTGGCGAGCTGGGACGGCACGGTGGCGGCCCAGAAGGCCATGTCCTGCATCTACCGCACCGACCAGCGCTTCGGCGTGAACTATCTGATCGATGTTTTGACAGGGAAGGACCAGGAGCGGATCCGCCGCTTCGGTCACGACCGAACCAGCACCTTCGGCATCGGGAAGGACCTTAGCGCCGACCAATGGAAATCAGTCTACCGGCAGCTCGTGGCGGCCGGCCTCGTGACGGTGGACATGGAGGGCCACGGAGCACTCAAGCTCACCGAGCATAGCCGTCCCGTCTTGCGCGGCGAGCGCATCCTGCATCTGCGCCGGGACCCGGAGAAGCCGGCGCGTGGGCGCGGCGAGGCCAAGGCCCGGGACGACCGACCCGTCCGGTCGGACGCCCCTCTGGACCCGGAGGCCAATGTCCTGTGGGAGCGCCTGCGCACGCTACGGCGCGACCTGGCCCAACAGCAGGGCGTGCCGCCTTACGTGATCTTCAACGATGCGACCCTGCGAGAGATGTTGACCTACCGGCCGCGCGACCCAGCTGCGCTTGTCCGCATCAGCGGCGTTGGAACGGTCAAGCTCGAGCGCTACGGCGCGGACTTCCTCCGCGTGCTGGCGGAGCACGAGGTCGAGCACGGCCGCCCCGCCGACATCCTACCCCTGCCCGAGCTGCCAATCCGCGAAGCACCAGCTCCAGCCTTCAAGGGCCGGACCTGGGACACGGGCCTCAGCGATACCGTCCGCGAGACGCTGGGGCTCCTGCGCTCCGGCCTCCCGCCCGAGACGATCGCCGAGCGCCGCGGCCTCAAGACCACCACCATCTACACGCATCTGTCCCTCGCCATTGAAGAGGGCGAGCTGGAGCTATGTGAGGTCGTCGCCCTCAGCGACGACGAGATCCGGACCGTCGAATACGCGTTCGATCAACTGGCCTCCGACACGCCGCAAGCCCTCAAGCCCGTCTACGATGCCTTCCAGGGCAAATACGACTATGGGCTGCTGCGGTGTGTTCGTGCGGCGATGGCCAGACCTGGGCGATCCGGACCGGCATAATCGGGCGGGACTCGTCGTTCGATCCGATCGACGACATCTCGCAGATCCTGCGCGAGACAGGTGCGAGAGAGAAACGGGTTGCGGGTGGCGCCCGGTAAATCGACAGTCCCGTCGGAAGATCTTTCCGCTTCGCCGCTTCACTCCCCTACGGCATCCCACGGAGGCAACCGGTTGGCGGCCCGGCGATACCGTCGGCACCCGATTCGGCTTGACAAGCTGGTCGGTATTTAAGAAAATAGTGATGTACTGAAGCTTATCCCTTCAGTGCACTCCTCCATCCTCCTTTGGTGGTAACTTTGAAGCGCGACTTCCTGTCGCGCTTTTTTTTTTTGGGGTCGGTTTCTGCGCTGGGGCGCTGGCGACAGGTCTCGGCGACGCCGCGGGACTTAGTCGGGGCTTTGTCCGACCTCCAGGAGGGTCGCGAGCAGTCTTGATCGGACGACCGACGCGTTAGCCTATTCCGCGAGCCGCCGGTCTCCGAGCTGGCGCTCCAGTACCCGGATACGCTCGCGCAGCCCCTCCAGCTCGTCCAGCAGGTCCAGTGCCAGTGCGGTGCCCGCCAGGTTCAGTTCCAGGTCTCGACGCAGACGCACCGCGCGGCGGGCGCGTCGAACCTCCAGTCCGCTGAAGCGCCACTCCTGGGGAGCGCTTCCCTGGGGCCGCAGCAGGCCCTCGGTGACCATCAAATGCAGGGTACGGCCGCTGGAGCCGCACATCCGGGTCAGCTCTGCGAGGGTAACAGTGAGCCCCTCGTCCAGAACGACCCCTTCGATGCGTGTCTCGACCTGCGACATGACGCTTATACTCCCGACTTGGCGCGGGCGAGGCCCTGCGCGGCTCCATCGATTGGTTTCCGGTTCCAGCCCCCGATCCTCATACCCCGAGTCCAGCGCGCGGATTGAAATGCAGCACCTCGGCCATGTGCCGGTAGGCGCGGCGTGCCTCCTCGGTTTCCGCGGGCGGGGCGACGATCTCCAGGATCACGATCTCGTCCCCCGCGGGGTCCCCCGGTAGGCCGCGGCCCTTGAGTCGCATGCGCCGACCGCCCTGTGACCCCGGGGGAATCTTGAGGTTCACCGCCCCGCCCAGGGTGGGCACCTGGACGGTTGCACCCAATGCCGCCTCCCAGGGGGCGACGGGCAGGCGCAGGTGGATGTCCTTGCCATCGGGGGTGAAGTGGGGATGGGGGTTGAGCTCGACCTCCAGATACAGGTCACCGGCGGCCCCGCCGTGGACACCGGGCGCCCCCTGACCGCTCAGACGGATCTGCCGGCCATGGGTCACGCCGGACGGGATGCGCACGTTCAGGGTGCGGGCGTGGGAGCTCGGACGTCCGTCAACCCCGACCTCCGGCAGGTCGAGTCGAAGCTGACGCGTGATGCCGCTGTAGGCCTCCTCCAGGTCGATGGCGATGCGCACGGTCTGGTCCTGTCCGCGTCGCCGCCGAGGCTCCCCGGGACGCCGGTGAAACTCACGCCCGAAGAGGCTGGAGAAAAAGTCGCTGAACTCGGCTGCGTCTTCGGGGCTGAAGCGAAACTCCTGGGCCCCGGCTCCGGGCGGCGGGCGAAAATCCTGACCGGCCCGCCAGTCGTTGCCCAGGGCGTCGTAAGCCGCACGCTTCTCCGCGTCTCCGAGGACCTCGTTGGCCTCGTTGACCTCTTTAAAGCGCGCCTCCGCATTGGGCTCCTTGCTCACATCCGGATGGTACTTGCGCGCCAGCTTGCGGTAGGCGCGTTTGATCGCTTCCTGGGAGGCGTCCCGGGTCACGCCCAGGGTCTGATAGTAGTCCTTATATTCCATCTGGGGCTCTCGGGGTTGGCAGTGTCTTGGGTCGCCGCCGAAGCTGGGGACTGGCCCGGGTTATTACACCGGGCGCCTTGGCCCGTGACCGTGAAGACCGCACACCCGAGAACGATGTCGTTCGCGCTGCGCGCGCGCCGACCGAAGAGATCGGGGGTGCCCCGGCCCTTTCCGCCATCCGGGCAACCCCGATGGAACAGCATGGCGATCGTGCGTCATTGCGGCGACTCCGCAAGCTCCGGTGCTGGCCCGTGGGCAGGCACGGTGCGTCCCTTGGCCCAAGCGCGCAGGGCCTGGATCTGAACGTCCATGATAGCGGAGAGGGGCTGGGTGCTGGCGAGCTCCGCCAGCATCTTTTCTGTGTCCAGCCCGCCGGTCATCGCCTCTATGCCGTAGAGCGCTGAAACCACCGCCTGCTCGATTCCGGCCCCGGTGAACCCCTCGCTCGCCGCCGCCAGCCGATCCAGTTCGAACCCGGTCGGGTCCAACCCCCGGCTCCTGAGATGGATCGCGAAGCACTCGGCGCGGGTGGCGGCATCCGGCAAGTCCACGAAGAACAGCTCGTCGATACGTCCCTTGCGGATCAGCTCGGGGGGCAGCCGACGCACGTCGTTTGCGGTGGCCACCAGGAAGACCCGGCTCTTGCGCTCCGCCATCCAGGTCAAGAGCGTCCCCAGGATGCGTCGGCCCACCCCCTCGTCCTCGGAGCCGGTGGCGACGCCCTTCTCGATCTCGTCGATCCAGAGGACGCAGGGGGACATCAGGTCCGCGGTGGAAAGCGCCTTGCGCAAGTTCTTCTCGGTCTCACCGATGTACTTGTCGTAGAGGGCACCGAAGTCGAGCCGCAGCAGCGGCACCCCCAGCCGCCCGGCCACGGCCTTGGCCGCCAGGCTCTTGCCGCCACCCTGGACCCCCAACAGCAGGATGCCGCGGGGGTGGTCGCGGGTGCGCTCGCCGTCCAGGAAGGGACCCCGCCGCCGGTCCACCCAGGCCTTAAGGTTGTCGAGCCCTGCCAGCTCGGCGAAGGATCGGGTGTCGTACTCGAAACCGACGATCCCGTCCGGACTCAGGAGCTCGTACTTCGCCTTCTTGACCTCCGCCACGTCGTCCCCATCGATTGCCCCATCGTCGCGAATGGCGTGACGGATCAGGCGGCGGGCGTCGGACTCGGTGACCCCGAGCAGATTCTGGGCGAGCTGCTCGATCGCCTCGCGCGCCGCGCGGACACCGCGCCCCTCCGTCGTCTGCTTCCATGCCTGCGCCTCCTCCCGGATCAGGGCCAGGATGCGGTTGCGGTCAGGCAAGTGAAGCTCGCAGCGGGCGCACAGGTGCTTGACCTCCGGCGGGACATCCAGGGCGTGGCTCACCAGCACCAGGGTGCGCGGTCGCACCGCGTAGCCCTGGGCGATCTCCTTGACGAGGCGCACGTGCAGTGGATTGTCGAGATAGGGGTGGAAGTCGAGCAGCAGGTAGATCCCTCGCTCGCCGCCGGAGCGGATATAGCGCAGGAGCTGAGTTGGATCCGCGAGCCGCTGCTCCTGATCCATGTCCAGCTCCACCCGCCGCAGCCCGTCGGTCACGGTCCAGCGATAGGCCGGCTGACCCAACCGTAGGGCGAGCTGAGCAAAGAGCGTCAGTACCCGCGGCTCCTCGATGGACTCGATCAGCACCAGCGGGGTATCGGAGCGCAGCAGCAGCTCCAGGTCATGCAGGTCCGGCATGGGCGGCGACCGATTGCGCTTGGGCGGTGGGGCTATTCTAGCGACTGGTCGCGTACCGCGGCGCTCGCAATCGCCAGATCGACAGGCGGGTCCGGTGCTGCCAACATTGGAACCATACAACGGGCTTAAGCCGCGCGTCCCGCCACTCGAGCCCCCGGCCGCTACGAGAGATCGCCCATGACCCAAAAAGACCGCCTGTACGTCTTCGACACGACGCTGCGCGACGGGGAGCAGTCCCCCGGTGCGTCCATGACCAAGGACGAGAAGGTGCGCATCGCCAAGGCACTGGAGAAGCTCAAGGTGGACGTGATCGAGGCCGGTTTCCCCATCGCCAGTCCGGGCGACTTCGAAGGGGTCAAGGCGGTCGCCAGCGTGATCAAAGACAGCCGGGTTTGCGGCTTGGCCCGCGCACTGGATAAGGACATCGACCGCGCCGGGGAGGCCCTTGCCGGCGCCAACGCCGGGCGCATCCACACCTTCATCGCCACCTCGCCGATCCATATGGAGAAGAAGCTCCACATGACCCCCGACCAGGTCCTGGAGCAGGCGGTCTGTGCGGTGCGCCGGGCGCTGCGCTACACCGACGACGTGGAGTTCTCCCCGGAAGACGCGGGGCGCTCGGAGATCGACTTCCTGTGCCGGGTGCTGGAGGCGGTGATCGACGCGGGAGCGCGCACCGTGAATATCCCGGACACCGTGGGCTACAACATCCCTCATCAGTTCGGTGCACTGATCAAGACCCTGCGCGAGCGGGTGGTCAATGCCGACAAGGCGGTCTTCTCGGTCCACTGCCACAACGACCTGGGCCTCGCCACTGCCAACTCGCTCGCCGCCGTGCGCAACGGGGCGCGCCAGGTGGAGTGCACGATCAACGGCCTGGGCGAGCGGGCGGGCAACGCGTCGCTCGAAGAGATCGTCATGGCGGTGCGCACCCGCCAGGACCTGTTCGACTGCGACGTGCGCCTCGACACCACCCAGATCGTCCCCTGCTCGCGGCTGGTCTCGACCATCACCGGATTCCCGGTACAGCCCAACAAGGCCGTGGTGGGGGCCAACGCCTTTGCCCACGAGGCCGGCATACACCAGGACGGCGTGCTCAAGAACCGGGAGACCTACGAGATCATGCGCGCCCAGGACGTGGGCTGGAACGCCAACCGCATGGTCCTGGGCAAGCACTCTGGCCGCAATGCATTGCGCAGCCGTCTCGAGGAGCTGGGCGTGGTCCTGAAGTCCGAGGAGGAGCTCAATGCCGCGTTCTCGCGCTTCAAAGACCTGGCGGACAAAAAGCACGAGATCTTCGACGAGGACCTCCAGGCACTGGTGAGCGACGCGACGCTCGATGCCGCTAAGGAGCGGGTCAAGCTCGTCTCGCTCTGGGTGTGCTCCGAGACCGGGGAAACCCCCAAGGCAGATCTGGTGCTGATGCTGGACGGCCAAGAGCGATCGGGCACCGCGACGGGCAGCGGCCCGGTGGATGCCACCTTCAAGGCGATCGAAACGGTCTTCGACAGCGGCACCGTGCTCAAGCTCTACTCGGTCAACGCCATCACCAGCGGCACCGACGCCCAGGGGGAGGTGACAGTGCGACTGGAGAAGGGCGGGCGCATCGTCAACGGCCAGGGGGCGGATACGGACATCATCGTCGCCTCCGCCAAGGCGTATATCAACGCAGTGAATAAGATTCTACACCCCTTGGAGCGCGCACACCCCCAGACGGGCGATGTCTGACGCCGATGCGAAGGCCCATGGACGAGCTGCGCCGACGTGCCTATTTGCGCGCCATGGGCGTTGATCTGTGGGTGCTGCGCGGGATTGCAGGAGGGGTACCCCCGCCGTCCGTGCCCGCGGCAGCTTCCGTTGAGACCTGGCCGGCCGGGTCGCGGGCCGAGCCCTCGCTCCACGCCGCGGTCGAACCGATCGAGCCATCGGTGGAGTCCCAGTTGGAGCGGCGTCTCTTCCCGGACCGGATGCCGGATCCTCCGCCCGACCGGGGTGCCGAGCCGCTCGCCTCCCGGGAACAGG
>JBGSOR010000333.1:0-6040 GCA_041738985.1 Chromatiaceae bacterium | reverse complement strand
GGCGAGTTGCGCCACCGTCGCGGCATAGAGCGCCTTCTGTTGTTCCAGCCCGGCCAGCGGGCCGAGACAGGAGGCCCCACCGGTGGCGGAGCCGATGAACGCGCTCCAGGCCGAGGGCAGGGTTAGCAGGCGCAGGGTGTGGCCGGTGGGGGCCGTGTCGAAGATCACATGATCGAACTGCGCCGTCGCCGCGGGTTCGCCCAGGAGCTTCGAGAACTCGTCGAAGGCGGCGATCTCCACCGTACAGGCGCCGGAGAACTGCTCCTCCATGCTGGCGATGGCGGCGGCAGGCAGGATGCCGCGGTAGGGCGCGACCATCCGCTCCCGGTAGTCCCGGGCCGCGGCCTCCGGATCGATGTTGAGCGCAAATAGCCCCGGCGCACCCGGGATGGCCGTGGGGGTCTGAGCGAGCGCCACCCCGAGCACCTCATCGAGATTGGAGGCCGGATCGGTGCTGACGATCAGCACCCGGCGCCCGGCATCGGCGAGCGCCAGCCCGGTGGCGCAGGCGAGCGCGGTCTTGCCGACACCGCCCTTGCCGGTGAAGAACAGATGGCGGGTCTCGGTCGCCGGGAGGGTCATCGGCAGCACCCGCTCCCTGGCTCGCAGCAACCGGAACTGACCTGGACGCGGAAGGGATCCGCGCTCGCGGGTGCGACGCGCGGGGACAAGTCCAGCTGCTGGACCAATTGGTCGCGGGAGAGATAGGCCCCGGTGGCAACGACCCGTCCGTCGATCAGGGTCAGCGGCAGCCGCTCCATGCCGGCCTCCATCTCTTTGAGCACGGTCGGATTGGCGGCGAAGACCTGCGGCGCCTGGGACAGGTTGTAGCGGCTGACCGCGATTCCCTGCTCGGCCAACCACTGCAGATCGGCCTGGCATCGCACCAGCGCGGGATCGACCTCGACACCGCAGACGCCGGTCGAGCAGCACATGGCGGGATCGAAGATTTCGAGTGATTTCATAGGATTCACCGTTGGGATTGAGGGATGCCGGCCTCGTACCAGCCCTTGCTGGCATTGACCACTCGGACCACCAGCAGCATCACCGGGACCTCGATCAGGACCCCGACGACGGTCGCCAGCGCCGCGCCGGACTGGAAGCCGAACAGCGAGATTGCTGCCGCCACCGCCAGCTCGAAGAAGTTGGAGGCCCCGATCAGGGCCGAGGGACAGGCGACGCTGTGCTTCTCGCCGACGGTGCGGTTCAGCCAGTAGGCGAGCGATGAGTTGAAGAAGACCTGGATCAGGATCGGCACCGCCAGCATGGCGATGATCAGCGGCTGTCGGAGGATCTGCTCGCCTTGGAAGGCGAACAGCAGCACCAGGGTCAGGAGCAGGGCGACGATGGAGGCGTGGCCCAGGGTCGCCAGGGTGGCATCGAAGCGCGCCTCACCGTGCCGGAGGAGAAAATACCGCCAGACCTGGGCGATGGCGACCGGGATCAGGATGTAGAGCACCACCGAGGTCAGCAGCGTGTCCCAGGGCACCACGATGGCCGAGAGCCCGAGCAGGAGCGCGACGATCGGCGCAAAGGCGACGATCATGATGGCGTCGTTGAGGGCCACCTGGGTCAGCGTGAAATAGGGGTCGCCGCCGGTCAGTCGGCTCCAGACGAACACCATGGCGGTACAGGGCGCCGCGGCCAGCAGGATGAGGCCGGCGACATAGCTGTCGAGCTGCTCTGCTGGCAGCCAGGGGGCGAACAGGCCGCGGATGAAGAGCCAGGCCAGGAGCGCCATCGAGAAGGGCTTCACCGCCCAGTTGATGAAGAGGGTGACGCCGATGCCCTTCCAATGCGACCGGACCTGGCCCAGGGCGCCGAAGTCGATTTTCATCAGCATCGGGATAATCATCACCCAGATCAGCACCCCGACCGGCAGATTGACCTGCGCGACCTCCAAGCGGCCCAGGACCTGGAAGGCGGCGGGAAACCACTGACCCAGGCCGATCCCGGCTAGGATGCAGAGCGCCACCCACAGGGTCAGCCAGCGCTCGAAGACGCTCATGGGCGCGCCCGCCGCCTGCTTGGCCGTGACCTCGCATTGCACGGACATGGCTTACCCCGCCTCTGCCGGGGCCAGGCCCAGCGCCTCGGCTACCGCGGGCACCAGCCGGGCGCGGATGTCGTCGCGCACGGCGAGGAAGGACTCGAGCGGCTCGCCGTGCGGGTCGTGGAAGGGCAGGTGGATGCGCGGGACGGGTCGCGGAAAGATTGGGCAGGATTCCTTCGCGTTGTCGCAGACGGTGACCACGAGGTCGATCGACGCGTCCAACACCGCATCGATGTCTTTTGGGTGGAGACCGTCGGTCGGCAGTCCGGCCAGCCGCAGGGCTTCGATCGCCCCATCGGCTACCTTCGGTTGCGGCCGCGTGCCGGCGGACAGTGCGCGCACCTGTCCGGCCAGATCGTGGTTGAGAAGGACCTCCGCCATCTGCGAGCGGCAGGAGTTGCCGGTGCAGAGGACCAGGACGGACTTGAGACTGGGGGACATAGCAGGCTCCGAATCGAGGGTTGGCGTGGCACTCAGGCCGCGCGGGGATCGCAGGCGGATGGCTGGGGTGCGGCCGGCTCGGCGCCCATACCATCCTTCATATGGAACAGCACCCGCAGCGCCCAGGCCGGGAGCTGTGGATGGATGCGGTAGCGCATCCAGACCCCGTCTCGGCGGGCGAGCACCAGCCCTGCCTCCCGCAGCACCCCCAGGTGCCGGGAGACCTTGGGCTGGGGGGCATCGAGCGCCCCGTGCAGGTCGCAGACGCAGCGCTCGTCCGCCTCCAGCAGCATCGCGAGGAGGCGGCGGCGGATCGGGTCCGCCAGGGCCTCGTAAAAGGGCTGGGGATCGAATGGGTTGGGTCCGTCGGACATGACAGGTCTCCGGTGCGGGCGGCACGGTCGGGCGTCGGGGCGGCAGGCCGCCAGGTCTCGACCGTCGCTGTTTGTTCAGGCGCTCGGGGACGGGCCGGCGAACGGCTTGACCGCCTCGACGGTTGCCGAGCGCACCCAGTCCTCCACGCAAGTTCCAGGCGCCCAGTCCCGGATGAAGGAGCGGCTCTCGTCTTTCGGCGTTACCCGAATCTCGGCGAATCCGGCGGCTTCCAGCATCTCCGGGGTCATGTCGACGCCGATGACCCGGCGCATCTCGCCGACCTGGCGGGCGGCGAGGAAGGCGTCGAAGCCAGCCCCGCTCCCCAGATCCAGGACCGTCTCTCCCGGTTTGAGTGCGGCGATTGCCCGCGGGTTACCGCATCCCAGTCCCAAATTCGCCCCTTCTGGCACCGCGAGCAGGTCTGCGGTGCTGTAGCCCAGGGCGAGGGACATGGTTTCGGGCTTCGGTGGCGCGGTGTCGCAGCACGTTGGGGTGCAGCCGCAGCCGGCGCCGTCGGTCACGGCGATTCGGGCGTAGCGGTCGCGAACGGTGGTGCGGAGCGAGTCGTGTGTCGGGTCGGTCATGTCGGTCTCCGGTGCAGTGGTCGGCGACAACGGGTCGTCGTTCCCCTCGGTCGATGCGGCAGCGGTGGGCGCCCACCGACTCCGGCGCGGGCCGCCCGGTCAGCCGGCGGTGTATCCGGATGCGTCGCGGCCCGTCCGCCCGATCGCGTCCAGCCGCTGCTGCAGCTTGAGCCGGTCCAGGGAGTCGAGCGGCAGGCTGAGAAAGATCTCGATGCGCTTCTCCAGCTCTCGGAACGCCTGGCGGAAGGCCAGCATCCGCGTAACATCGTCCCCCTCCACGGCCGCCGGATCCGGGATGCCCCAATGAGCGGTCATCGGCTGTCCCGGCCACAGGGGACAGGTCTCCGCCGCCGCGCGGTCGCACACCGTGAAGACGAAGTCCATCCGTGGCGCATCTGCCGAAGCGAATTCGGCCCAGTCCTTGCTGCGGAGTCCCTCGGTCGGGTAGCCCTGGCGTCTCAGCACCTCCAGGGCGAGCGGATGGACGCTCCCCTTGGGGTGGCTGCCGGCGCTGTGGCCGACGCATCGTTTGGATCCTAACCGATTGACGATACATTCTCCGAAGATGCTCCGGGCGGAATTCCCGGTGCATAGAAACAGGACGTTGTAGGGCCGGTCGTTCATTGGGTGTCACTCCAGTCCAGCGGCCCCGGGGGAGATGCCGGGCCACGTTCAATATATGCGCTATTGTATATGTTTTCGCGCGGGCGACAGAAGGCCCCGCCGCGCGAATCCCTCTTAAGCGGCGGTCGGGGGCTTCCGCCTCGGCTCAGCGCCCGAGCGATTCGGCCTCAGCCAGTGCGGCGCGCACGACGTTCGCTGGCAAGGGGATGTAGCGCAGCGCCTCCGCATCGCTCTGGCCTTCCGCGAGTGCCCAGACGAGGAAGCGGCGAATCGCGGCGGTCTTCTCCGGGTCCTCGTAGCGGTCGCGCACCAGCGCCCAGGTGTAGGTGACGATCGGGTAGGAGCGCGCACCCTGCGGGTCGGGAATCGGCGCCGCGAGGTCCTCCGGGAGCGCGTCCGAGCCTCCCGCCAGCCCGCGCGAGCCTGTCTCCGCGCTGGGCGCGACGAAGCCCCCGGCCCGGTTCTCCAGCCACGCCATGGGCAGATGCAGACGATCGGCGAGACCATACTCGACATAGCCGATCGAGCCATCGGTGAGCTTCACGCGTTGGGCCACTCCCTCGTTTCCGCGCGCCAGCATGGTCCCGCCAGGCCAATCGACGGACTTGGCGACACCCGGCCCCGCGGCCCAACTCGGGGCGATGGCGGCCAGGTGATTTGTGAAGGCGAAGGTGGTGCCGCTGCTGTCCTGGCGCGCGACGAGCGAAATCCGCTTGGCCGGCAGAGCGAGGCCGGGGTTCGCGGCGACGATGCGCGGGTCGTCCCAGCGGCTGATCCGGCCGAGGAAGATGTCCGGGTAAACGTCCCGGGGCAGATTGAGCGGACCCGCGACCCCAGGGAGGTTGTATGCCAGGGCGATGGCGCCCGCGGTCACCGGTATCTGACGCGCACCGGCTGCCCGTTCGGGCCTGAGCGGGGCATCCGTGGCGCCGAGGTCGATCTGGCCGGCGAGGAAACGCTCGATGCCTTCGCCGCTGCCGATCGATTCGTACGCGAGCGTGAGCCCTAGGCGTTCGGTACCGAGTCGCTCGCCCCAGCGCTTGAAGAGCGGGGCGGCAAAGGTCGAGCCGGCGGCGGAGATTCCTGCGCCGGCCGGCCCGGTGGCTTGTGCGGCAAACGCAAGAGGGATCGATAGAAGAGCCGCGGCGGCGATGCGAGCGAGCTTGTGCATAGTGTGCTCCGGGGGTCGGTAAACGGGTGTCGGGGGTACCGGACGGTCAGGGATACGATGGCAATAACATTCGTGTTTGCGCATGTCATCGGCGCGCACAGCACCCGCTGGATCGCCAAGGGACATTGCCGAGAGCCGCGCAACGTCCCGCAGGCGCTTGCGAGCGGCTAAGCCACAGACAGGCATGCTTCTCAGGCCGTCAGAGCGCCTTAGTCGCCGGTGCCGTCCAGGGCGTCGAGACCGCACTGCCAGGGACGGTTCCGCGTTCGGCAGCGGGACAAAGCATATCCGCTTATGCAGATATTATGGTGACGATTCCGTGACGGGAGACGATCTATCGCAACCGCTCCGTCTCGGGTTGGAGTGTCGGGGAGTAAGGTCTTCGCGGGATCTCGGCGGGGTTTTGGCCGGGACGGGGCAGGCGAAATCGAGCATCTCGACAGGTCCCTCGTCGGGAGTTGAAGTGTCGGGGTGTCGTGAGCGGTCGCTTATTCGTCGCCGAGCAGAGCGGCCAGATCGAGCTCGATGGCGTCGAACGGCGGTATGCGGGCGCGGCCCCGGTCCTTCAGCGTCGCCGCGACTCGCCAATCCCCGCCCTCCAGGGCATGGGCGACCAGCGCGCGGTCCTCGGGCCAGATCAGCCAGTAGTAGGGCACGCCGTGGCGCTTGAGCAGCAGCGGCAGATACAGGGTGTCCTTCCTCTCGTGGCCGGGGGAGACGATCTCGCAGACCCAATCCGGCGGCAGATCGATGACGCCGTCGGGGGGCCGCGGCAGGCGCTCGCGGCGCCAG
>JBGSOR010000318.1:0-3697 GCA_041738985.1 Chromatiaceae bacterium | reverse complement strand
GCCGGCGCGCTATCGGCACCCTGCCCGAGCTGGCGGACCAGAAGATCCGCGACCCCCAGTCCGCGGCCCGCGGTCACCGTCAGCGCGATCTGCTTGTCGAACATGTCCTCGTAGAGACCGCCGCCCTCGTTCCCCAGCACCCCACCCTCGGGGTTGGCCTCGCGGCTGGCATGCAGGAGCTGTTGGACCAGGTAGGCCTCGAACTGCTTGGCGGCGACCGCGAGGGCCTCCGGCGACCCCTCCCGCGCCTGGGTGCGTAAGGCGGCGAGGCCCTGGACATCGGTGTAGACCTGACCGGCCTGAAGCGCGTCGTTCATACCCTTGCCCCCATCAGATGACTTCCAGCGTCGCGCGCAGGGCCCCCGCCTCCCGCAGCGCCTCCAGGATCGCGACCAAGTCGCCCGGGGCCGCGCCGACCTGGTTGACGGCGCGCACGATCTCTTCCAGCGAGATGCCTGGCTGAATTAGGAACATCCGGCTCTTCTGGCTCACATCGATCTGCGAGTCGGTCCCCACCACGGTCGAGCCGCCCGACAAGGGAGCGGGCTGGCTAACCAGTGGGTTTTCGGTGATGGTGACGACCAGATTGCCGTGGCTCACCGCCGCGGGCCGCACCGTCACGTGATCGCCGATCACGACTGTCCCGGTGCGGGCATTGATGACCACCCGAGCCGGGGCATCCCCGGGCTCGAGTCGTATGTTCTCCACCACGGAGACGAAGCCGACTCGCTCGCCCGGCCCCTCCGGCGCCGTGACGCGCACCGAGCCCCCGTCGATCGGCGAGGCCACCCCGCGGCCCAGACGGGCGTTGATGGCCTGCGCCATCCGCTGGGCCGTCGTGAAGTCCTGGTCGTGGAGATTGAGCACCAGGTCCCCTCCCTCGGTGAAGGGGCTCTCCACCGTCCGCTCTACGATGGCGCCGTTGGGGATGCGACCGGCGCTCGGGACGTTCACCGTGACCTTGGACCCGTCCGCGCCCCGCACCCCGAAGCCGCCGACGACCATGTTCCCTTGGGCCAGGGCGTAGATCTCCCCGTCGGCCCCCTTGAGCGGGGTCATCAGGAGGGCACCGCCGCGCAGGCTCTCCGCATTGCCCATGGAAGAGACCGTCACGTCGATGGTTTGCCCCTCTTTCGCAAAGGGCGGCAGGGTGGCCGTGACCAGCACGGCGGCCACGTTCTTAGGCCGGATCTGGACATTGGGCGGCAGTGCCACGCCGAGCTGCCTGAGCATGTTGGCCACGCTCTGGGCGGTGAAGCGGGTATTGCTGGTGTTGTCGCCGGTCCCGTCGAGTCCGACCACGAGCCCGTAGCCCACGAGCTGGTTGCTGCGTACCCCGACCACCGAGGCGATGTCCTTGATCCGGGGGCCCTCGCCGCCGCCGACGTCCCCATAGTCGCCCTCCCCGTCCGGCATGCCGTCCCCGACGGCGGCGAAGGCCGCCAGAAGGCACGGGATGGCGAGCCAGCGAAGGAGTCGGAGGGGGCGGATGTGCGCGTTCATGGCGTGGCGTTTATGCCCTCGATTCGGCCGGAGGGGCTGGCACCGGACCCTCAGAAGGGAAAGAAGGGGCTGATGAAAAAGCGCGTGAGCCAGCCGGGTTTGTTGGCGTCCCCGATGGCCCCAGTGCCGCCATAGCTGATGCGGGCGTCGGCAACCAGGAGCGACGATACGGTGTTATCCGGCGCGATATCCTGGGGCCGCACGATGCCGGAGATGCGGATGTACTCCTTTCCCTGATTGAGGGTCATCCACTTCTCGCCCCCGACCACCAGATTGCCGTTGGGCAGGACCTCGGCGACCACCACCGTGATGTTGCCCTTCAGGCTGTTGCTCTGCTCGCTCTTGCCCGTCCCCTCGAAGTCCCGGTCCGCGGAGACCTCGAGCTCCGCGTTCGACGGGGTGCTCAGACCGCTAGAGCCGACCGCGGCGGACGCCGTCCCCGACGAATTCTTGCCGATGTCCGTTCCCGCCTTTTTCTTGGCGTCCGTCTTCTCCAGCAGGGTGATGGTCAGGATGTCGCCCACCCGACGGGCGACCGTGTCTTCGAACAAGTGCATGCCGTAGCCGGCGCGGAACAGGCTGCCGGACGACGAGGGCAGCGCAGACCTTGGCCGCCGGACCTCGAGCGGCGGGGCCACCGGACGCGTCGCCACGAAGGCGGGGTCGTCCCCGGGCTTGGGCTGCACGAGCTCCGAGGCGCAGCCCCCGGTCAGCAGGGACCCGACCAAGACGAAAGCGACACCGATGCGCCGTAGATCCGTCATCGCGATTCTCCCGACCCCCGCACTACAGATTCTGGGTGACGAAGCGCAGCATCTCGTCCGCCGTGCCGATGGCCTTGGAGTTCATCTCGTAGGAGCGCTGGGTCTCGATCATGTTGACCAGTTCCTCGACGACATTGACGTTGGAGCTCTCCACCGTCCCCTGCACCAGGACGCCAAGTCCATCCAGCCCGGGCGTGCCGGACTGCGGCGTCCCACTGGCCGCGGTCTCCCGGAACAGGTTCTCGCCGATGGGGTTGAGGCCCGCGGGATTGACGAAGTCCACCAGCTCGATCTGACCCACCTGGGTCGGCGCCTCGTCCCCCGCGACTTGGGCGGAGACGGTCCCATCCGAGCCGATGGTGACGGTGAGGGTGTTTTCGGGCAGCGTAATGGCGGGCTCGATAGGCATCCCGCCGGAGGTCACGAGCTGTCCCTGCGCGTTGCGCTGCAAGGCCCCGTCTCTGGTGTAGACGATCGATCCGTCCGGAGACAGCACCTGGATGAACCCCCGCCCGTTGATCGCCAGGTCCAGGTCGTTGCCGGTCTGGACGATGTTGCCCTGTGTGAAGAGCTTAGTGGTTGCCACCGTGCGCACGCCCGTGCCGAGGGTGAGTCCAGAGGGCAGCTCGGTGTCCTGGGTCTCCTGCCCGCCTGGCTGACGCACGGTCTGATACAGAAGGTCTTCGAAGACGGCGCGGCCGCGTTTGAAACCGTTGGTATTGACGTTCGCCAGGTTGTTGGAGATCACCGACAGGTTGGTCTGCTGGGCCTCGAGCCCGGTCTTGCTGATCCAGAGGGCTGGGAACATGGGGCCTCCGTCGAATGCGGTCTGGGGCGTCAAGGAGCCGACGCTAGAAGATGCTTGAGGGTCATTGCGCAATGGTCGTGCCAATGACCCTGTAGAAGGCGAAAGCGGGAAGGCGAAGGCGTAGAGGGCGTAAAGAGCCGCCCTGCCTCGTTATCCGATCCGGACCAGCTGACTCGATGCCTCGTCCGTGCTCTGCGCCTCTTTCATGACCTTGACCTGGAGCTCGAACAGGCGCGCCAGACTCATCATCTGGACCAAGGACTCGACGCTGTTGACGTTGCTCGACTCGACCGCCCCCGAGATCAGGGTGACGGAGGCATCCACATCGGCCTCGTCCCCCCCATTGAGCCGGAAGAGTCCGTCGTCCCCCTTCAGCATCGCTTCGTTCGGCGGGCGGACCAGCTTGATGCGGTCCAGCACCGCCAGGTTGTCCTGCCCCAGGAGCTTCGCCGAGATGGTCCCGTCCTTGCCGATCTCGATCTTCTCCGCCGGGGGCAGCGCGACGGGCCCGGCGTTGCCGAGCACCGGATGTCCGGCCCCGGTCGTCAGGATGCCGCCGGCGGAGACCTGGAGATCCCCGCCCCGCGTGTATGCCTCGGTGCCGTCGGCCGCCTGGACCGCG
>JBGSOR010000260.1:0-2007 GCA_041738985.1 Chromatiaceae bacterium | reverse complement strand
CCCGGCGGACAGCGGCAAGCGCGTGGCGATCGTCGGCGGCGGCCCCGCCGGCCTGGCAGCCGCCTATCAGCTCCGGCGCAAGGGGCACGCCTGCACCATCTTCGAGTCCAACGAGGGTCTGGGGGGCATGTTCCGCTACGGCATCCCCGGCTATCGGGTGCCCCGGGACACGCTGGATTCGGAGATCCAGCGCATCCTGGACCTGGGCCAGGTGGAGGTCCGCTTTAAGACCCGGGTCGGCGTGGACATCTCGGTCGCCGACCTGGAGCGGGAGTTCGACGCCATCCTCTGGGCCATCGGCTGCCAGAGCGGTCGGGGCCTGCCGGTCCCCGGCTGGCAGGACACCCCCAATTGCGTCTCCGGCGTGGCCTTCCTCAAGGCATTCAACGAAGGGCGCATGAAGTTCACCGCGGAGCGGGTGGTGTGCGTGGGGGGCGGCGATACCTCCATCGACGTCGTCTCGGTGGCGCGCCGTCTCGGTCACATCACCAGGACCGGCCAGAGCGAGCTCCCGGAGACCGTCGTCCGCGACGGCTATGTCGCCCATGACGCGGCGACCGCCGCCGCGGCGGAAGGCGCCCAGGTAACCCTGACCTCGCTGTTCACTCGGGACAAGATGACCGCCGCGGAGCACGAGGTCGACGATGCGCTCCAAGAGGGTGTGACGGTCCTCGACGGGGTCATGCCCCTGGAGGTCATCAAGGGTCCCGACGGGCGTGCCACCGGGCTCAAGATTGCAGACTGCACCGTGACCGACGGGCGTCCCACCGTGGTCCCGGGCACAGAGCGCGTTCTGCCCGCGGACCTCGTCGTCTCCGCCATCGGACAAGGGGGCGATCTGACCGGGCTCGAGGAGCTCGACAACGGCCGGGGCCTGATGGGCGCCGACAAGTACTATCAGGTCCCGAGCAAGCCTGGCCACTTCGTCGCCGGGGACATCATCCGTCCGCACCTCCTGACCACCGCCATCGGCCAGGCATGGATCGCCGCCGACTCCATCGACGACTACCTGAAGCAGGCCGAGCATCGCCGCCGGCCCAAGGTGGACGTCCATCACTTCGACCTGCTCCAGAAGATGGCGGAGGCCAATCTGGCCCCCGATGCCTTCGATGCAGCGGCCCGGGGAGACATGCGCGGCACCTCCAGCGGGAATTGGGCGATCCACAACTACGAGGACCGCTCCGCCGCCGAGGTCATCCCGCAGGACGAGCTCTTCCTGGCGCACTTCAACTATCACCCGCGCAATCTGCGCAAGGAGGAGGTGCCGAGCGCAGAGGAGGTACTGGGTCATTTCAAGGAGCGGGTCATCGGGCTCTCGGAGCCCGAGGCGATCGACGAGGCCAAGCGCTGCATGAGCTGCGGCATGTGCTTCGAGTGCGATAACTGCGTCATCTTCTGCCCTCAGATTGCGGTCTACCGGGTGGAGAAATCCGAGCGCACGACCGGCCGCTACGTGGCAACCGACTATTCCCGTTGCATTGGGTGCCACATCTGCGCCGATGTCTGTCCCACCGGCTACATCAAGATGGGCCTGGGCGAGTAGGGGCATTCGGACAAGCACCTTGAGGAGGCGTCGATGGCTATGGCTGTAGTTCGAGCGGGCCTCGTGGCCGCCGGCCTGGTCTGGGCGCTCGCCGTCCAGACCGTCCTGGCGGACGATGCGAAGAGCTTTGTGAAACCGGGCTCCCGGGCGGCGGGAACCGCTGCCTGCGTGGAGCCCACGGACCTCATGCGCCGCAACCACATGGAGCTGATCAAGCACCAGCGCGACGCGACCGTCCACCACGGGATCCGCTCCACCAAGCACAGCCTGGCCGGGTGTATCGACTGCCACGTGAGCCGCGACGGGGCCGGGCATGCGGTGGCGGTGAACGCCGACCACCAGTTCTGCAATGCCTGCCACGCCTTCGCGGCGGTGGATGTGAACTGCTTCGACTGCCATGCCGCTATCCCGCGAGGCGGACCCGTCAGCGAGGCGGCCGCCCGGCGCGGGTCGGGCGAGGCGGG
>JBGSOR010000259.1:0-5216 GCA_041738985.1 Chromatiaceae bacterium | reverse complement strand
GCAAAGGCGAAGCCCGCCGCCTGGCTGCGGGCGAGCAGGGGTCGCCAGTCGGCCGCGCCGTCCAGCCCCCAGGCGACCAGCAGGTCTGCAAGGGCACGGCCTCGATTCCCTTCTTCCAGGCGGAGCTCCGAGGTCTCCCGGGAGGCAATCAAGCGCTCGATCAGGCTGCTCAGGCCGGCGGCGTCCCGCGTACCGGCCGCCGACTGCATGCGCGGAAGCAGCGGCAGGTCCACCCGGGCCAGAGACGATTCGAGCTGGTCCGCGAGCCATGCCTCCAGGTCGGCGGCGGTGCGTATCCAACCCGCCTCAACAGCCCACTCGATCCCCTGGGAGTAGGTGAATCCGCCGATCGGAAGGGACGGACTGGCCAGGTGCAGGAGCCGCAGCAGGGCCAGGTCGGGCTCAGCCGCCATGTCGGTGTGGATCCCCGCGATCTCCGTGACCGCCCCCATGGTCGCCCTGTCCATGGCCGTGACCCTGTCCGCCATAGGCCCCCGGCTCCGGGTCGAAGGGCGCATCCACCGTCCGAACCGTTAGGCCCAGGCCGCGCGCCAGGTCGTCCAGCACAGGGTCGTGGGGGTAGCGCACCCGCCCCGGCTCGATCTGAAGGGCTACATGGCGGTTGCCGAGGTGGTAGCACGCGCGGGCGAGCCGGAGCGGGTCCGCGGTTTGCGCCTCGGACAGACACTCGGCGGCCGCGAGAACACGCACCGCTATTCCGTCTTCGCTCTCGAGACCGTCCCCATCCCGCAGCACCGTCCCCCGTGGCAGCAGGATTCCCGCCGGACGGCCGTCGTCCAGCTCGACCCGCAGGCGGCTGCGGCTGCGCTGATCGAGGGTGAGCGTCAGCGTCGGCGCGTCCGGCGGGGCCGCCTGTCCGGACTTGCGAGTCAGCTCGATCACGGCGCAACCGGCTAGCCGGCAACCTCCGGAATCGCTATAGGCTGTCCCTCGGCGGACTGCTCCGAGGACTTCTCCTCGCGACGCCCGCCCATCTTCTCGCCCAGCCATTGGAACAACACATAGAGCCCTGGGATCAGGAGGATGCCGAACAGGGTCGCGCCAAGCATGCCCCCGAGCACCGTGAAGCCGAGATGGATTCGCGCATTCGCACCGGCCCCGGTTGCCATCACCAGCGGGAGCAGGCCGATGATGAAGGCGAGCGCGGTCATGAGCACGGCGCGGAAGCGCATCCGCGCGGCAACGGTCGCGGACTCGAGCAGGCTCTTGCCCGACTCGCGCTGCTCCTTGGCAAACTCGACGATCAGGATCGCGTTCTTGCCGGCCAGACCGATCAGCAGCACCAGGCCGATCTGGGTATAGAGATCGTTATCCAGGTGGACGATCCAGACCGTCACCGCGGCGCCCAGGACGGCCACCGCGACCGAGGTCAGCACCGCGAAGGGAATGGCCCAGCTCTCGTAGAGCGCCACCAGGAATAGGTAGCCGAAGAGCACCGCGAGTCCGAAGACGGCGATCTCCAAGGTCGCGCTCTGCTGCGCCTCCTGGAAGGAGAGGGCGGTCCATTCGAAGCCGTAGCCGTCCGGGAGGGCCTTGCGGGAGGCATCTTCCATCGCCGCCATCGCATCGCCCGCGGAATGGCCGGGTGCGGCGGTTCCGCTCACCATCGCGGTCGGAAATTCGTTGTAGCGGAAGATCAGGTCGGCGCCCAGGATGTTCTTGACGTCGGCGATCTCGGCGACCGGCACCATGGACCCGGTGCTGGAGCGCACATAGGTTTCGCCCACGGCGCTCGCCTCGCGGCGTGCCGACTGGTCGGCCTGCACGTTCACCTGGAAGGTCCGGCCCAGATAGGTGAAGTTATTGACGAAGCTGGTGCCGAAGACCGATTGCAGCGCACTGAAGACGTCCTCCACCGGCACCTTGTAATACTCGGCCTTGGTGCGGTCGAGGTCGAGATACAGGTGTGGATTATCCGCGCTGAACGAGGAATAGGCGTTGGCCAGGCGCGGGTCCTGGTTGGCGGTGGCAAGCAGCCCCTTCAGCACCCGGGTGAGGTCCTGCGGCGACTGGCCGCCCAGGGCCTCGAGCTGGTAGGCGAAACCCGCGGCGTTGCCCAGACCCGGGATCGGCGGCGGCGGGAAGACAAAGATGTCGGCCCCCGGGATGGTGCTCAGGTCTGCGCGCAGCCGCTCGAAGAGCCCGCGGAAGCGGGTCTCGGGGGTGGTGCGCTGGTCCCAGGGATCGAGCACCAGGATGCCGAGACCTGCATTGGGCGACTCGGCGCTGGTGAGCAGGCTATAGCCCGACACCGTCATGACGTTGGCGACGCCGGGTACCCGGGAGGCGATCTCCTGGACCCGCTTGAGGACCTCTACGGTGCGCGGGGTGGACGCACCGCTCGGGAGCGAGACATCGACGAAGAAGACGCCCTGGTCCTCGTTCGGCAGGAATCCGGTGGGCAGCCGCCCCAGTATCCAGGCGCCCGCCGCGCCCACCAGGACCACCACCAGGCCCGCCACGACGGCGCGCCGCGCGAAGATCGAGACAACCCGGACATAGCCGTTGCGGGCCTTGTCGAGCCCTGCGTTGAACCAGGCGAACGGACCGCGCTTGGCCTCCTTGGGCGTGCCGAGGAAGAGGGCGCAGAGCACGGGCGACAGGGTCAGCGCATTGAGCGCGGAGATAAAGACCGCCGCCGAGATAGTCAGCGCGAACTGCCGGAACAGCTCGCCGGTGATGCCGGGCAGGAAGGCGACCGGGGCGAAGATGGCGAACAGCACCAGCGTGGTCGAGACGATGGGCCCCGTCACCTGCTGCATCGCCTTGAGCGCGGCAGCGCGCCGGTCGAGCCCTTCTTCGAGCATCAGCCGCTGCACGTTCTCCACCACCACGATGGCATCGTCCACCACCAGCCCGATCGCCAGCACCACCGCAAACAGGCTGATGGTATTGGCCGAGAAACCGGCCGCGAGCAGCACGGCGAAGACGCCGATCAAGGACACCGGGATGGTGAGGGCCGGGACGATGGTCGCGCGCAGGTCTTGCAGGAAGAGATAAACCACCAGCAGCACGATGACCGCCGTGATGCCGAGGGTGAAAACGATCTCCTTGATCGACGCCTGCACGAAGAGGGTGGAGTCGTACATCACCTGCGCATCGACGCCCTGCGGGAAGCGCTGTTTGAGCTCCGCGACCTTGGCGCGCACCTCCTTGGCGACATCCAGCGCATTGGCCCCGGGCGACTGGTAGATGGCGATGGCCGCTGCCGACTGGCCGTTGTAGCTGGTGGTCTGCCCGTAGGCCTGAGAGCCGAGCTCCACGCGCGCGATGTCCTTGACCCGCACGATGGCCCCGTCGCCCCCGGTGCGAACCACGATATCGCCGAACTGCTCCGGATCGGCCAATTGGCCCTGGGTGACGATGGTGTATTGAGTGACTTGGTCGCTCGCGATCGGCGCGGCGCCGATGGCCCCGAGCGCGGCCTGGATGTTCTGCGCCTGGATTGCCTTGACCACTTCTTGGGGGGCGATGCCGAGCGCCGACATGCGGGTCGGGTCGAGCCAGATCCGCATCGAGTAACTGAGCGGACCGAACTGATTGGCGGAGCCGACCCCGGGGAGCCGGGCCAGCTCGTTTTGGATGTTGATGGTCGCGAAATTGGAGAGGAACAGCGGGTCGTGGCTTCCGTCGGGCGAGACCACGTTGACGACCAGGAGCAGATCGGTCGATTCCGCCTGCACCGTCACGCCCAGATCCTGTACCTCGGTCGGTAGGAGCGCGAGCGCCTGGGAGACCCGGTTCTGGGTATTGACCTGGGCGATATTGGGGTCGGTGCCGACCGCGAAGGTGACGTTGAGCGTATAGCTGCCGGTCGAGGACGCGGTGGAGGACATATAGAGCATGTCCTCGACGCCGTTCACCTGCTGCTCGATGGGGCTCGCCACCGTATCGGCGATGGTCTGCGCGTCCGCTCCCGGATAGGTCGCGGTTACCTGCACCACTGGCGGGGTAATGCTCGGGTATTGGGCCACCGGGATCGCGAAGATGGCGAGCAGTCCCGCCACCGTGATCACGATGGATACCACGGCGGCCATCCGCGGCCGCTCGACGAAGACCTTGGAAATCATGTCAATTCCCCGTGCCCGCGCCGTCGCCCTGGTCGGCGGCGCCCGCGGGGGCCTTGGACGGGGCCACCACCATGCCCGGCTTGACCTTCTGGATACCGGAGACGATGACGATGTCGCCGTCCTGGAGCCCGGAGGTCACGGCAAAGCCGGTGCCGACCTGGGGCCCGAGCTTGATCGCGCGGAGCTCCGCTCGGTTGTCCTTGCCGACCACGAAGACCTGATCGCCGTCGCGGGTCTGCTGCACGGCCGAGGCGGCGACCACCGGCAGGCGCTGCTCCTCTGCGGTATGCAGCACCACGGTAACGAACTGGCCAGGGAGCAGCGCACCATTCGGGTTCGGGAAATCGGCATAGATGGGCACCGTGCCGGTGCCGGAGTCGATCTCGTTGCTGGCGAAGGCGAGCTTGCCCTTGTAGATGTAGGTCGCGCCGGTCGGCAGGATCAGCTCGGGGACAAACTCGGTGCGCGCCTCGTCCATGCCCTTGCTCGCCATCCGGTCCATGAAGCGCACGAAGTCCGCGCTCGGGATGGAAAAGACCGCGCGGATCGGGTCGAGCTGGACCACGGTCGCGAGCGTCTTGCTGTCGGGGCCGACCAGGTTGCCGATCGTGTAGCTGGTAGCGCCGATCCGCCCGGCGATCACGCTGTCGATCGTCGTATAGCCGAGATTGATCTTGGCGCTGGTGATCTGCGCCTGGGCCTGCAGCTCGCTCGCCTTGGCCTTATCGACATTCGCCTGGGCCTCGTCGCGATTGGCCTTGGCCTTGTCGAAGTCCGCCTGCGAGGTATCGCCACGCCCAACCAGATTGGAGTATCGCAGGAACTGCGCCTGCGCATTAAGAAGCGCGGCCTGGGCGCTCGCGAGCTCTGCCTGCGCGGCGGCGAACTGCGCATTCGCCGCCTCCAGGTCGGCCTCGAAAGGGGCCGGATCGATCTGGTAGAGGAGCTGTCCGGCCTGAACGCTCGAGCCCTGGTCGAAGGCGACCTTGGTCAGGAAACCCTCGACCCGCGCCTTGACGTCCACCGACTGAATCGCCTGGACGGTGCCGATGAAGCGCCCCTGCCGTCCCACGCGCTGGCTCTGCACCGCCTCCACCACCACCCCGGGTGGCGGCGCCGTGCCGG
>JBGSOR010000512.1:0-2494 GCA_041738985.1 Chromatiaceae bacterium | reverse complement strand
GCCTGAAGTCGTCCGCGATCAGGTGGCGGATCTTCTGGGCCTTGAGGTAATAGGCGTCGTAGTAGCCGGCGGACAGGACATAGGTGCCGATCATGATGCGGCGCTGGACCTCGGCCCCGAAGCCTTCGGCGCGGCTGCGCTTGTAGAGGTCCTCCAGATCCTTCGGGTTGGCGCAGCGATGGCCGTAGCGGACCCCGTCGAAGCGGGCCAGGTTGGATGAGCACTCCGCCGGTGCCACCACGTAATAGACCGGGACCGATACCGGTGGCTCGATCCGCCAGCCCGCGGCGCTCTGCGGAATCACCGGTATCAAGCCCACCTACGGCCGCTGCTCCCGCTGGGGCATGATCGCCTTCGCCTCCTCGCTCGACCAGGCCGGACCCATGGCGCGCTCCGCCGCGGACGCGGCCCTGCTGCTCCAGGGCATGGCGGGATTCGACCCGCGGGACTCCACCAGCGTGAACACACCGGTGCCGGACTATACGGCCGGACTGGACTCGGACTTGCGCGGCCTGCGCATCGGGCTCCCCAAGGAGTACTTCGGCGAGGGCCTGGACCCGCGGATTGCCGAGTCCGTCCACTCCGCGGTGCGGGAGTACGAGCGACTGGGCGCCCAGGTCCAGGAGATCGAGCTCCCCAACAGCCCGCTGTCCGTGCCCGTCTACTATGTCGTCGCACCCGCCGAGTGCTCCTCCAACCTCGCCCGCTTCGACGGCGTGCGCTACGGACACCGCTGCGAGGCACCGAAGGATTTGGAGGATCTCTACAAACGCAGCCGCGCCGAGGGCTTCGGGGCGGAGGTCCAGCGGCGCATCATGATCGGCACCTATGTGCTCTCCGCCGGCTATTACGACGCCTATTACCTCAAGGCCCAGAAGATCCGCCACCTGATCGCGGATGACTTCCGGCGCGCCTTCGAGGTGGTGGACGTCATCATGGGCCCGACCAGCCCCACGACGGCCTTCCCCATCGGCGCCAAGATGGACGACCCGGTGGCCATGTATCTCAACGACATCTACACCATCGCCACCAACCTGGCTGGCCTGCCCGGGATGTCCATCCCGGTCGCCCCGGTGGACGGACTGCCGGTAGGCTTGCAGATCGTCGGCAATTATTTCGAGGAGGGACGGCTGCTCAATGTCGCCCATCGGTTGCAGCAGGCGACGGATTGGCACTTGGCCCCTCCGCCCATTTGACGATCGGCCCGGGCTGAACCACTGTTAAAGGGAGAGACGGCAAGGTCTCCTTTTGTTGCCGGCCGGTCGGGCCGGGGTCGGGCCATTCTCGCCGGCCGTCTCCTCGATCTCGCGTCGGCCCGGACCGTCCGATCGGTCGCCCAATCGGCATTCGGAGGTCTCCCATGACAATCGCGGCACGCGTCGAGCAGGTGCTCCGGGATCGCGGGGCACACTACAAGCTCATCTCCCACCGGACCACCGGGTCCACCCACGAATCCGCCGAGGCCGCCCACGTGCGCGACGACCACGTTGCGAAGGCGGTGGTCGTGCGCGACGGCAAGGACCGGGCCATGGCCGTGATCCCGGGCGACACCTGGTTGGATCTTAAGGCCCTGGCTCAAGAGATAGGCCGGGCCTTCGAGCTGGACGAAGAGTCGGACCTCAGGACCCTGTTCCCCGACTGCGAGCCGGGTGCGGTGCCACCCTTCGGGTTCGCCTACAAGCTGGAGACCTTCATGGACGAGGCGCTGGGTAGCCTGTCCGCCGTCTATTTCGAGGCCGGCGACCATGCCCACCTGGTACGCGTCAACGGCGAGACCTTTGCCGACCTGATGGTCGGGGTGCGACATGGTCGCTTCGGACGACCGGGAGGCGCCGGCTAGCGCTGGGACGTCCCGGGGGCATGAACGGCTGGGCGGCCGGGTCTCCACTCAAGACCCACCGTCGGGGACAGGGACGGATCGCAGGTAGTCGCCACAGCCGGCGAGGGTCGCGAGCTTGGGGTAGTCGCCCTCCGGGATCTTGACCCCGAGACGCCGCTCCAGCCCGGATACGAATCCGAGAAAGTCGACCGAGTCCATCTCGATCTGATCGCGCAACGCAACCCTGGGGTCGAGGGTGGAGGGGTCCGCCTCCGGCGCGATCCGGATCAGCGACTCGACGATGACTTGCTCGATCGGTACTGTGCTCATCGCTCCTGTGGTCCTCCCGATGGGCGCGGCGGTTGTGGACAAGCCCGCGCGCGGGGGCCAATTGTAACCGGCAAGGGGCCAAGCCATGACCGTAAAGCACCTGGATGCCCTGTTCCATCCGCGATCCATCGCCCTGGTGGGCGCGAGCGATGAGCCCGGGTCCATCGGGGCCATCCTCGCCGCCAACCTGCTGAGCGGCACCTATCGGGGGCCTGTCTGGCCGGTCAATCCCCACCACGAGCGGATTGCCGGGGTCCCATGCTACGCGGACCTCGAGCACCTGCCCCAGCCCGCCGATTTGGGGCTCGTCTGCACGCCGCCCGCCGCGGTGCCCGGGATCGTGGC
>JBGSOR010000242.1:0-2073 GCA_041738985.1 Chromatiaceae bacterium | reverse complement strand
CGATCTGAGCCGCGCGTCGATGCGATCGGGCGAGGCGGGGCCGATGCCCGACGCGTCGCCGATGCATGGCAGCCGCCTCGGGCAGCGCGTCCCCGTGGCTCCGATCGAATCTGGACTCAGGATAGGTCAAGCGTTCGGGATCATGGGGACGTGATCGTCTACAGCATCCCCGCCGCCGCGTATGGGGCCTTCCCCGGCCGCCCAGCGATCCTCCGGACGGCCGACCCTGCAGAGCTAAGCGTAGCGCTCGGATCCAACGCGCCGGAGGGCTTGGCGTATGTCCAGCTCACCGACCTGAGCGCGGACATCGCACCGCTCGCCCGCTGTGGCGAAGGGCTGGCCGTCGACCTGGTCATGAGCGAGCCCGCGTCCGAGCTCCCCTTGCTGTACCGATTTTCGGGCTTGCTGGCGCGGCATCCCGTGCGCGTGTCCGTTCCCTGGCTCCCCGGTTTGGCCCGGGCCGTCAAGCTGGCGGTCTCCCTCGGTTTCGCAGTCCGTCTGACCGGGCATCGACCGACACCCCAAGCCGTCGCGGAGGCCCGCCAGGCGCTCGACGCCTTCCTTCACAACCCCACAGTCGCCCAGCCCGTGGAGCCCTTTCACGGTGTGCTGGTCGCACTCGTGCACGATACGCCTGTCCGTCTATGGTCGCTGCTGGAGCGTGACCCGGCGCAGATCCGCATCCTGGACGAGCGCGGCGAAGCGCTGCCCGACCAGGGGCCGGCATCCGCAACTGCCCTGCGCGACACGCTGGTTGCCGCCGGGGCAGAGTGTCGCGAATGCGAGTGGCTCGCGTCCTGCGAGGGCTATTTCAAATGGCCCAGTGCAGACTACGACTGTGCCGACGTTAAGCGACTCTTCGCCGATCTGCGCGAGGCGGCGGCGGAGCTTAAGGCTGGGCTCGCTGCCTATGCCGAGCTGCAGGGAGAGCCGCGCCATGGGATCTGAGGTCTTCTCCCTGATCCTGCTCCCGACCCTCAGGTGCAATGCCGACTGCGATTACTGCTTCGAGGACAAGACCGACGATCGGTTGTCCTTGGACCGGTTACAGGTCCTCATCGACAAGGTGCTGGACCATCTGGTCGCCAACGACATCGGCGAGCTGACAATCCATTGGCAGGGCGGCGAGGCCATGACCCTGACGCCATCCTGGTTCCTGGGTGCGCATGACCTGATCGGTACGGCCGCCGCGGCGCGCGGTCGTCGCGTGAGCCATGGGTTGCAGACCAACATGATCGGCTACAGCCCCAAATGGAACGACGCGATCCGCGACGTGTTCGGCAATCGCGTCAGCACCTCTATGGACTATCCCAATCTCTACCGCCACCGGCGCGGTCGGGGCCCTGCCGACTACACCGAGCTCTGGCGGCGTAACCTGCACCTGGCACGTGCGGCCGGCATCGATGTGCAGGTCATCGCGGTGCCCAACCCCGCCACGCTGGAGATCGGTGCCGAGCGCTTCTACCGCTATTTCGTCGACGAGCTCGATATCCGGAGCTTCCAGGTCAACACCCCTTTCCCGGGCGGGGCGCCCAATCCGGTCAAACGACTGTTGCCCCTGGACCCCGAAGCGCTCGCGTGCTTTTTCGTCGAGCTGGCCGAGATCTGGCTCACGCGCGGCTACGAAAGCGATGTGCGCGTCGGCCCGTTCGATGAGCTGCTGTTGTACTTCAACGGCGAACGCGCCTTGCTCCCGTGCATCTGGACCGACGACTGCGCCAACCACATGATCGCCATCGATGCCCGCGGCCATGTGGCCCAGTGCGATTGCTGGGTGGCGAGCTACCCCGACCACCGGTTCGGCAACCTCTTCGAGTGCGCGAGTCTCGGGGACCTGCTCGCCACCAGCGCGGTCCTGGACCGATTTCACCAACGTCCCGTGAAACTGGTGCAGCAGGATTGCATCGCCTGCGACTATCTTGCCCTCTGCCATGGCGGATGCCCGGTGCGGGCCTATAGCGTGTATGGGACCCTGCTCGAGAAGGACCCCTACTGTGCCGTGTATCGTGCACTGTTCGGACATATGGCCGGCGCCGCGTCGGCCCTGGCCCGGACGTCCGCGGCCCGCGCCAC
>JBGSOR010000227.1:0-5869 GCA_041738985.1 Chromatiaceae bacterium | reverse complement strand
GTGGCGCGTCTGCCAGGCGGCGCGGATGGCCTCCCGGTCCGCGTCCGGACCAGCCAGATCCAGCTCCGAATCGAGATTGCCGCCGAGCACGATGTCGGTCCCGCGGCCGGCCATGTTGGTCGCGATGGTGACGGCCCCGGGTCGTCCCGCCTGGGCGACGATACCGGCCTCCCGCTCGTGGTTCTTAGCGTTCAGCACCTCGTGCTCGAGCTTCTCGTCGACGAGCAGATTTGAGACCAGCTCCGAGGTCTCGATGGAAGCCGTCCCCACCAGCACGGGCTGGCCGCGGGAGACGCAATCCTGAATGTCGGCGATGATCGCCTTGTACTTTTCCTTCTGCGTCAGGTAGATCAGATCCCCGTGATCTTTGCGGACCATGGGCATGTTCGTGGGGATGACCACGACCTCCAGGCCGTAGATCTGCTGGAACTCGTAGGCCTCCGTGTCCGCGGTGCCGGTCATACCCGCGAGCTTGGGATAGAGCCGAAACAGGTTCTGGAAGGTGATGGAGGCCATGGTCTGGTTTTCGGCCTGGATCGGAACCCGCTCCTTGGCCTCTACCGCTTGGTGCAGACCCTCGGACCAACGCCTGCCCGGCATGGTGCGTCCCGTGAACTCGTCGACGATGATGACTTGGCCGTCGCGGACGATGTACTCCACGTTTTTCTGGAACAGGGCATGGGCGCGAAGCGCTGCATACACATGGTGCATGAGCACGATATTGGTGGAGTCGTAAAGGCTCTCGCCCTCGCCTAGAAGGCCGATCTCCGAAAGCATCTCCTCGACCTTCTGGTGGCCATCCTCGCTCAAAAAGACCTGCCGGGTCTTCTCGTCCACGGAATAGTCCCCGGGACCGAAGTCCGGCTTACCCTCCTCGTTGACGCAAGGTGCCTGGCGGGAGAGACGGGGGATCAGGGCATCGATCTGGCGATACAGGTCCGTGTTGCCCTCCGAGGGGCCGGAGATGATCAGCGGGGTGCGCGCCTCGTCGATCAGGATCGAGTCCACCTCGTCGACGATAGCGTAGAAGGGGTCCCGCTGGGTGCGCTGCTCGACCGTAAAGGCCATGTTGTCGCGCAGGTAGTCGAAACCGTACTCGTTGTTGGTGCCGTAGGTGATGTCCGCGGCATAGGTCTCCCGGCGGCTGCAGGGGCGCAGATGCCGGTAGCCCTGGCCACCGACGGGCTCGTAGCCGGGGTCGTAAAGATACGATGCGGTGTCCGGCCCTAATCCCGCGGATGAGTTGATGACTCCGACGGTCAGGCCCAGGTAGTGATAGATGCGCCCCATCCAGTTGGCATCGCGGCGCGCCAGGTAGTCGTTCACCGTCACCACGTGGACGCCCTTGCCGGGCAGGGCGTTGAGGTAGGCGGCGAGTGTTGCTACCAGGGTCTTGCCTTCGCCGGTGCGCATCTCGGCGATCTTGCCCTGGTGAAGGACCATTCCGCCGACCATCTGCACGTCGAAGTGGCGCATCCCGAGCACCCGTCGGCCCGCCTCCCGCACCACCGCGAAGGCCTCCGGAAGGAGCCCCTCAAGGCCCGTACCGGCGGCGAGCCGGCTGCGGAATTCCAGTGTCTTGGCGGACAGTGCCGAGTCCGAAAGTCCCTGAAGGCCGGGCTCCAAGGCGTTCATCTCCGCAACCGACTTGAGGAGCTTCTTGACCAGCCGCTCGTTGCGGCTTCCGAAGATCTTCTTCAACAGGTGAATGGCCATGGGGGGACTACGTTACCCTGGGGAAAAATGCCGCGATCATACCGGATTCCGACCCCAGCCGCAGGCCGGAGCACGCCGCTTGGGGGGCGCCCGGGTGCATCGGGTACGCGTGGGCCAAAAAACGCGCGGGGCCACCTGCCGGAGGGCAGGCGGCCCCGCTGGAGGGCATGAGAGGCTTGAGCCCTCAGCCCGGATTGTCGGGGTTTGCGGCTACGAGCGAGCTCGGCGGGATCTGGCCGGCAAACCGGATCGGGTTCAGGTTCTGGCCGTCCTTCAGGACCTCGAAATGCACATGGGGGCCGGTCGCCGTACCAGTGGCGCCCACGGTAGCGATCTTCTGGCCCTGCGTAACCCGTTCGCCTTCTTTGACTAAATTAGATGAGTTGTGGGCATAGCGGGTGATATAGCCGTTTGCGTGCTGGATCTCGACGATCTGTCCGTAGCCGCTGCGGCGCCCGCTGAAGGCGATTACCCCGTCTGCGACTGCAACGACAGGCGTCCCGTGCGGCGCAGCGAAATCCACCCCCTGGTGGAAGATCCGGCGGTGCCGGGTCGGATGGATGCGAAACCCATAGTTAGATGTTATGTAACCTGAGCGCACGGGCCAGCCGGAGGGTACCGACTGTGCTCCGAGATCCCTGTCCATGATCGCCTCTTCGAGGATCTCCAGCTTGCGCTTGCGATCCTTGAGCAGGCCGACCACGCTTCCCAGCTCGCTCGCGATCTCCTTGATCGTGTAGTCCTTCACCGGACCATCCTCGGGTCCTCCTTGGGGCGGCGGCCCCGTGAAGTCGAGCTCGTGGGGGCTCAATCCGGACATCTGGACCAGGCGCTCTCCGAGCGCATTGAGCCGCATCAGCTGTGCCTGCATGTCGCCGAGGCGGGCGGTGATGGCGTCGACCTCTGGGGTCAGGGGGGCGTGGGTTTGTTCGATGCCGGCTTGGGGCCGGTCTTGTTGTGAGATGGAAGTCTGAACGGGGGAGGAGCCTAGGTCTGGGGCGGGAGGGGTGGCGTAGTGGCCGACCCAAAAGCCGACCCCTCCGCTTGCTATCCCAACGGCCATTACCGCTGAGAGAGCCACAACAAAATGTCCATGATCGGCTTTTCTACGGTCGAGGTGATGCAACTGGCGGTCTCCGAAATCTGGGATTGGGCGACGAGAAGTGCGGTTTATACTACGAACGACCTTGTCCGACGAAGGCGAACGTGCCACCGGCAGTTGAGCGAGATCAGTGTTTTTGGAATCGACAATGGGATTTTTCCTCAATTCATGTTCAGCAAACGCGTGAATCGGCCTCGCTTCGTACCCGTCTGCGATCTGCTTCGATCCAATGGGGCAGTGTCGGCTTGCCTCGGTCAGCAGCGGCTTGAAGACGCACTTTTCGCTCGCGTGCGGGGTTCGCTGAGCCCCGGTACCCGACCCCATTGCCTGGACGCGCGGGTTGCAGACCGGGTTTTGACCCTGACCCTGGACTCCCCGTCCTGGGCAACGCGGGCTCGGTATCAGGTCCCCGATTTGTTACGAGATCTTGCAGATTTGCGACTGTCCGATATACGGGTCCGTGCCCGGCCGGAGCCGGAGCCCCCCCTTCGCCCGACACGAATGCAACGCCTGAGACTCACGGCGGCGGTCGTCGACCACCTGCTGGCGGCGTCGCACGGTTGTGCAGACCCTCGGATCGGGGAGATCTTCAGACGCCTTGCGGGCCGCCGGGGGGCTCAGGGCCCCGGCGGAGCCAAGGTCTAGGCAAGGACGAGCGGCTGGGCGTAGCTGATGGGCGCGGCGCTTCCGTCCTCGAAAACCGCCTCTTCCCAGGCGGCGGTATCCGCCACCAGGGCGCGCAGAAGCCGATTGTTGAGCCCGTGCCCGGACTTGTGGCCTTTGAAGGCACCGATCAGGGTGTGGCCCAGGAGGTAAAGATCGCCGATCGCGTCCAGGATCTTGTGCTTGACGAACTCGTCCTCATATCGAAGCCCCTCCTCGTTCAGGACCCGGAACTCGTCCACCACAACCGCGTTGTCGAGGCTGCCCCCCAGAGCCAGATTCTGCTGACGCAGGAGCTCTATCTCGCGCAGAAAGCCAAAGGTACGGGCTCGGCTCACCTCCTTCACGAACGAAGTGGTCGAAAAGTCCACTTGGGCGCGCTTGGCACGATCATGGAATGCGGGATGGTCGAACTCGATGGAAAACTCCACTTTAAAGCCGTCGTAAGGCTCGAAGCGGGCAAATTTATCGCCATCGCGCACCTCCACAGGCCGCTTGATGCGGATGAAGCGCTTGCTCCGGTGCTGCTCCTCCACCCCGGCGGACTGGATCAGGAACACAAATGGCCCGGCACTGCCATCCATGATCGGCACCTCCGGCGCGCTGACGTCCACGTAGGCGTTATCGACCCCTAAGCCCGCAAACGCCGAGAGCAGGTGCTCCACGGTCGAGATGCGCACATCCCCATTGACCAGGGTGGTAGACAGCCGCGTATCGCCCACGTTGTGCGGGCAAGCGGCGATCTCCACCGGCGGATCAAGGTCCACGCGACGGAAAACGATACCAGTGTCCGGCGCGGCCGGGCGCAAGGTAAGGTACACCTTCTCCCCGGTATGCAGCCCGACGCCGGTTGCCCGGATCACATTTTTTAGCGTGCGTTGCTTGACCATGGCTCGGGTTCTCCCACCCTGACCGCTGCCACCCGGCCGTTAGGCCGGGATAGAAGGCGGTCGTGACTCTAAGGACCGACCCGATCTCTGGACTCGGGCCTAGACCATAGCTTAGGGTTTTCCCGAACTTTTATCAAGCTCAGTGACGATAATCTTCCAAGTAGTCTGTATTACTTAGGATTTGCTCTGCAGGGATTTCCCTAGCTAGTCCGCCTGGCGTCGCAGGAAGGCGGGGATGTCGAGGTAATCCAGGTCGTGGTCCATCGACTCTGCCGTGTTGCCGCCCGCCGCGCTCGCCTTCCGGTAGATGGCGGGGCGGCTGCCCATCTCTGCATAATCCGGCCGGCTGTCGTCGGTGTCGCTGGGCACCAGGCGCACCCGCGGCTCCTCGCCGGATGGGCGCATAACCGAGATCCGACGCGCACCCAGACCGGTTGCCACGACGGTCACCCGCAGCTCGTCCTCCAGCTCCGGGTCGATGACGGTGCCGAGCACCACGGTGGCGTCGTCGTCGGCAAAGTCCCGCACCGTGTTACCCACTTCGTCGAACTCGCCCATGGTTAGGCTCATTCCGGCGGTGATGTTGACCAGAATGCCCTTGGCCCCGGCCAGATCGATGTCCTCCAGGAGCGGGCAACGGATGGCTGCCTCGGCGGCCTCCCGCGCCCGCTCCAGACCGCTCGCCTTTCCGGTGCCCATCATGGCCACACCCATCTCGGACATCACCGTCTTCACATCGGCGAAGTCCACGTTGATGAGCCCCGGCCGGGTGATCAGCTCCGCGATGCCGCGGGTCGCGTTGAGCAGGATGTCGTTGGCGGCTCGGAAGGCGTCGAGCAAGGTCATGTCCTTGCCGAGCACCGCGAGCAGCTTTTCGTTGGGGATCGTGATCAGCGAGTCGACGTGCTTGGCCAGCTCTGCGATCCCGTCCTCGGCGACGCGCCGCCGTTTCGTGCCCTCGAAGGGGAAGGGCTTGGTGACTACCGCGACCGTGAGCACCCCAAGGCGCTTGGCGACCTCGGCCACCACCGGCGCTGCGCCGGTGCCGGTGCCCCCGCCCATGCCCACCGTGATGAAGACCATGTCCGCTCCGGCCAAGGCCTCCTCGATGCGTTCGCGGTCCTCCTCTGCGGCTTGTTTGCCCACCAGTGGATTGGCGCCGGCTCCCAGCCCTTTGGTAATCCCGGAGCCCAGCTGCAGGATGGTCTTCACCCGGGAGCCCTTGAGCGCCTGTGCATCCGTGTTGGCGCAGATGAAGTCCACCCCCTCGATGGACGATGCCACCATGTGATTGACCGCGTTGCCGCCCCCGCCGCCTACCCCGATGACCTTGATAATGGCGTTTTGGCTGTGGGTATCCATCAATTCGAACATTTGAGAGTCTCCTCTGTCGCTGGCGTTGTTTATGACCTGTAGCACCGTTCGGTCGCACCGCCCCCGGCGCGACCGCCCCCCGACACGGCGTGCGCCCCATGGGTCGCCCGCCACGGGACCGCAG
>JBGSOR010000197.1:0-10603 GCA_041738985.1 Chromatiaceae bacterium | reverse complement strand
TGCCGAGCTCCTCGCCCGCATCCGCGCCTATTTCGCTGGCGCGGGCGTCCTGGAGGTGGAGACCCCTATCGCCTCCCGCGCCGCGGTCACGGATCCCGCGCTCGCAAGCCTCCGGACCCGCTGGCATGGACCGCGCCGGAGATCGGGGCTACCGCTCTATCTCCACACCTCGCCCGAATTCCCCATGAAGCGCCTCCTGGCCGCTGGCCTGGGGCCCATCTATCAGATCTGTAAGGTCTTTCGGGACGGGGAGCGAGGCCGTCTGCACCATCCGGAGTTCACCCTTCTGGAATGGTACCGACCGGGTTGGGACCATGGGCGACTGATGGACGAGGTGGCGGATCTGGTGCGACTGGGACTGGGACGTCCGGACCTCCAGGTGGAGCGGATCGCTTATCGGGACCTGTTCCGCGAGCGCCTGCGGCTCGACCCTTGGACGACGGACCTGGCCGAGCTGCGCGGCGCGGCCCTGTCCCAGGGGATCGATGGGGCTGAGTCCCTCGAGCTGGACCGGGACGGCTGGCTGGATCTCCTGCTGACCCATCGGCTGGAGTCCGGTCTGGGCCGGGATCGGCTGACCTTCCTCCACGACTACCCGACGACCCAGGCGGCCCTTGCCCGGGTTCGGGAGCCCAGCCCATCGGGACGCGGCGAGGTTCCCGTCGCGCTGCGATTCGAGCTCTACCTCGACGGGGTGGAGCTGGCCAACGGCTTTCAGGAGCTGACCGACCAGGCCGTTCAGGCCGCCCGGTTTGCAGCGGACCTGACGGAGCGTCGGTGCCTGGGACTGCCGGAGCCCCCGGTAGACCAGGCGTTTCTGGCGGCGCTGGCGGCCGGAATGCCCGAAGGCTCTGGGGTTGCCCTCGGGCTGGACCGCCTACTCATGGCCTTGCTGGGGGTCCGGCACATCGATTCGGTCCTGGCGTTTCCCGTGGAGCGCGCCTGATACCGCCGGTCGCCGCGCCCGCGCGCCTTTTGGCCCTTCCTCGCTCAACTCCGACTGGATGTGCGAGGGACTTGAACGGACCGACGTACCAAGCCTGGTCCGGAGGCTTGTCGCCTTGACCGCTCGGCGGCGGCGATGGCGGCGGTGGTCGGGGCCGTGTGGAGTCGCCGCCTATCGAGCGGGTCTAGCCGTCGCGCTGTACCGGGTCTATGCCTTTGTGAGGGATGAAGATGCCGCAGCCAAGCAGGCGCTGGGGGCCGAGCCCCGTTTGCTGCAGGCGGATGGATTCGGCAACGGTCAGGCTCGCGATCATGAGGCTGCGGGCGTGGATGGGCCCAGCGGGAGTGGCCAGCTCCGCGGCCTTGCCGCAAAGTGCCTTGCGTAGCCGGATCTCCATTCGGCCCAGATCTTGGGCACACCGGGCCAGGAACGACTCCTCGTCCTCGTCCGGCGTTCCGACCACATGGCGCGCGAACAGGGTGGCCTCTTTGCTGAGCGGCCGCACCTTGCCCTGACCGATGACGAGTCGGCACGCGGCGACCCGAAGCTCGACCCCCGTCAGCTCCGCAATCAGCCGGTCCACCCGCGACTTGGGGGCGCGGATGGCGAGCTTGGTGCGCCGGGACGGCCGGATGTAGCTGTCAGTGCCGCGAGCTGGACGCTCCCAACCGTTCTGAGAGCCAGCCACGTGGACGTCATGTATCCCCACCTCCGGCTCGTCCGCCAGCCAGGGCAGGGCCGCGCACAAGGCCTCGCTCAGCGCGAAGGCGTGGTCCACCGGGAGCTGTCGGCAGTCGAGCGCGAACAGCACGTCCACCACGTCGTCGGCGATCCGGAGGCTCGCGGGGTTCTCCTCTTGGGTCCAGTACATCGGGGTCTCGGGGGTGGCGGCGGCAGGCTTGGACTCAGGGCAGGCGCTCCTGAAAGGTATCGCGGTCGAACCACCAGTCGTCCTGGACCAGCACATCGACAACGTTTCGTAGGCGAACCAGGAATTTCTCGGGCTCTTTCAGCTCCAGCCTCTCCATCCAGCGGTCGAGCTCCTCGGCGGTCTTGACCCCGCTGTGGCGTTGGGCCACCGCCCCCAACAGCTGGGTAGCAAAGAACATCAGGTCGTCCCGGTGTCGGCCTTGGGCGCGCACGTCGGCAAGGAACAGGGCCGTGGTGGCAGCCACCGCGGCGCCGTCGGCGTCGTCCGGGGTCTCCTCGATCACGTGCCCCAGTAGATCGATGGTCAGCTCCGGGTCGATGGGGCAGGTGACGGCAAGCCAGATCCCTTGACCCAAGGCCGCGAGGGAGTCCCGCTGGTCACATTGGAACAGCACGTCGCAGGCATCGGCGGCCAGCTCGGGCTCGAACAGCTCCATGAATCGGTCGAACGCCTCCCGGCCAAGGGGCCAGGCGTCCTCCCCGCGTCCGAGTCCGACTAAGGCCCGAGCCATTTGCAGGCGGGTGTCCGCGATATCCCGGGGCGCCCCGCCGATCCGCTCGATCTCCTCGAGCCGCTCGGCGAGGGCGTTGAGATGGGACTCCAGCGCCGCCGTCTGGGCAGGTCGATAGCGCCCAGCGGCGTCGAGACCGGGGGAGACCCGCGAGGCGAGCGCGTCGAGATGCTTCATCAATGCGTCATGCATGGCAGTCGTGCGCCAGCCGCCTAACGCACCAGACCGCTGAAGGCGGCCTCCAACCGGTCTTCCCAGTTTTCCGGGGTGTCCGGATAGGGTGGCTTCACGTCCATGCGGAAGAAACGCTCTCCGGATCGGGCAGCAGACTGTACGAGGGGGACGAGCTCGTCGAACGACATCAGCTCTTGGTGTCCGACCAGAATATCGCTGAGCTTTAGCATAGGTCGACGTGGTCGCCTCCGATTGACTGTTTAATCGACACCCCGGGACCTTGCCGACGCCGGGCGCGGACCGCGGAAACGCGATGCGCGGCACCGGCTGTCGCACCTGGGCCCAGTCAGCGCTCCGCCGGACCGCTGCCCGCGCTGGCGCTCGATATCCCATATTGCGCCCGGTTCGGCGTCGCTTACAGTCGCGCCGACGGCCTTCATCGCTCGAAAATGTGAAGACCCGCTGCGGAGAAAACAAGCGAGCCAATGGGGCGGGCAGCTGGTCGACGACTAGGCCGGTCGGAGACGCGTCCCTGCGGCCAGTCGGCGCCGCCCGGCCGCCCTCCCTGCCACCCTTCCGGGGCGCAATCCACAGAACGTAATTCGTTCCGTATGTTAGCGAATTCTTATATTAGTGGATATTGACTGACTCCTCGGCCCTGCGTAACATCGCAAGACCAGCTCAGGACGCCCCTCGGCCGCGACATGCTGGAGGACACCCGCAGCGGCCGCGGACCGGTCAATACCCCGATTGGGGTAGACGCCAGACCCATCCCCCTCCCGATGGTGGAATGGGCGCACATGAGCCCGACCGCTAGAGTAGCGTTCGACAATGCGGCCCCGGCACCGCGGAGACGGCACACGACAGCCGGTTCAGTCGTCTCGGTCATGACAGCGACGCGTGGAGCGCGCGCGGCGCCCGATGGGCGCACGCCGGGCCGTTGCGCACGCGGCGCGTGCGACCCCTTAATCCGAGCTTCCAGACAGGAGAGACAGCGCTATGTCGATCGATAAACACAGCACGCCGATGCTCGATCAGCTTGAGACCGGGCCCTGGCCGAGCTTCATCTCCGGGATCAAGCGGCTTCGCGACGAGCACCCGAGCGCGCGGATCAATCAGGTCGCCAATAGCCTGCTCGGCCAGCTGGAGCACTCGTACGAGACCCGGAAGGGGTACTGGAAGGGCGGCACCGTGTCCGTTTTCGGCTATGGCGGCGGCATCATTCCGCGCTTCTCCGAGGTCGGCAAGGCATTCCCGGAGTCCAAGGAGTTCCACACCCTGCGCGTCCAGCCCCCGGCGGGCAACCACTACAATACGGCCATGCTGCGCCAGCTCGCCGATAGCTGGGAGAAGTACGGCTCCGGTCTCGTCACCTTCCATGGCCAGACCGGCAACATCATGTTCATAGGAACGGATACCGCCAGCACCCAGCACTTCTTCGACGAGATTAACGAATACGGCTGGGACTTGGGCGGCGCCGGTCCCTGCGTGCGCACCGCCATGTCCTGTGTGGGTGCGGCACGCTGCGAGATGTCCTGCACCAACGAGCTGAAGGCCCACCGTCGGCTGGTCAACAATTTTGTCGACGACGTGCACCGTCCGGCCCTTCCCTATAAGTTCAAGTTCAAGGTCTCCGGCTGTCCCAACGACTGCCAGAACGCCATCGAGCGGGCGGACTTCGCGGTGCTCGGCACCTGGCGGGACGACATGAAGGTCGACCAGGCCGAGGTGAAGAATTACATCAAGGAAAAGGGCCGGCAGTATTACATCGACAACGTCGTCACCCGCTGTCCCACCCAGGCCCTGGCGCTCAACGACGACGACACCCTGGCGGTCAACAACCGGGATTGCGTGCGCTGCATGCACTGTCTGAACGTCATGCCCAAGGCACTGCACCCCGGCGACGACAAAGGCGTCACCATCCTCATGGGCGGCAAGCGCACCCTGAAGATCGGCGACCTGATGGGTACCGTAGTCGTTCCCTTTAAGAAGCTGGAGACGGAAGAGGATTACGAGACCCTGGTCGAGCTTGCAGAGACTATCATCGACTTCTGGGCGGAGAACGGCCTGGAGCACGAGCGCTGCGGAGAAATGATCGAACGGATCGGTCTAGCCAACTTCCTGGAGGGCATCGGCATCGAGCCCGATCCCAACATGCTGAGCCACCCGCGTCAGAGCTCCTACATCCGCATGGACGGGTGGGACGAGGCGGCCGAGGCCTGGTTCGCGCGTCAGGCCGAGGCCGGGGCCTAGATCCCCCGATCCGCGCCGCCGGTGTCGGGGCAGGCCGCGGCCGCCCCGGCAACCATTCCAACCATAAGCGAATTCGCGATCGAATGGCGATTGAGAGGACCCAAGGCAATGGCAGACATGCGTGAGCCGATCGAATCCGGCTGCCCGGACCCCTGGCAGTACATGCACCCCACGATGCGCAAGAACTTCGGGCAGTGGAAATATCACGAGCACCCGCGCCCGGGCGTGCTGCGTCATGTCGCCTACAGCGGCGACGAGATCTGGACCGTCAAGGCCGGCACCCAGCGTATCCTCGATGTCTTCACCCTGCGTAAGCTGTGCGACATCGGCGACCAGTACGCCGACGGCTACGTGCACTTCACCATCCGCTCCAGCATCGAGTACATGGTCAAGGACGGGACCAAGGTGGCGCCGCTGATCCAGGCATTGGAAGATGCCGGCTTCATCGTGGGCGGCACGCAGAACTCGGTGACCATGATCTCGCACACCCAGGGGTGGCTCCATTGCGACATCCCCGGCACCGACGCCTCCGGCGTGGTGAAGTCCATGATGGACGAGCTGATCGACGAGTTCCGCAACACCAATATGCCCAACCGGGTGCATATCACCACCTCCTGCTGCCAGATCAACTGCGGCGGTCAGGGCGATATCGCCATCAACGTTCAACACACCAAGCCGCCTAAGATCAACCACGATCTGGTGGCGAACGTATGCGAGCGCCCCTCGGTCGTCGCCCGTTGCCCGGTGGCAGCCATCCGTCCCGCCATGGTGAACGGCAAACCCTCTCTGGAAGTAGACGAGCGCAAGTGCATCTGCTGCGGTGCCTGCTACCCACCCTGTCCCCCCATGCAGATCAACGATGCGGAGCACACCAAGCTCGCCATCTGGGTCGGCGGAAATCATTCCAATGCCCGCGGCAAACCCACCTTCCAGAAGCTGGTGGCCGCAGGTATTCCCAACAATCCGCCGCGCTGGCCTGAGGCGACCGCGATCGTCAAGCGCATCCTAAAGGCCTACAAGGAAGGGGCGCGGGACTGGGAGCGGATCAACGAGTGGATCGAGCGCATCGGCTGGCCGCGCTTCTTCGAAGAGGTCGAGCTGCCGTTCACCAAGTATCACATCGATACCTGGCGGGGCGCCCGCGCGAGCTTCAACTCCTCGTCCTATATCCGCTTCTGATCCATTCGAGGTTGCTATGAAGTTCGCGCTTCAGATCAACGAGGGGCCCTACCAGCATCAGGCGTCCGACTCGGCCTATTGGTTCGCCAAGTCGGCCCTGGAAAAGGGACACGAGATCTTCCGGGTCTTCTTCTACCACGACGGCGTCTACAACTCGACGCGGTTGACCACCCCGCCACAGGACGACCGCCATATCGTCAACCGCTGGGCCGAGCTGGCGGAAAAGCACGACTTGGACATGGTCGTGTGCGTCGCTGCGGCCCAGCGCCGGGGTATCGTCGACGAGGGCGAGGCCAGCCGTAACGGCAAAGACGCCACCAACATCCATCCCCGGTTCCGGATCTCCGGCCTAGGGCAGCTCGTCGAGGCGGCGATCCAGTCGGACCGTCTCGTCGTCTTCGGCGATTAAGGGGTCAAGCCATGTCGCAGATCGTGAAGAAATTCATGTACCTGAATCGGAAGGCCCCCTATGGCACCATCTACGCGTGGGAGTCCCTGGAGGTGGTTCTCATCGGCGCCGCCTTCGATCAGGAGGTGAGCCTGATGTTCGTGGACGACGGCGTCTACCAGCTCACTAAAGGCCAGGACACCAACGGGATCGGGATGAAGAACTTCTCCCCAACCTACCGCACGCTGGGCGACTACGAGGTGAAAAACATCTACGTGGATCGGGATTCCCTCGCGTCGCGGGGGTTGACCGAAGAGGATCTGGTGGCCATCGCCTGGGAGGACTGGGAGACCGAGGAGGAGGTGGAGAACATCGTCCAGGTCATCGACTCGGCCCGCGCGAGCGAGCTGATGGACGAGGCCGACGTGGTCTTCAGCTTCTAAGGGGAATTCCATGAGCATCCTGCATACCGTCAATAAGTCCCCCTTCGAGCGCAGCTCGCTGGATTCCTGCCTTAAGTTCGCCCGGTCCGGTGCATCCGTGCTTCTGTTCGAAGACGGCGTCTATGGGGCGCTGACCGGAACCGCTGCGGAAGGGCGCGTCCGGGAGGCACTCGCCACGGTCAAGATCTACGTGCTCGGCGCGGACCTCAAGGCCCGCGGTTTCGGTGAGGAGCGCGTGATCCAAGGTATCAGCGTCGTGGACTACAGCGGCTTCGTGGATCTCGCCGCGGAGCATGCCAAGGTCCAGGCCTGGTTGTAGTTTATTTACTCCACTTTCACATTCCAGATCGATACTGGTGAGGAGAATCGCAATGGCCGACACGATCGATGTCAACGGCAAGCAGCTGGCGGTAGACGAAGAAGGCTATCTGGCCAATTTGAACGATTGGGAACCTGGCGTCGCCGATGTAATGGCCAAGCAGGACAACCTGGAGCTGAGCGAAGAGCACTGGGACATCATTAACTTCCTGCGCGAGTACTACGAAGAGTATCAGATCGCTCCGGCGGTGCGCGTTCTGACCAAGGCGGTGGGCAAGAAGCTGGGCAAGGACAAGGGCAATAGCAAGTACCTGTACAGCCTGTTCCCCTATGGTCCGGCCAAGCAAGCGTGTCGGTTCGCCGGTCTCCCCAAGCCGACTGGCTGCGTCTGACCGCCGCACCGGACCGCGTCCGCGCGTGCAGTCCGCGGGGGCGCCGAGCGATCGACGTTCCCCGTCCCCGCCAGGGTCCAATGAGGTAGCGGAAACATGTCGTTTCTGACGGATCTTTACGCCTATCTGTATTACTTTGCCGCCCTGGTGCTAGTCTTGGGATTGAGTTACAAGGTGGTGCAGTACGCCCGTACCCCGGCACCGCTGAAGATCCCAACCACCCCGGCCCCGACGACCCAGAGCGGTGTGGTGTTTCGGATGGCGCGGGAGGTGGTGCTGTTCGAGAGCCTGTTTCGCGGCAACAAGTGGACCTGGATCTTCGGCTGGATGTTCCACTTCGGGCTTTTCCTGGTCACCTTGCGGCATCTGCGCTACTTCATGGACCCGGTTCCCTGGGTCATTCAGTTCATTCAACCCTTCGGCATTTACGCCGGTTTTCCGATGGTACTGGGCCTCGCCGGCCTCTGGGCTCGCCGCCGTCTCGTAGACCGGGTTCGCTACATCAGCTCGCCGTCGGATCACATGATCCTTGCGCTTCTGATCCTCATTGCCGCGACCGGGATACTGATGAGCTTCGTCGTCCATACGGACGTCGTGTCGGTCAAGACCTTTTTCATCGGTCTCTACAGCTTCGACCTCAGCCCCCTGCCGGCCGATCCGCTGCTCCTGCTGCACCTGCTGCTCGTGGCCGGGCTCATGATCGTGTTTCCGTTCAGCAAGCTGCTGCATGCCCCCGGGCTCTTCTTCAGTCCGACCCGCAATCAAATCGACAACCCGCGAGAGCGCCGGCACCTCGCATCCTGGGCGAAACGCCTTGAGCAGCAATGAGGCTGGTTGCAAGAGTCGCCAGGTGTGAGCCTGCGACCGAGCTGCACAGAGCGCGCGTCGGCGCCGTCGTCCGCATAAGAGGTTGTTCCATGGCCAAGGCCGCATTTCAGGTCCCCGAGCTCAGGCAATACCCTGAGGTTCCCGCGGTGACGCCGGGCGCGATGTCGCATAGCGCGCCCTTCGTGTCCAAGCCGGAGTTTCAGGCCCCCTTGGGTTTCCCCGGGGAGCTGGTGGACAACTGGCAGGAAAAGGCCCTGGACAAGATGGGCGAGCTCCTGGGTCAGTCCCGCGCCTTAAGGGTCTATCTGGATTCCTGTGTCAAATGTGGAGCCTGCACCGACAAATGCCATTATTTCCTCGGGACCAAGGACCCGAAGAATATGCCGGTGGGCCGGCAGGACCTGATGCGCAAGGTCTATCGGCGCTACTTTACCCTGGCCGGGCGCCTGTTCCCCAAGCTCGTGGGTGCAGCCGACTTCACCCAAGAGGTCCTGGACGAGTGGTACAGCTATTACCATCAGTGCTCCCAGTGCCGACGCTGCTCGGTCTTCTGCCCCTACGGGATCGATACTGCCGAGATCTCCATGGCCGCCCGGGAGATCATGGACTCGATCGGCGTGGGCCAGAAGTACTGTAACGAGATCATCGGGAAGGTCTATAAGATCGGCAATAATCTGGGCTTACCGGGGCCGGCCCTGAAGGATACCCTCGAGGGCTTGGAAGAGGACGTCTACGACGATACCGGGGTGCGCGTTCGCTATCCCCTCGACAAAGAGGGTGCCGAGATCCTGCTGGTCACCCCTTCGGCGGACTTCTTTGCCGAGCCGCACGTGGATGGATTGGTGGGCTACGGTAAGGTCTTCCACGAGGCCGGCGTCTCCTGGACCCTGAGCACCCATGCCTCGGAGGCGGCCAACTTCGGCATGTTCATCGGGTCCTACGAGAACATGCGCCGGGTCGCCCTGCGTATCCGCGAGGCGGCCATCAAGCTCAAGGTCCGGCGCATCGTTTTCGGCGAATGCGGCCACGCCTGGCGGGTTGCCTACAGCTTCCTTAACACGCTTGCCGGACCCTGGGACTTCCTCGACCCGCGCTACCCGGTACCGCAGCATATCTGCGAATTCACTTACGACCTGATTCAAGCGGGCAAGCTGAACCTGGACAAGTCGCAGAACGACGACAAGGTGCTGACCTTTCACGACTCCTGCAACGTGGCGCGCGCCTCGCGCATGGGCGACATCCCGGGTGGGCAGTTCGAGATCCCCCGGGCCATCCTCCGGGCAACCTGCAATCATTATTTCGATATGGATGAGGAGACCATCCGCGACCGCACCTTCTGCTGTGGTGGGGGCGGCGGGTTGCTCACCGACGACCTGATCGAGCTGCGCGTCAAGGGTGCCCAGCCCCGGTTGGAGGCATTGAATAACGTCATGCAGGAGAAGGGCGTCACGCACATGGCCGCCATCTGTGCCATCTGTAAGAGTCAGTTCACCAAGGTGCTGCCCTTCTACGGGATGGAGCTGGATCAGATCCTGAGCCTCCACCAGCTGGTCTCCAACGCGATTGTCCTCACTCCCCGCGAAGACGACGAGGATGACGATGACGAGGACGAAGACGATGCCGCCGCGGGAGAGGATGACGACGAGGGCGAGGAGGGCTAGGTGCGCCCCTAGACATTACAAGAAGCTCATCGGGGGGCCCCTTGCCGCCCGGTCTTTAACCCGATACGAACCCCCGGATACCTGCACGGGGCTCAACCGGTAATGGAGAACGATCCCATGGCGACTCCCAGCAGCGAGACGAAGACCAAGCCCTCCTGGCGCCGTTTCGAGGACGGCAACCAGACCTGGGAATCCTGGACCGACAAGATATTCGCCCAGGACAGCTCCCATAAGTGCCCGACCTATGTCCACAAGACCCCGCCGTGCCAGGGGAGCTGCCCCTCGGGCGAGGACATCCGGGGCTGGCTTGCCATCGTTCGTCAGCAGGAGAAGCCGCCGGCCGGCATGGCCTGGCAGGAGTACGCCTTCCGGCGCTCGACCGATGCCAATCCCTTCCCGTCGCTGATGGGCCGCGTGTGCCCGGCGCCCTGCCAGGACGGCTGTAATCGCAACGAGCTGGAAGACTTCGTCGGCATCAACGCGGTGGAGCAGTTCATCGGCGACACCGCCATTGCCAACGGCTACCGGTTCGACCCGGCCCCGGCGGACAGCGGCAAGCGCGTGGCGATCGTCGGCGGC
>JBGSOR010000503.1:0-1713 GCA_041738985.1 Chromatiaceae bacterium | reverse complement strand
CCCTCGGGGGCGCGCCGCTCTGCGCATCCGCGGACAGTGGTGCGGGGGGGAGGGGTTGCTTCGATGGCGCTCCCCCTGGCGCCGCTGCAATCGGGCCCAACCAGTCGGTAGCGCCGATCGGCGACTCCTGCCCGCGATGCCGCTCGATGGCCGTTGGCGGCTCGGAGGGATTGCCCTCCACGCTGGTCAAGTCGGAGTCGAAGACCAGGAGGCCCCAGGCGATGGCAGCAGCGGAGAGTCCGGGCAGCAGCCACTTCCAAGGCCAACCGACCAGGCGTCGGAATCCCTCGCTGAGTGCCCGTTTCCGCGCGTCGCCCCTGTGGGCCGGTGGCGCTGAAGGAATGAGCTGCGGCAAGCCCCCGCTATCCGCTTCAGGTAGCGGCGGCGCCGGGGCCATCGGGTGCAGGAGCGGCTGAGCGACCGCGGGCTGGGACAGCGCCCGCTGTCCCGAGGTGTCGGCGATGAGCTCCGGATGGTCCTTCTCCAAGTGTGCCAGCACCGATTCGACATCCTGTACGTCAAGCACCCGCGCCTCGACGAGATTGCCGTGCAGCAGCAGGTGGCCCAGGGTCAGGCCGATCAGTCTGGGGACGCCTCCGGTGCGCTCGTGAATCAAACGCAAGGCGTCCGCGCCGATCCCCGGTCCCCCCGTACAGCCCGCGAGCTCCCTTGTATGGTCGATGTAGGCGCGCGCTTCGTTCAGGCAGAGGGGATTCAAGCGGCAGCTCGCCCTGATCCGTTGCCGGATCCGCACATGATCGGGCCGGTCCAGCAGGTCCCAGATCCGGTCCCGTCCGGAGAGGAGGATCTGGACGAGGGGACCGTTGGCCACCGTCAGGTCGCTCAGGAGGCGGAGGTCTTTCAGGGCCGCCGGTGCCAGATCCTGCGCTTCGTCGATGATCAGGATCGCGGGTTTGCCCCCCGGGCCTTTGGCGGGGAGCCGGTCCTTGAGCGTCGCCAACAACCCGGCCCGCGAATAATGATCCGCCTGCAAACCGAAGGCGAAGCCGACCAGCTGCAACAGGTTGTCGGCATCGACCTGCGCATTCGCCACCATCCCCACGCAATAGCCATCCCGCTGCAGCCGCGCGGCCAGGTCGCCGAGCAGGGTGGTCTTACCCGTGCCCGCCGCACCGGTCAGCACGACAAAGCCTTCCCCAAAACCCGTAGCCTTCAGGAGGATGTGGGTCGCGGCGGAATAGCTCGCGTGGAGGAAGCTGCGGGCGCGATCCGGCGCCGGCCGCAAAGGGCTCAAGCCCAGTCCGCGAAACACCTCTTGCACATTCCACCCCCGCGCTGGATTCGGAATCGAAAAGGGACCATACGGGACAAGTCTAAGAGGGGAGACTGGCGACTGGCGATGGTGGAGCCGACTGCGGTGGAGTGCGGACCGACGATCTCGCGAAGCCGCCTCGCGCAGGTTGATCTCCGCCTGGACATAGTACCCGAGCTGGAAGCTCGCGACGCCCGAGGACGGATTGGCTGGCGCCGACCGGTCGATGCGCTAGCCGGATCGCGGCGCCAACGGATTTCGAATGCGGAACGCTCGGCAAGGTGCAGCGCTCGGCCCCGTAGCAACCCTTTCGCAACCCTGTGGCGCCGGGCCAGGAAGCCACCGAGCAGACTCCCAGCAAGATCGCTGCAATCCACCAAGCCGTTGGCGCTGCTCGCGCTCGCGGCGGCCCCCGGGTGGGCCCCTCGCCTGCACCGCTC
>JBGSOR010000112.1:0-4467 GCA_041738985.1 Chromatiaceae bacterium | reverse complement strand
AGTCGCGCCGCGAGACCACCGGGGCCGGAAGCGAATCCGCCCATTCCGAGCACCGCCGCCGGGCGTCGCCGGCTGAGTATGCCGCGCGCCTGCCACACCGCCTCGACCAGCTTAAACGGGGCCCCGAGCAGTGGCCCGACGCCCTTGCCGCGTAGACCCTCGATACGAATCCATTCCATCTCGAAGCCGTGGGTCGGGACCAGACGCGACTCCATGCCCTTGCGGGTTCCGATCCAGAACACCCCGATGCCTTGCGCGCGCAGGGCATCGGCGACCGCTAGGGCCGGAAACACGTGGCCGCCGGTTCCGCCGGCCATGACGCCTATGCTCGTGCCCATCGCAACCCCCTGCCCGGCAGCTTCTCGGAGATCGTGTTGCGCACGGTCACGTCGATCCGCAACAGGATGCCCATCGCCATGCACACGACGATCAAGCTGTTGCTGCCGTAGCTCATGAACGGCAGGGTAAGGCCCTTGGTCGGTAGCATTCCGACGTTGACGCCGATGTTTACGAAGGCCTGAAGCCCCAGCCAGATCCCGATCCCATAGGCCGTATAGGCGGCGAACCGATTGTTCACCGCCTCGGCCCGGGCGCCGATGGAAAAGGCTCGCCAGGTGATGAAGACGAAGGCGGCGATGATCACCAGCATCCCGACCAGGCCCAGCTCCTCGCCGATCACCGAGGCCAGGAAGTCGGTATGGGCCTCGGGAAGAAAGAACTGCTTCTGGATACCGTTGCCGAGACCCACGCCGAGCCATTCGCCGCGACCGAACGCGATCAGCGCCTGGCTGAGCTGGTAGCCGGTGTCGAAGGCGTCCTGCCACGGGTCGATGAACGAGAGCACCCGCTGCATGCGGTAGTCCGAGGTAAGAACGAGTAGTGCGAGCCCGGAAAGTACGGCCCCGAACAGCACCGCAAAGGGCAAGACGCTCACACCGCCGAGGAACAGCAGGCCCATTACGGTGGCCAACATGACGGCGGTGGTGCCGAAGTCGGGTTGCTTGAGAATCAGCGCCGCCGCGATCCCGACCAGCACCATCGGCCGGACGAAGCCCGAGAGTCGGTTCGCGACCAGCTCCGCGTGACGCACCAGATAGCCGGCGACATAGATCACGGCGAACAGCTTCATCAGCTCGGAGGGCTGCAGATTGAGCGGCCCGAGCGGGATCCAACGGGTCGCGCCGTTGACCGTGCGCCCGATGCCGGGAACCAACACCAGGGCCAGCATCACCACCCCCGCGAGGAACAACCAGACCCCCGCGCGCTCCCACCAATCCACCGGCGCGGAAAAGGCCAGCACGCCGGCGGTGAGCGCCAGGCCCAGCGCGAAGGCATGTCGGGTGGCAAAGTAGAAGGGGTCGTTGCAGCAATTCGCGGCGATCGACATCGATGCCGACGACACCATGACCAGCCCGAATGCGAGCAGCGCCGCCGCGCACAGCAGTAATGGAAAGTCCATTCGCGCAACCCGCTCGTTGCGGCGCTTGCCGGCGCGGGTTTGACGGGTGGCGGCGGTCATGTGCCGAGTCCCAGCACCGCCGCGGCAAAAACGCGGCCCCGGTGCTCGTAGTTGTCGAACATGTCGAAGCTGGCACAGGCGGGGGAGAGCAGCACACAGTCCCCGGGCTGGCCCAGCTCGGCCGCCCGCCGCACCGCGTCGTCCATATCTCGGGCGTGGACCAGCGGCACGCGACCCTGGAGTACCGCCGCGATTAGGGGCGCATCCCTGCCGATCAGGATCACCCCCCGGGCAGCGCGCTCCGCCACCGGGACTAGGGGGGAGAAGTCGGCCCCTTTGCCATCGCCACCGGCGATCAGGACTGCCCGGCGCTGCGATCCAGTCGGGACCAGACCGTCCAGGGCGGCCACCGTCGCCCCCGGATTGGTGCCTTTAGAATCGTCATACCACCGCAGGCCCCGATGCTCCCCGACGAGCTGGCTGCGGTGATCGAGCCCGGGAAAGGTACGCAGGGCCGCGAGGCAGACATCGCGCGGCAGGCCGCAGGCATCGCCCAGGGCCAAGGCGGCCAGGGCGTTGGCCACATTGTGCCGACCCTGAATCAAGACCTCGTCCGTCGGAATCAACGGATCGGGTCCGCGGCAGAGCCAGGCGGTGCCGTCCAGCTCCCGCAAACCGTAATCCGAGTCGCCCGGCGCATGGAGGGTGAATCCGATCTCGCGCTCGGAATAGCGCGGCATGGCGCAGACCATCGGGTCGTCCAAATTGACGATTGCCACGGCGGCGCGGTCGTAGATGCGGGATTTGGCTGCGGCATAGGCAGCCAGATCCGGGTAGCGGTCCATGTGGTCCGCGGAGACATTCAGCACCACGGCCGCTTGGGCGCGCAGCCCCGGTGTGGTCTCGAGCTGGAAGCTGGAGAGCTCCATCACATAGAGCTCGACGGAGTTGTCCAAAAGATCCAGGGCCGGCTCGCCGAGGTTGCCCCCGACCGCGACGCGACGCCCGGCCAACCGGGCCATGAGACCCACCAGACTCGTCACCGTGCTCTTGCCATTGGACCCGGTGATCCCGCAGATGGGCGCCCGGGCGGCGCGGGCGAAAAGCTCCACGTCCCCGATGGCGGGGACGCCCCGGGCCATGGCATCCTGGATCAGGGACGTCGCCAGGGGGACCCCTGGGCTGACCACGAGCTGCTCCGCGGCCCCGAAGACGGACGGATCGAAACCCCCTACGAAGACCCCCACCTCCGGGAGCTCCCGACGGACCTCGGCGAGCCCGGGCGGGTTGGCGCGGGAGTCGGTCACCGCCACCCGCACGCCCTGACCCCACAGGTAGCGGGCACAGGAGACGCCCGTCTTGCCAAGTCCGACCACCAGGGTCCGGAAGCCGTCGTCGCCCGAAGCCGGCAGGGTCCCTTGGATTGGCTTGCTCGCACTCATCAGCGGATCTTGAGGCTCGCGAGCCCGATAAGTACCAGGACCACGGTGACGATCCAGAAGCGGACGATCACCCGGGGCTCCGGCCATCCCTGAAGCTCGAAGTGATGGTGCAAGGGGGCCATGCGGAAGATGCGTTTGCCGGTCAGCTTGAAGGACATAACCTGGAGCATCACCGAGACGGTCTCCAGGACGAAGACCCCGCCCATCACGAACAGCACCAGCTCCTGGCGCACCGCCACCGCGACCACGCCGAGTGCGGCCCCCAGTGCCAATGCCCCCACGTCGCCCATAAACACCTGGGCGGGATAGGCGTTGAACCACAGGAAGCCCAGGCCAGCGCCCACTAGGGCGCCACAGAAGATCACCAGCTCGCCGACCTCCTTCATGTGGGGTATGCGCAAATAAGCGGCGATCTCCGAGTGCCCCGCTGCATAGACAAAGACGGCGAGGGCCCCGGCCACCAGCACAGTCGGCATGATGGCAAGCCCGTCCAGGCCGTCGGTGAGGTTGACCGCGTTGCTCGCGCCGACGATCGTGAAATAGGCGATCAGGATGAACCAGGGGCCGAGCTGGAAAGAGACATCCTTTAGATAGGGGATCAACAGCTGGGTCTCGGCCGGGGTAACCGCGGTCGCATAAAGGACCATGGCCGCGGCGAATCCGAAGACCGTCTGCCACAGGTACTTCCAGCGGGCGGCGAGCCCCCGGGGGTTCTTGAGGATGAGCTTTTTGTAGTCGTCCACCAGGCCCACGCCCCCGAAAGCAAGCGTGGTGAGGAGCACGATCCAGACATACCGGTTGCTCAGGTCAGCCCAGAGAAGGGTGCTGATGCCTACCGCAACCAGGATCAGGGCCCCGCCCATGGTGGGGGTGCCGGACTTGGAGAGATGGCTCTGAGGCCCGTCGTCGCGGACGGTCTGGCCGATCTTGTAGGCCCGCAGCCGCCGGATCATGGGCCGCCCCACCAGGAGCGCGATGCCGAGCGCGGTGAGGGTCCCCAGGATGCCGCGCAGGGTGAGATAGCGGAACACGCTGAATCCGCTCTCGTAGCGCGTTAGCCATTCGGTCAGAAAAAGCAGCACCTTAGATCTCCGACTCGCCCAAGAGGACCGTGACGACACGCTCCATGCGCGCGGCGCGCGAGCCCTTGACCAGCACGAGATCGTCCTCTGCAAGCTCGATCCGCAGGGCCTCTACGAGCGAGGCCAGGTCCCGGAAGTGCCTCGCACCCGACCCGAATGCCGCGCTGGCCGCAGCGCTCAGGTCTCCCACTGTCGCGAGCCGTTCCACGCCGGCGGCCAGGGCCCGCTCGCCGACCTCTCGGTGCAGGTCTAGGGATTGTGGACCCAGCTCGCCTAAGTCCCCCAGGACCAGCCAGTGCCGCCCGGGAAGCCCCACGAGCACGGCAATGGCCGCGGCGATGGAGTCCGGGTTGGCGTTGTAGGTGTCGTCGATCAGGCGTAACGCCCCTGCCCGTCGGGGGCAAAGGCGACCGGGGACCGGAGCGAGGCCCGCAAGGCCGGCCTGCACCGATGCCCGGTCAACCCCCAAGGCCAAAGCGGCGCC
>JBGSOR010000035.1:0-1530 GCA_041738985.1 Chromatiaceae bacterium | reverse complement strand
CCACCTCCCCCTTCGGCGGCCCCCGCGCCTTCGGAGGCTCCGCCGGTAGCCAAGTTCCCGCCCGGCGGCGGCTGGTTGGTTAGGGCACCAGGGACGCCGCCGGCGAGGGCCGCGCCCTGGGTGCGCTGCTCCGAGACCTGCTCGCTGCGCAGACTCTGGTGCTCGTGGCCAAAGCTCTCCTCGGTGGACTCCACCACCGTGAAGTCCAGATCCGCCACGACCTGGGCATGCACCCGTCCAGGGCCGAGGATCGGCGTCAGGATCTCCTCCACACGCCGTGCGTAGGCCGCCTCGGTGCGGCGGGCGTAGTCGAGCTGCGCCGTCGAGCCCTCCAGCCCGTCGGCCTCTTGCTCGCGCGAGAGCAGCTGCCCGCTCTGGTCGATCACTGTGACCCGGCTGCGCTCCAGGTTGGGGACGCTGGAGCTGACCATGTGCACGATGGCCTGCACCTGCAGCGGCTCCAGCGTGCGGCCCGCAAAGAGGTTGACCAGCACGGAGGCGGAGGGCTTCTCGCGCTCGCGCACGAACAGGGACCGTTTAGGCAGCGCCAGGTGCACCCGCACGCCCTGCACATTCGCGAGGCTTGCGATGGTTCGTCCGAGCTCCCCCTCCAGCACCCGCTGGTAGCGTACGGACTCCATGAACTCGCTCTCGCCGAACGCCCCCTGGCGGTCGAGGAGCTCGAACCCGACCCCGCCGGCCTTGGGCAGCCCAGCGGCCGCCAGCGCAATGCGCGATTCGTGAACGCCGTCGGCGGGCACCATGATGGCCCCGTTGTTCTTGTCGACCTGATAGGCGACCCCCCGCGCCTGCAGTGCCCCGACGATCTCGCTCGCGTCCTGCGGCGAGAGGTTGGTGTACAGGGGGCGGTAGATCGGCTCGCGGGACCACAGCACCGCCGCCACGCCGATGGCCACGCTGACGGCCAGTCCGATCATGAGGGCCAGCTGCCGGGTCACCGGCATGTCGGCCAAGGCGCGGAACCGACTCGCGATCCGGTCGGATTTGATCAAGTCCATAGCTTCGAAGACCGGTTATGCCTGCTGCGGCCCCGTGGGCATCAAACCTGCATGCTCATGATTTCCTGATAGGCGGCCACCAGCTTGTTGCGTACCTGGGTGGCGGCCTGAAAGGAGAGGCTCGACTTCTGCGTGGCCACCATCAGGTCGACGACCGAGACGTTCGGGTCGCCCATCTCGAAGGACTGGCCAAGGCTCGCCGCCTTCTGCTGGGCCTCGTTGACCTGATCCAGGGAGCGCTTCAGCACCTCCGAAAAGTCGGCACGCGGCGCCGCGCCGGATGGGCCCTCCAGCCCGCCCTCGAGCCGCCCCGACAGGGCGCGCAGCCGATGGAGAACCTCGCTGGGCCCGATAATGGTTTCACTCATGATCCGCAGCCTCCGACCTCGTCCGACATCGCAATGATCACCGGCATCTCGACCCCCAGCCGGCGCAGGCGGGCGATGCGGTAGCGTAGCGTCCGGGGGCTGATGCCCAGCCGCCGGGCCGCCGCCTCCCGGTTACCGCCGGT
>JBGSOR010000525.1:0-3698 GCA_041738985.1 Chromatiaceae bacterium | reverse complement strand
CTGGCGGCCGCACCGGCCGCTGGGTCCGCCGCGGCAATCGCATCATTCTCTACGGGGCCTAAACCACCATGTCCGTTCCGGCATACGTGTCGTGGACGCTGGCGCAGGAAGCGCGCGCCCTGATCACCCGACTGGCGCGCGTGAAGCCCTTCGCGATGCAGGAGTCCATGCTGCCGGCAGCAAGCCTGTTGCCGGAGTCCCAGACCGCCATCGAGGCGGTGCTGGCCGCGGGTCGACGCGAGCTGCGGGCGCGTACCCACGCGTACCTGCAATGGCTGGCTAGTCCGGGCGCGTGGCTCGCTAATGCGGAGGAAGCGCATCGCCGGTTCGTATTCCTGCGGCTTCGGTTCAACGCGGTGCTGAACCAGTTCGACCTGTTCAACGACGTCATCACCCAGCGCAGCGAGAATCAAACCGGGGTGTGGTTGTCAGGCCTGGACGTGGTGTCCGCCGATGCCCTGTACCTCCCGGGCGGCTATTACCAGGCACCGCCAGTGCTCTGTTACCTGGACCGCGGCATTGGCGCCGCGATCCGTCGGGCGCGCACCCGGCTGCCGGGGGGCGGGGTGAACCCGGTTGCGGTGATCCGGGTGCCGCGGGAGCGGATGATCGGCCACGGTATCGCGTCCTCGCTGATTCACGAGGTGGGCCATCAGGCAGCGGCCCTGTTGGGCCTGGTCGACTCGCTACGGCCGGTGCTCCGGGGCTTGCAGGCAGGCGCCGGGCCCACGGCGATCGCCTGGCAGCTTTGGGAGCGCTGGATCTCCGAAATCGTCGCCGATTTCTGGTCGGTGGCACGGGTGGGGATCGCTTCCACCCTGGGACTCATGGGCGTGGTAGGGCTGCCGCGACCCTTCGTGTTTCGGATCGACGTGAACGACCCTCATCCGGCCCCTTGGATCAGGGTCAAGCTGAGCTGCGCGATGGGCCGGGCCCTATATCCGCATTCACAGTGGGATCGGGCAGAGGCGCTGTGGGACGCCTACTACCCCCTGGTCGGCCTCGACCGGGAACGGGCCGAGCTCCTGACCCGATTGCAGACCCACATACCGGGTTTCGTCTCGCTCCTGGTCAACCACCGCCCCAGGTCGCTGCGCGGGCGGTCCCTGATGGAGGTCATGGATGTGGAGCGACGCCAGCCGGCACGTCTGCAAGCGTTGTTCCTGGTCTGGCGCCGCGACCCCGCGCGGATGTACCGGGCGCCACCGTCGCTGGTGTTCGCCGGCATCGGCCAGGCGCGGGCCGATGGTCGGCTCGGTCCGGAAGAAGAGAGCTTGCTTCTAGGAAAGCTGCTCGACCACTGGGCCCTGCGCAGCACCCTGGACGTGTCCGCCGCCTGCGCCCGGCGCCCAGCCCTTGAAACAACGCGAATGTCCCAATTGAGCATCCGCTAAGGAGGAAGTCATGGCTACCCCCAAGAACCCCAACAATCCAGCGAAGCCGAAGACTGCAGCCCAGAGCACCCGGCCGGGCAGTCTTGCCGCCTGCGTAACCGATGGCGGCAAGCCCGCCGGTAGCGTACCGATCAGTGTCTACCGGAATACCAACCCGGCTCTCGAAGAATGCCCGGACCGGTGCGATCAAGCGCAGATCGAGTCGGACGACTGGACCGCCTTCCAATCGCGTCTCACCGAAGAGAACGGCTGCGTCCGTTTCGACGCGGTGCCCGCGGGCATTTACCTTCTGTTCTGCAACGTGAAGCCGGAGCTCGTACCGCAGTGCGCCAAGGTCGATCCGGGCTGCACGACGGACGTGTGCTTTGACCTTGGGCTTAACCTGACCGTCTCCCGCCATTTCTCCACCGCCGATTGCAAGCCCCGTGACTGTGAGCGGGTCCGGGTGACCGATCAGGTGAGGATTACGGCCTCCCATTCCGGGCGGGTCGAGGCCCGAGACTTCCCCTTCAAAGTATTCGATCGGACATTCAGACAAGACCCCAACGACCTCCTAACCTGGATTGGCGTCATAACCGCGCCTGGACGCCACCAGATAAAGAGCTCGTTGATCCTTCCCCTCCTGGACACCGCGGCGGGGTATGGATTGCCGAGCATTCTGCCATCCAATGCGGGGCCAAATCCTTCCGCTCCCCATATTGATGGCGAAACGATCATCGACGCGGAGGAGCCGCAGCCGACCCCGATTTCCGGGACCCTCACCGTTTCCCACAAGCGTCGGATTGCAGAGCCGGACGGACCATTGAGCTTCTTCGTCAGGCTCCTAGACGCAAGCAAGTCCATCGAGTTCGGCCGCTACCGGGAGTTCGTCGACTTGGTCTTCGGCTGCGATGACGGCAGGCCGGATCGCAACGCACCTTGTTTCGATAAGCTGGCAGGTCCCAACAGTAAGCTCAATCGGCTAAGGCAGGAGTTGTCAGACCATGGAGTCGGGGTCTATGAATTGCTGAAAACCGCCACCGAGGCATTCCTGTTGCTCAAGTGCTGTGTTCGGCCCTGCTCCACCGACGACCAGCCCATCGATGGTGGCTGGCCTCGGTCTTATGAAATCAACCTCGATCTCGGGGACTACCGGAAGACCTCCTCCAGTCAGTGGCAGGAGCTGTTTTGCGGCTACCTCGGCAACCAGCGGCTGCCTTACATCCAGAGGGTCATCGATACCGCGTTTCCGGAATACGAGGTTACCGGAGGCTTATTGGATCAGCGCTTCTGCGCCGACGTGCTGCTGAAGTCCCGGGTGGACAATCCCTGCTTCATGGAGCTCATCTGGAACTACTGGCACGAGGAAGGGATGTTGGTGCAAAGCCTCAATGCCGTCAGTCGCCGCTTCCAGAACCTGCGGGCGCCCGGCGAGCGGGACCCACTGTCCCATGTTGAGATCGACCCGCTGCGGCCGCTCAACAACATCCTGTGGGGATACGTCGAGGACGAGCGCGACCGGCTCTCCATCAAACGCCGCGCCTACGAGTACCAGCATCAGTACGGACTGAGCCTTTACGGCAAGGCGGTTGCGGACATCCGACCGGCCGACACCCGCTCCAAGTTCATCGAGGCCTTCCACAACCTGCTCAATAAGTGCGCCGATTACTACCGGGCCAAGCAGGACACCACGGTGGACCCGGACGGCTATCCGATCCTCCACGCCATTCAGGAGCTCAACCTGATCCTGGCGCAAGGGGCACACAACCAGTTCGGCGATCTGGCGTGGACCGCGCGGGTGGAAATGCTGATGCAGGAATGGATCATGGCACGGCCGGAGATGCGCGATTTCCTGCAAAGCCGGGCCATGGTCCCCTACAAGGAGGCCTGGATGCCCCAAGTGGACACCATGAAGACGATGCAGGGCTGGACGGACGTGGTGATCACTCACTTCCGCGACCTGGCCGTCTTCGGCGAGCAGATCCTGCTGACAATACGCTGGTACGCCTGGTACGACGTGACCAGCGAGGAGGAGGCGAAGGGCTGGGCGGACTTGTTGCGGGCGCAGATCCAGAGCTATATCCACGCCTATCGGGCCGTAACCGGCGTCGACTTGAGCACCATGGACGGGGTGGACTACACCATGCCCTCGGTGCATCTGCGCAAGCGCCTCGCCCTGCAACAGCGGGCGCGCTAAACGGGTCGGCGGCGATGCTGGACTTTACCTCTGCACTGTACCTGGGGCTGCGGCACCCGAGCGGGTCGCTGCGACCCTGGGAACAGCTGACGCTGGGCCGGCCGGCGGCCCTGGACGAGCCGCCTGGC
>JBGSOR010000515.1:0-10517 GCA_041738985.1 Chromatiaceae bacterium | reverse complement strand
GGCCGATCAGCCGATCGCCCAGGGGCCGGTGTGGGACGGCAAAGACCGGCCGGGCAGGGTCGTAATCGGCGACGGCCCCGAGGGGCGCAGCCGTCGCGGCGGTCGTGGGTGACTCCTCGTCCGTCATGCCGTTGTTGAGGTCGGTCGGGTGCAGCATTCGGTCTACCGTCATGATTGAATTTCAAAGCCGGACGAGGCCTTGGCCCCGTCCGGAACCTGTTTGGATCTGGTTGGTTGCGCGGGCGTTTGGTCGGGCCCACGCCCGGCCGCGGCGTGCCGTGCCATGCAGTGGGTCGGCATGATAGTGCAACGGGGGTGTGGGGCAGGGGATTCTGCCCACCGCGGTGTCGGCGAGGTTACGGGCAATGATAGCCGGGAAGGCGCGGCGTCTGGGCGACGGATCGGCTCGCGGCTCGCGATTCTACCTGGTTCGACGCGGGCCAGACGCGCTGCGATCCGACCGCGACGACCTTAATTCGCAGCACGGGCTCCCGATGTTCCGATGCCCGCGGTCACTGTAGCCAGCACGCGAGCGCAGCGTGAACGCTTGACGACGTAGAGGGCATCGTCCGCCTGATGGTACAGCTGGTCCAGGTCCATTCCCGATCGATAGGTTGCGACTCCGATACTGGCGCTGACCCGGATCGAGTCGCCGTTCGACGTCACGATCGAGGATGCCTCGACGGCCAGTCGGATCCGCTCCGCACAGCGCATCGCATTTGCGTAATCGGCTCCCGGCAGCAGCACCGCAAATTCATCGCCGCCCATTCGCACACAGAGATCGGATGCACGGGTGCTCGCGCGCAGGATCTCGGCGATGCCAACCAAGACACGGTCGCCAGCCGGATGTCCGAAACTGTCGTTGACGATTTTGAAGTCGTCGAGATCCACCGCCAGCATGGATAGGGGGCGATCCTGTCGGATGGCGTCGGCCAGCCACTGAGCGCCTTGCCCAAACAAGGCGCGCCGATTGCCGAGACCGGTCAGGGTGTCGCGCTCCAGGAGCTGCAAGATCGCCTGGTAGCTCTGGGCATTTTTCAGTGCCGGGGCCGCAAGGCCCAACAGCGCTTCGATGCGTACCTGATCGGTTTCCGAGAAGCGGCGGCCACGCATGATCGTGAAGGTTCCGATCTGCTCGCCGCTGAGGTTGAGGGCGTATTCCAGCCGATGGCGATCGCGTTTTCCGCCCTCGAATGCCGCATCGGATCCGGCAGACCGGTATTCCCAGCCTCGGTGACCGACGAGATCTTCGAGAAAGCTATTCAGTATCGTGAGGACACGACCCAAATCCAGGGATGCACCGATGGTCTGCAGAAATCCGATCGGATCTAGACCGCCGATCGCCTGGTGCTGCGACTCCTGGGCCTTAGACACAAGGGTTAGGCGGGATGTATCGGCTTGGCTCGTGGATTTCACATCGGGTCCCCAAGAAACTGTCGCCCTCGCTTAAGCGAGCACCGTGCCAACATAAAAATATCTTGTACATTATATATATGGATAATTTTGTATGCAAACTAGGCGATTTTTTGACGCACGATGGCAGCGACGACTCGCATAGATGGACGGGTCCCGCTGCGGCAGCGAGAGCCGCCGGTAAACGCTACGCGCGAGGCGACCCCCGAGGCAAAAAGGCAGCACTGGCGCTGCGAAGATCCTCGGCGCCTACCTCAGTCAATCACCGCTACAAGAGATGCGCGACGTGTTCCTCGATGGACGCGATTTCTTCCTTTGTCAGATCCTTGACGACATCGCCTGCAATCGCCCGGGACAGGGCGTCGCTCATGTGCTCCCGCACCAGGCCGAGGAAATGAGGCGGCGCCACCAGGCAGAGCGTATCGAAGCGACCTTCGTTGAGGCCGGACTCGAGGGTCTCGACCACCTGCTTGGCGAATCGGATGGCGGTCTGCTCCTTCGGCTCCACGGCCGTTTGCATGGCGTGCCTTTGGCCGCCCAGGGTATCGAAGGCCCGTCCGGGCCTGTCCGATTTCAGGTCCCGCGGATGTAGCCGATCTTCCGGATTGATCAGGTCCGACAGCTCGCGCAAGGGCGTCCGACGCCCAGCGGCTTCGAAGATGCGTGCGCGTGCGGCGCTCGCGACGATCACCCAAGTCTTCATCTAAAGCCTCCGTCCGATGCTGCAATCGCCCCCTCCCGACAACGATGGCCCACCCCCACTTGTAAGCATAAGCCCGTCTCGACCGTTCGTGCCGAACGCCGGGCCCGCAGGGCGCGGATTCTCTTAGGGTGGTTGATCGGGACGAACGAACCCGTTGAGATCGGCGGAGCGACCGAGAGTCCCGGGCGGCAGGACGCCGCCCGCGATATCCCAACCCAATCCCGAGGCAAGGGCCTATGCCCGATGACCCCTTCGAGCTCGAGCTTGCCCGCCACATCTGGGACAGCCGCTATCGCGACAGGTCCAACGGCGAGGTGCGCGACGGCGGCGTCCAGGACACCTGGCAGCGCGTCGCCCGGGCGCTTGCCTCACTGGAGCCGCGGGACAGTGCGGGTTGGGAGGCTCGGTTCTACCGGCTCCTCGAGGGATTCCGCTTCCTGCCCGGAGGTCGCATCCTCGCCGGGGCCGGGACCGGACGAGACGTGACGCTCTTCAATTGCTTCGTCATGGGCCGCATCGGCGACTCCATGGACGCCATCTTCGACGCGCTGAAGGAAGGTGCGATCACCATGCAGGCCGGCGGCGGAGTGGGCTACGACTTCTCGACCCTGCGGCCCCAGGGGGTCCCGGCCTGGCGGGTGGGTGGTCTGGCCTCCGGCCCGGTCTCCTTCATGCGCATCTGGGACGCCATGTGCGAGACCCTGCTCTCCACCGCCTCCCGGCGCGGCGCCATGATGGCGACCCTGCGCTGCGACCATCCGGATATCGAGACCTTCGTCGACGCCAAACGCGATCCCCGGGCGCTCCGCAACTTCAATCTCTCGATCCTGGCGACCGACGACTTCATGGAGGCGGTTCGCGCGGACCGCCCCTGGCCACTGGTCTTTCCGCTGGAAGGCTTTGGGGGTCCCGACCACCTTGGGGACCGCGAGATCGTGCATCGGCGCCTGCCGGGCGACTGCGACGCCGTGCCCTGCTCGGTGATGCGCGCGACTCCAGCCCGGGCGCTCTGGGACCGGATCATGGCGGCGGCCTACGAGACCGCGGAGCCCGGCGTGCTCTTTGTGGACCGCATGAACCGCGAGAACAATCTCTGGTATCGGGAGCGGATCAGCGCCACCAATCCCTGCGGCGAGATCCCGCTGCCGCCCTACGGCGCCTGCAATCTGGGGTCGCTGAATCTGGTGCGATTCGTGGAGCGGCCCTTCGCCCCGGAGGCGCGGATGGATCTCGCGGGACTGCAGTCCGCGACGGTGACTGCGGTGCGGTTGCTCGATAACGCGATCGACGTCTCCCGCCTGCCTCTCCCGCAGCAGGCCGAGCAGGCCCGCGGTGCACGGCGGCTCGGCCTCGGCATCACCGGGTTGGCGGATGCGCTCATCATGCTGGGCCTGCACTATGGCAGCCTCGAGGCGCGGTCCATGGCCGCGCAGATCATGGAGACGGTCTGTCATTCGGCCTACCGGGCCTCGGTGGACCTGGCCCGAGAGCGCGGACCCTTCCCCTTCTTCGATCCTGGCCCTTACCTCGACGGACCCTTCGTGTGCGCCCTGCCCGAGGACATCCGTGCGGGCATCCGTGCGCGGGGCATCCGCAACAGCCATCTGACGGCGATCGCCCCGGCCGGGACCATCAGCCTCTACGCCAACGGGGTCTCGAGCGGCCTGGAGCCCGTGTTCGTCTTCGAGCACCGGCGGCGGATCCGGGACCGGACCGGACAATGCGCCTGGCACGGCGTGACGGACTATGCCCTGCGACACTGGCGCCTGACCCAAGGCGATCGGCTCCTGTCCGAGGCATTTGTCGGCGCACGCGACCTCGCCCCCGCGGACCATCTGGCGATGCAGGCGGCCCTCCAGCCCTTTGTCGACAACGCCATCTCCAAGACCGTCAATGTCCCGAGGGAGATCGAGCTCGACGTCTTCAAAGGGCTGTTTACGCGTGCCTATCGGCTGGGTCTCAAGGGTTGCACCGCTTTCCGCCCCAACCCCGTCACCGGCTCGGTGCTGACGGGGGGTGGCGAGACGGACGACCCCGGGCAGCCCGCGGTCCGGTGCTGTGGGGTGGATCGACACGACGAATGACCAGCGCGAAGGCGCTTCGGACCAGGTCCGGCCCCTGTTGACCGAGCCAATTGGCAGCCGCCCCAAATCGGGTCATGCTTGACCGACCTGGATCTTCCGAGGTCTCTCGCCTCTCTCATGCCCGTCGCACCCCTGACACCGGCCGATCTCTATCGGCGTTGCCACCTCGAAGGGCTCGCGTTCGCGAGCACCGACGATCTGGATCCCCTGGAGGGGCTCATCGCCCAGGATCGTGCCCTGGGGGCGGTGCGTTTTGGCATCGGTATCCGCCAGGATGGCTATAACCTGTTCGCCCTGGGTCCGGCCGGCACCGGCAAGCTCACCCTGATTCGGCACGCCCTCGAGGCGCGTGCCGCCACCCAACCGGTGCCGCCGGACTGGTGCTATGTCTTCAACTTCGCGGACGCCCATCGCCCGCGCGCCTTGCGACTTCCGCCGGGCACCGGGGTCAAGCTTCAGCGCGATATGGAACGGCTGGTGGAGGATCTGCATCGCGCCATCCAGGGCGTCTTCGAGAGCGACGAGTACCGGACCCGCGCCCAGTCCATGGAAGAAGAGCTGGACGAGCGCCAGGAGCGGGCCATGGGCGAGGTCCAGGCCATGGCCAAAGACAAGGCCGTCGCCCTGCTCCACACCCCGACGGGATTCACCCTTGCGCCGCTGCGCGACGGCAAACCCTTGGGTGTCGACGAGTTCAACGCACTGCCGGAGCAGGAGCGGCAACGGATCGAATCCGACATCAACGATTTGCAGGCCGAGCTGCGCAAGCGGATGGGGCGCCTCCCAACCTGGAAGAAGCAATTCGAGGAGCAGGTCCAGGCGCTTAACCGCGAGATGGCTGCTGCTGCCATCCGCCATCTGCTCGACGCCCTGCGGGACCAATACCGCGATCTACCCGACGCGCTCCAGTACCTGAGCCAGGTGGAGACGGACGTGGTGGAGCACTTCCGCCAGTTCCTGGGGGACCAGGAAAAGCACCCGCCCCTGTTCGGCATCCAGCTCACCCCGCCGGACGAGGGTCCTCCCTGGCACCATCGTTACCGGGTGAATGTGCTCCTCGGTCACGACCGGAACGGGGGTGCGCCGGTGGTCCATGAAGACCTGCCGGCCCACAACAACCTGGTGGGCCGAGTCGAGCATCGCGCCCACCTGGGCGCCCTCGAGACCGACTTCACCATGATCCGCGCAGGGGCCTTGCACCAGGCGAACGGCGGCTACCTGATCCTGGATGCCTACAAGCTCCTGCTACAGCCGTTCGCCTGGGAGACCTTGAAGCGTCTGCTCCAGGCCCGCGAGGTCCGCATCGAGTCCCTGGCCCAGGTGACCAGCCTGATCAGCACCGTCTCCCTGGAGCCGGAGCCCATCCCGCTGGACGTCAAGGTCGTCCTGTGCGGCGAGCGCTGGATCTATTACCTGCTTTCCGAGTGGGATCCGGAGTTTCGCGAGCTGTTCAAGGTCGCGGTGGACTTCGAGGATCAGGTCGAGCGGAATGCGGAGACGGATCGGCTTCTCGCCCGGCTCGTCGCCACCTTCGTGCGGCGGGGCGGACTCCGGCCCTTCGACGCGTCGGCGGTCGCCCGGGTGATCGAGCACGGCGCGCGCCTGGCCGACGACAACGAGCGCACCACCAGCCATATGCGGTCCATCGGCGACCTCGTTCAGGAATCCGACTATTGGGCCGGGACTGGCGGGGGCGAGAGGGTCACCGGGGCGGACGTGCAGCGCGCCATCGATGCCCAGATCGAGCGGGCCGACCGCGTGAGCCGCCGCCTGCAGGAGGAGACGCTCCGGGGCACCCTCCTGATCGATACCCAGGGTGAGCGCGTGGGTCAGGTCAATGGCCTGGCGGTGATGTATCTGGGCGGCTATCGCTTCGGGCACCCCATGCGGATCACCGCGCGCGTGCGGCTTGGTAAGGGCGAGGTCATCGACATCGAGCGGGAGGCGAAGCTCGGCGGCCCCATCCATTCCAAGGGGGTGCTGATCCTGTCCGGCTATCTCGCCGGTCGCTATGCGCCGCGCCACCCCCTTTCGCTCTCTGCCAGCCTGGTCTTCGAGCAGTCCTATGGGGGCGTGGAGGGCGACAGCGCCTCCTCGGCGGAGCTCTACGCCCTGCTCTCCGCCCTCGCCGGGGCGCCGATCCGTCAGTCCCTGGCCGTCACGGGGTCGGTCAACCAGCTGGGCGAGATTCAGGCCATCGGCGGCGTAAACGAGAAGATCGAGGGCTTCTTCGAGATCTGCGCGGCCCGCGGACTCTCGGGAGACCAGGGCGTGCTGATCCCGGCGGCCAACGTCAAACACCTGATGCTGCGCGCGGACATCGTCGAGGCGGTAGCTGCGGGGCGCTTCGCGGTCTACCCGGTGCGGACCGTCGACGAAGGGATCGAGCTCCTGACCGGTCTGCCCGCAGGGGAGCGGGATGCCCAGGGTGGGCTTCCCGCGGGTAGCCTGAACCAACGGGTCGAGGCCCGACTGATCGGCTTTTCGGAGCGCCTACGCGAGCTGCGGGCCGAGGGGAGCAAGTCGGCCGGAAACGCCGAAGGCCAACCATGAGCAACGCGGAAGCGCGGACAGGAACGCGCCGCATCGCGGTCGCCCTGGATGCCTCCGCCCATGGGCTGCGGGTCATGGACCTCGCTGCCGGGGTCGCCGCCCTGCTGGAGGCGGAGCTGGAGGGCGTCTTCGTCGAGGATACGGAGCTCATCCGCTCGGCCGGACTTCCGTTCCTGCGCGAGCTCCGCCTCGCCACCCTGGACGAGTCCGCACTGGATGCGGAGCGTCTGCAACGCGAGCTGCGAGCCGCTGCCCGGCGGGTCCGGGAGCACCTCGAGCAATCCGCCCGCGCCCTGGGCCTGGCCAGCTCATTCCGCGTCTGGCGCGGCGATCTCGGGGCCGAGATCCTTGCCGCGAGCGTGGATGCGGAGCTTTTCGCCCTGGGGCGTATCGGCCGCTTTGCGCCACTGCGCAGCCGACCCAAGCGGGTCCGGATCCCGTACCGCCCGGGGCACCTCGCGGTTGGTTTCCTTTTCGACGGCGGAGATGCCTCGGTTCAGGCGCTGATCACGGCCGCCGACCTTGCGCGAGACCGTCGGGCCGCGGTCTCGGTCATCCTCGAGCCAACCCCCGCAGCGGACATCGACGCCCTCTGGGCTCAGGCGACCGAAATCCTGCGCACCGTCCGCACGCGCGCCCTGTTGATCGATCCAGGATCGGGCGGTACTGCCGCCCTGGCGCGCGCTGTCATCTCCGCCGGCATCGATCTGCTCGTGGTCGACTGCGAAAACCCCATGCTCGCCACCCCGACTCTCTGGGAGCACCTGGAGGCAATCGACTGCCCGGTCCTGATCCATCGTCCCGCGCGGCGGTAGTGCGCCTACGGGTGCGGGGCAGGGAAGAGGGCAAGGGTAGTCGTTCGCCCCCTGCAAGCCTCAGGATGCGACGCCAGCAAACTGCAAGAAGTCGCGGATCGTCACGATCAACTCCCCGTTGTCGAGCCTCACGCCTTCGGTCGGATCCCAGCCGCCGCGCTGATTCAAGTACGAGGTCCGATCATTGGCGAGCAGTCCGATAATCGTCTCGGAAACGATGCGGCTTCCCAACTCCCCCAGCGTATTGCCGTTGGCCCGGACTTCTGCCTCTTTTAGCACGTAATACCACAGGGGCGTCCGTTCTAGGAATCCTCCCTCTTCTAGGGCGGCGTTGATGCCATCGGAGTTGTTCTGGCGTAGCTCGGCCTCCGTCAGCGGAGCTACACCCATCGCCTTCGCCACGCTCTGTCCGGCGGGGATGCTCAAAAGGTAGCCCCGCAGCAGGTTCCGCTGCGCGAGGAACCGCAGCATCTCCCGAATCGGCTTGTGGACGTCATCCTGCAAGGCCTCGCCGGTGCCCTCATTGACCATCTGCGCCAACGGCGGAACGAGCAATGTGTCGATCTTGCGCGCGAAATGGGCAGGGTCCGAGCTGCCTTTGTCAGTGAATCGGTCCCACTCGATGATCCAGTTGAAGGGCAGCGTCGGTGCGCCGAGGAACGGATTGCGGGTACTCTTCGTCGGATCGTTGGGGTCGCGGACGAAGCCGTTGCCGGTGAAGAGGAAAAGCTGATCGAACGTGGCAATTGGCGCCACGACGCCGGGCCCGCCCTCGTGCTTGCCGAAGTTGCGGTTGTGATCGTAGGCGCCCCTAACCATGCTATGACCAAAACGGAAAGCCGCCACGGAGTACTCGAGGGGCATGTAAAGCTGATGGTCGCGCGGCTCATAGTGTTTCAGGCCACCAAGCAGAATCCGGTCTACGATACCGCTCATCGTGATCGTCTTCAGCCAGTCGTTCACGACCAACCACTGGTAGTGCCAGCGCGTAAGTTGTCGCGCGCGCTCGAACAGGATGGCGTCATGGTAGAAGCCGCGCCACAAGCCGAATCGGAATGGGTGAGCGACGATTCGGTCGACCACCACATTGTGGAACTTCAGGAAGGCAAGGTGAAGCTGGGCGACGATGAGATTCTCGTCGTTGCGCGCGTCGCCGATGAACGCTCGCGTGCGGAAATTCGGATCCGCTTTTTGCTTTTCCGTGAAAATGTCCTCCTTGATGATTCCCGCGTCCAGTAGGGCCCCGATGCGGGGAAGGTCCCGATCCAGATCGTCCTCTGGAGGAATCTTCACGCCGGGAATGCCAGGGGCGTCGGTGCTCTTGCCGATTCTAAAGCGCGGGCCGTCGTAAAAACCCGCGTCAGTGCTGCCATGATCGAGAAACGCCGGCCCGTTGCCGTACAGGCTGTCGAGGTCCAAGGCCGGCCGACGAAGGTTCTTCAGCTTCGCCGTCACCTCTTTCGGCGGAATCGGCTTCATATCGGTCTTGGTAATGTCGCTAACGGCCGAATCGCGGTCGGTGTTGGCGGTGAGATCGTGGTCGACGAACTGCCCCCAATATGTATAAACCGGGGGTATGCTCGAGTTGCCTGCGGGCGTGGGTCCGGCTTCTTCGACCATCGCTTTGCCCAAGGCTTTGAGGTCGGAAACTACCTTGGCGGGATCGTCCGCGGGAAGGTGGGAAGCCGGATCGTCCCCGATTTCCGGGAAGAGATAGCCGAATGGCGTCTCTGCGGGCTTGGCTTCGCCGTAGCGCCGGGCATCCCTCGCCAGCGTCAAGTCACCACGCTTCAGAACCGTCGCTTCCGCATCGGGCGAATCGTCATCGAGCACATGTCCGCCGTGAGTGAGGTTTAACATCGCTCTGTTTCCTTTTCAGGTTACTGGGGCACCGGATTCGATGTCCGTCATTAAGTCCTAATTACCGGCAGTGTTTGTAGGCCGGTAGAACGTATGCATCTTAGCCGGCTTCATCGTGCGGGGGGTGGATCGCCGCAGCCGCTCGACGCCGGCCGCCATGATCGCGAGCTGCGCAGCGCTCGGTTCCTGTTCGCCGAGTTTCTTCACCGACCTATTGCGAGCGTGCCTCCGTTTCGCGAGGGCGTCCGCCAACTGATCCAAGTCCGTCAAGCGGTCCGATCAACTATTGCCGCAATTCTACAAACGCGTTCGCGATCTGGGGGTCCGTAAATCGACCGACAGCTCTGTACGCGAAAATGCGGACAATCGTCGGTCAACTCGCGCGCAGATGGCGACCGATGAATCCAGTGTCCGAAATGGCCGGCCAAAAACGCCGCGCGGCAAGCAGAGCTCGGCGCCAATCTCAACCCAGCATCCCGCCCTGTACGGCCCACCGCACCACCTCGGCCACGGAGTGCAGCCCGAGCTTCTCCATCAGCCGGTTGCGGTAGGTGTCGACGGTACGGGGGCTGATGGCGAGCGTGCGTGCGATCTCCTTGCTGCTGCGGCCCTCGGCGATCAGCCGGACGACCTCGCGCTCGCGCGCCGACAGGGCGACGGGTCGGTGGCCGTTGCGTTGGAGCATGCGAAGCTTTGCACTGACTGAGGGGCTGACAAAGGTCCCGCCAGCGGCGACGGTGTGCACGGCGAGCACCAGCTCCTCGAACGAGTTGTCCTTGAGGAGATAGCCCGCCACCCCCGCCCGCTCGGCCTCGATGACGGCGGTGGGGTCGTCGTGCATGGTGAGGAGCAGGACGCGGGTGCCCAGGGCGGCGGCCGCGATCCGGCGGGCGACCTCGATGCCGGTGGCCCCTGGCATGGAGAGATCCAGAATGGCGAGATCTGGCTGGTGCGTCGCGACGAGCTGCCAGGCGGACTCGCCGTCGGCGGCCTGTCCCAGCAGCGCGATGTCCGGCTCGCCGCGGAGCAGGGCGGTTAGTCCTTCGCGGACGATGGCGTGGTCGTCGGCGAGGATGACGCCTAGGGGCA
>JBGSOR010000467.1:0-16558 GCA_041738985.1 Chromatiaceae bacterium | reverse complement strand
CGGCGGGTGCTGCTGGTCACCGATCACGGCTGGCTGTGGATGCCGGGAGGGTTACCCAAGCTGGACCTGCCGGGCCATCTGACCGCCTCCCGCTGGCCACGCTGTGCCGTTGCCGCGCCGGGTGCCCAGCACGGCTTCCCGGAGGTCCATTGGTTCTGGGGCGGGGGCCATGCGGTGGTCCTGGCCCCGGGTGTGGGGTCCTTCAAGGCGGGCGTGGAATACAGCCATGGGGGCCTGAGCGTGCAGGAGGCCCTGATCCCGGTGCTGACGATCACGGCGCCGCAAGGTGCCGGGGAGCCGGTCGCCAAACAGACTGCGCAATGGAAGGGGATGCGGCTGCGGGTTGTCTTGCAGGGCGCCCACGCGGGCACCTTGCTCGACATTCGCACCAAGGCCGCCGATGCGGACTCCAGCGTGCTCGGCACCGGGCAGCGGCTCAAGGCCCCGGATGCGGAGGGTCAGGCGTCCCTGGTGGTGGCGGACGATACGCTCGAAGGCGCCTCGGCGGTGCTGGTGGCCGTGCGCGACGGGCAGGTGGTGGCGAAACAGTCGGTGAAGATCGGAGGGGATTGATCCATGCAGCTGGATGCGCTCGACGGGATCGCCGCCCAGGCGTTCGACGGTTTCATCGTCCGCAAGGACCTGGTGCGCCGGTTCAAGGAAAGCCTGTCGCCGCGCACCCGGGACGTGATGCTGCTGCGGATGGTCCCGTTCGTGGAGAACAACTACAACGCGGTGGAGCTGGGGCCGCGGGGGACGGGCAAGAGCCACCTCTACCAACAGGTCTCGCCCTATGCGCACCTGGTCTCGGGGGGGCAAGGCGTCGGTCGCGCGGATGTTCGTTAACAACAGTACCGGCCAACGGGGGTTGGTCTGTCAGTCACCGTGGTGTGCTTCGACGAGGTCTCGGGGATCAGCTTCGACCAAAAGGACGGGGTCAATATCATGAAGGGCTATATGGAATCCGGGGAGTTCAGCCGGGGCAAGGAGAGCATTCGCGGATTCGGCAGCCTCTACATGGTCGGCAACTTCGACGTGGACGTGGCCCATCAGCAGCGCATCGGCCATCTGCTCGGACCCATGCCGCCGGAGATGCGCGACGACACCGCCTTCATGGACCGCCACGCCTATGTCCCGGGCTGGGATGTGCCCAAGGTCAACCGCGATCAGTTGACCGACCACTTCGGCCTCGTCAGCGACTTCCTGTCCTCCTGCTGGAACCACCTGCGGGCCTCCTCGCGGTTACAGAAGCTCCAGGGGCGGATCCAGTTCGGTGGGGCCTTGAGCGGGAGGGATGTCAACGCCGTCCAGAAGACCATGAACGGCCTGCTCAAGCTGATGTTCCCCTACTCCAACGCCGGGGACGGTCAAGGCGCCGAGCAGGCTCGCCAGGAGATCCCGGACTCGGCCATCGAATGGGCCGCCCGGCTCGCCCTGGAGTGTCGGCGGCGGGTCAAGGAGCAGCAGAAGCGGATCGGCTCCGCCGAGTTCCGCAACACCCATTTCAGCTTCCAGTATGGGTATCGACGGGGTGGAGCGGTTCGTCGCCACCCCGGAGCTCCAAAGCGAGGACAGCATCGGCGACGACCCCTTGCCGCCCGGACAGGTCTGGGTCCTCTCGCCTGGCGGGTCCGAAGAGCACCCAGGGCTGTTCCGGTTGGATGCGACGCAAGGGCCGGGCTCCGGGGTACGTATCCTCAACCAGCCGCCCCCTGCGTCTTTCAGGGAGAGCGTGCGCTGCGCGGAGCAAAACCTCTATGCCAGGGCGAAGGAGCTGGTGGGGGATCGCGACCCGCGGGCGCACGAGTTCTCCGTCCAACTCCGGGCCTTCGACTCCAGCAAGTCGGGCGCCGCCACGGGCGTGGGTGCCCTGCTGGCGCTGTGCTCGGCGCTCTTGGAGAAGAGTCTCAAGGGTGGGCTGGTCGTGGTCGGCGGGCTTAACCTGGGGGGCTCCATCGAGCCCATCTACAACGCCGTCGGGATCGTCGAGGCCGCCGCGGACAAGGGGGCTAAGACCATCCTGCTGCCGGTGACCGCGCGCAAGCAGCTGGTGGAGCTGGACGACGACATCGCGACCCGGGTGACGGCGGTCTTCTATAGCGACGCCCGGGATGCGTTGTTTAAGGCGTTGATGGAGTGATGTGTTTGGGGCGCCGGTGAGCTGCCGGTTGTTCTGAGGTCCCCATCCTCTGTGACGCAGCGACCATCGAGAAACCGGTGGCTGGGGTACCGCTCGGGCACCGATCACGGCTCGGTATTCGGAAGAAGTGGGGCGGCTGAGACGCGCGAATTCGGATTTTATTCTAGTTTCACGTGGTTAATGGCGGAGAGGGAGGGATTCGAACCCTCGATAGGCTATTAACCTATACACACTTTCCAGGCGTGCTCCTTAAGCCACTCGGACACCTCTCCGGGGGGTGTTTGCGGGCGCCTGACCCCCCATCGGGCTTGATCGGGGGCATTCCATTGGGCTCGCGAGCCGGCAACAATACAGCAAGACGGCTGCGTGTTCAATCCGCAGGTGGATTCGCGGGGGTCCGTCTTCCGGTGCAACCAGACGTTCGGAATTCTTATCCACCGACGAGGATCATGCCCGACGACTCGCACAAGGCCCCCCTGCCGGCCGCCGAACGGGCAGACCGCCACCGGCTCTACGAATGTGCGGTCCAGAGTCCGGGGGCAGAGGTGGATTTCGTGGACCGCACCTATCGGCACTTGCGCGGGCGCAGCGCCCGCTGGCTGCGGGAGGACTTCTGCGGGACTGCGGCCGTTTGCTGCGAGTGGGTGCGTAGGCGCAAGGGCAACGTCGCCGTTGGGGTGGACCTGGACCCGGAGGTGCTCGACTGGGCGCGCCGCCACAGCGTGGCGGCCCTGACGGAGGGTCAGCGCAAGCGGGTCCAGCTCCTGGAGCAGGATGTGCGGGAGCCGGCGTCCCGTCCGCTGGACCTCGTGCTGGCCATGAACTTCAGCTACTGGCTGCTCTGTCGGCGCGAGGCGTTGAGGGCCTATTTCGAGGGGGTGCGTGCCAGCCTGGCCCCGGACGGGATCTTCTTTCTGGACGCCTACGGGGGCTACGACTCCTATCGCATCATCACGGAGGAGCGTTCGATCGAGGACCCGGACCTGGGCCGCTTCACCTATCTCTGGGAGCAGGCGCTCTACGATCCGATCTCCGGGCGCCTGGTCTGCCATATCCATTTCGAGTTCGAGGACGGGTCCCGGTTGGAGCGGGCCTTCAGCTACGACTGGCGGCTCTGGTCGCTGCCGGAGATCCGCGAGCTGCTGACCGAGGCCGGATTCTCCCGGGTCCAGGTGTACTGGCAGGGGTGGGATGCCAACGGGCACCCGGATGGACGCTTCGTGCCTGTTGAGTCCGGGGAGCCGGACGCGGGCTGGATCGCCTATCTGACGGCGGAGCCCTGACCTGCTGGGGAGGTCCGTCGCGTCTGGCTGCCGGGGGTCATGGGCGGGGTGGCGGACGGGCTCCGTCGGCGCCGGTCGGGGCGGCCCCATACCCGGCCACGGTCACCGCTCGGATCAGGACGTCCAGTCCCGCATCGCCCTCGATACGCGCAAGCCCGGTCACCAGGTCGACCTCTACCCGGGAGACGCCCGGGACCGCCTCCAGCGCCTTGGCGACTGCGCCGGAGCAGTGCTGGCAGCTCATCCCCGAGACCTTCAGCTCGATCATGGCGTTCTTAGCCTGTGGTTGGTTGGCTTGACGGCGAGCGGTCGACCGCCATGAAGCGCGCTGCGCCGAGCAGCGGGGTGTCGCCGCGCAGGATGACCCGTACCGGCATCCGACGCATCAGTGGCTCCATGCGACCTTTGGAGAAGAAGCCGTCCAGAAACTGGCTTTGGCGCAGGGCCTCGAGGTTCTTGGGCGCGATCCCGCCCCCCAGATACACGCCCCCCAGGGCCATCTGTTTCAGGCCCATGTTGCCCGCCTCGCGTCCATAGAGCCGGAAAAACAGCTCCATGGTCTCCACACAGACGGCGCAATGCCCGGCTGCCGCGGCAGTCGCCACCGAGGCTGGGAGGTCTCCCCGAGCGAACTCCGCGGCCAACCAGTCCGGGGTGACGCTACGGCGCCAGCGCAGCATGAACCCGTAGATGTTGGCGATGCCCATGCCGGAGACCACGCGCTCCCAGCTCACGTGCCCATAATGCTGCTGCAGGTGCTGGAGCAGGGCCACCTCGCGCTCGTCGGCGGGGGCGAAATCGGTGTGTCCGCCCTCGGTGGCGAAAGGTCGATGGCGGGCGCCGTCCCAAAAGAGTCCGGCCTCCCCCAGCCCCGTGCCGGCGGCGACCACGCAGGCATTGCCGACCTTTGGGGCATCCGGCTCGTCGGGCTCGCCGCCGCGGTGGATCTCTGCGAGGTCGTCCGGACCCAAGGCGGCCACGCCCCAGGCAACCGCCTCCAAGTCGTTCAGCAGGCCGACGGCTCGAAAGTCGAGGATGTGCTCGATGAGGTCCCCGTCGATCTCCCAGGGCAGATTGGTGGTCTTGCTCCGCCGGCCCTGCACTGGGCCGGCGATGGCGAAGGCGCCCCAGGGACAGTCCCGGGGCGGGGTCTGTCCGGTGTCCTGGAGATATCGGACGAGGATCGCCTCCAGCGAATCGAACTCGGCGCTCGGGTAACGCCGCACCTCTGTCAGTGTCACTGCCCCGCCGTCGGTCTCGGCCACGCCGAGCCCGGTCTTGGTACCGCCGATGTCGCCGACCAATACGCGCATGCCCCGCCCCCCGTTGCCATGTGCGCCTGCCGCCCTCGGGGCAATCGCATGCCTCTAGGCGTAAGCGCTGGAGCGCAAGATCATATCAGGCGGTGGGGCGGATCAGTACCGGTCGGGAGCGGAGGCCCGCGCCCGTCGGCGCGGGGTCGCTCGCGGTTGGCCGGTTGGGCCTACTTGGCCGTTGCGGTGGTGGTCGCCGTGGAGGTCGAGGCGACCGCGGCCGGGGCTACATAGGCAGGGGCGGCCCAGGCATAGGGATAGGCATATCCGGCGTAGGGATAGGTCGCGACGCCGTAGGGATAGCCGCCATACCAGGGGTAGTCGCCGCCGTACCAGGGATAGCCGCCATACAAGGGATAGCCACCGCCGTACCAGGGATAGTCCCAGCCCCAACCGTTGCCGAACCAGTTGAAGGGATTCCACCAGCCCCAGAAGGCATTGGCGGGCAGCGAGCCGAGCGCAGACAGGCCCGCGACGGCGGCAGCAAGGATGATGCGTTTTGCCTTAGTCATCGCTTTCCTCCGGAAGAACGTCTCGATTGCGGCGCGGGCGACTGGCGCCCGACCACTGAGGAGACTAGACCCGGAGAGCGGACCCGGAATTGATATCGATCAATATCCGCTAATATGCTGTTTCGCTACTTCGGCAGCGGGGACTATCCCCTAAGTCAAGATCGGGTTTTGTACCCCGAAATCTTGAGCGAGAGCAGCTCAGGCGGTGGCACGACGCCATCCTAGACCCAGCACCCCGATGGAAGCTGTCCTTGGACGACGCCGTCGGAACAGAGGTCCGGGCCTGAGAGCGGCGTTTAACGGCGCCGTTCGGTCTCGAATCGGAAAGGGGCGGCGAGAAGTCCCTTCGGGGTCTGGATCAGCACTCGTGCCTCCCAGGCCATGCGGTCGCGCACGCAGATGGGCAGCATGCCCTGGCCCCGATAGCTCCCGGGCTCGACTTCGGTCAGGGCCGGACGGTTGAAGCCCATATCCATGTCGACCCCCGCGAAGTCCACCTGCACGGAGCCCGCCTCGATCCCTGTGAGCTCCACCGAGAGGCGCAGTGGTGCAACCGGGGGGATGCCTCTGGGCTCCACGCTCAGGGTTGCGGCCCCGCCGCCGGGGAAGCGGGCGGTGCAGGGGGGTCCCGACGTCAGGTCGCAGGCGCGATCCAGGGGGGCGACGACTAGGGGCTGCGGGTGCAGGATGGGACGCACCTTGATGCCCACGACAGCCAAGACGGCGGCGAGCAGAACCAACGCGACCACCCATAGGACAGGGCTCGAAAGGCGCTTAGCGGACACTATTCGCGGCTCCGGCGGCCAAGGTCGAAACGCAACCAAGGTCCAGTTGGACCCTGCCCCGGACGCCTGAGCGATCGATCCCGCGCATTCCTGCGTCTTGGCGTGCGATTTCCCGGCTGGATTCGGAGGCGTTCAGGCGCCGATCGACTGCCAGGCCTGCCGCTTGCGATAGATGGTGGATGGGCTGACCTCCAGGAGCGCGGCGGCTCGGGGGATATTGCCGTCGCAGAGCTCGATGGCGCGCTCGATCGCCTCTTTCTCGATCACATGCAGGGGCCGGACTGCCTGCCCCTGGGGCTCGGCGGCTCGCGCGGACTTGGCAGCGGCGGAGAGCGGCGCGGCCCCCCGGCTGGCGACAGCGCTCAGGGGCGGCGGCAGCATCTCCACCCTGACCTGCTCCGCGTCATAGAGGACCACCACGTTGCGGATCACGTTCTGAAGCTGGCGGATATTCCCGGGCCATTCGTAGTCCATGAAGACGGTCTCCACCTCCGGCGAAAGCTCCCGGAATGCCTTGTGCTCCTCCTCGGCGAACGTGCGCAGGAAGTGGTTGGCAAGCAGCAGGATGTCGTCGACCCGATCGCGTAAGGCGGGGAGGTGGATAGGGATGACATGGAGGCGATAGAAGAGATCCTCGCGGAAGCGGCCCTCCGCCACGTCCTGCAGGGGGTCCCGATTGGTGGCGCAGATAAAGCGCACGTCGACCTTGACAAGCTGGGTGGAGCCTACCCGTTGCAGTGTGCCGGTCTGGACGAAGCGCAGGAGCTTTGTCTGGAGGTCCAGGTCCAGCTCCCCGATCTCGTCCAGAAAGAGTGTGCCGCCGTTGGCCTGCTCCGCCGCGCCGACGCGGTCCCGGGTCGCGCCGGTGAAGGCCCCGCGCACGTGCCCGAAGATCTCGCTCTCCATCAGGTCCCGTGGGATTGCCCCGCAGTTGAGTGGCACAAAGGGGGCATCCCGGCGGCTGCTTTGCCGATGAATGGCCTCGGCGCAGACATCCTTGCCGGTGCCGCTCTCCCCCGTGATGAAGACCGTGGCCTTACTGGGTGCGGCGCTATCGATGATGCGGTAGACCGCCTGTAGGGCGAGCGAGGAGCCGATAAACCCGTGGTAACGGTCGCGCTGGAAGTCGTCGCGAATGCGCTCCACCAGGGTGCTCAGGTTCTGGCGGTCCACCGCATTGCGCAGGGTGACCTTGACCCGCTTGGCGCTGAAGGGCTTCTCGATGAAATCGAAGGCGCCATAGCGCATGGCGTCGATGGCCAAGTCCACGGACCCGTGGCCGGTAATGATGACCACAGAGGTGGGGATCTGCCGATCGTGGATATGCTTGAGGATATCCATGCCGTCCATATCCGGGAGCTTGAGGTCGAGGAGCAGGGCCTCGGGCGGGTCTTTCTCCAGCTCCGCCATGCCGCTCTTGCCGTCTCCCACGTGCTTGACCTGATAGGGCTCTCCACGCAGGTAGGAACGATAGACCTCCGCCAGGGCGGGGCTGTCTTCGATGATCAGAACTCTGGGTTTGGTGCTCGCCATGGAAAGCGCCCTATTCGGCGGATCGGCTAGGCCGCGGTCGCGCGACCTTTGTCCGGACATCGGGTCGACGCCGATCTGGACTGTTGCAGCGCGGCCCTTCCCCAACCCAAGCGCCGGGAATCGATGTCGCATGGAGTGGGGCGGGGCTGGTAGACCGCATTCGGGAGTGCAGACGGGCTGAGTGGGTCTGGAGGGCTGGTGTTTGATGCGGATTATGGCGCGAGGAACGGGTATGCGTCTCGTAGTAGGTTGCAGGTCTGCCCTGCCAGGCGATTGAGCTCGGGTACGAGCTGACCGATCCGCCCCAGGTCCCCGCGCCGTCCCGCCTGCTCCAATTCGAAGGCAGTCTGGCATAGGGCGAGGGCGCCGAAGGTCCCGGCACTACCCTTGAGCGTATGGGCCTCGTCTCCGACTGCCCGGGCGTCCCCGGCGTCCACTCGGCCCACGAGCCGCTTCATCCGACGGTCCGTCTCGATCAGGAAGGTCCGAAGGATCTCCGGGAGGAGCTCGGCTCCCACATCTTCCTCCAACTGGCGGATGATGCGACGGCTCAGGAGTGGCGGGGCGATTCTTGGCCTGGGGTCGAGACCCCAGGCGGGGTCTTGGCTCCACGCCTTCCAGTGAGCCAAGGTCGCCAGGAGACGGACTTGGGTGACAGGCTTGGGGAGGAATCCGTCCATGCCCGCCGCAAGACAGCGGTGCTCGTCAGTGGCGATGGGGCTCATGATCAGGATAGTGGCGTCGCCCCGCGGCGGTGGCAGCCGGCGGATGCATCGGGCCGATTCGAGGCCGTCGAGACCCGCCAGGTACAGGTCCATCAGGATTAGATCGTAGGATTGCGCTCCCGCGGCGGCCATCGCAGCGAGCCCGTTTGCGACCGCATCCACCGCATAGCCGGCGAGGGTTAGCAGGGCCCTCGTCGCGACGCGGCTAGAGCAGCTCTCCTCCACGAGCAATATGCGTTGCTTCGCATCCGCTTCCCTCATGCTCGGGGCCCCTTGCCCTGCCTCGCGGTTGGCAATGGGCTCGGCCGATACCCGGCGGCGAGGTAATCTAGCGCCCCACGGGCGTGGAGGCGAGGATCGCTCCCCCTGCGCGACGACGTCACGCTTGACCCAATGCTCAGCGATTTGCGTTCATTCGCGCTCGCTTGCGGACAATCCACCTTCTGAGGGCAGAGATTCATGCCGACCCCCGGCTTCCAAATCGACAACCGCGTCTGGGACGCCACCGAGACCTTGCCGCGCGGCCAGTTGGAGGTGCTCCAGCTCGAGCGCCTGCGCGATCTGGTGGAGCGCGTCTCCCAGGTCCACTTCTATCGGGACTACTTTGCGCTGCACGATATCTCCCGCAGAAGCATCCGCAGCCTGGACGACGTCCGGCGCCTGCCCTTCACGACCAAGGACGATCTGCGTCGCCACCATCCTCTGGGTTTCCTCGCTGTCTCGCGCAAGGACGTGGCGCGCATCCACGGCTCCTCGGGCACCACCGGCAAGCCCACCTTTGTCGCCTATACGGCCCGGGACCTGGAGACCTGGTCCAACCTGTGCGCCCGCTTCCTGACGGCGGGGGGCCTGAAGCCCGAGCACACGGTCCATATCGCCTTCGGTTACGGACTCTTCACCGGGGGCTTCGGTCTGCACTACGGGGTGGAGCGGGTCGGGGCGGCCGTGATCCCCGTGGCCTCCGGAAATACCCGTCGTCAGATCGACATCATCCACGACCTCCACCCGGAGGTCCTGGTATGTACCCCGAGCTACGCCCTGACCATCGCCGACGGTGCCCAGGACCTGGGCATCGATCCGCGCTCGCTGCCTTTGCGCTTCGGCCACTTCGGGGGGGAGCCCTGGACCGAGGACATGCGCCGGGAGATCGAGGAGCAGCTGGACATCCTGGCGTTCAACAACTACGGGCTCTCCGAGGTGATCGGCCCCGGTGTCAGCGGCGAGTGCGCCGCCCGCAACGGCATGCACTTCCAGGAGGATCACTTCCTGGTGGAGTGCGTCGACCCGGAGACCCTGGAGCCGGTGCCAGAGGGGGAGCCCGGGGAGCTCGTCATCACTAGTCTGACCCGGGAGGCGATGCCCCTGATCCGCTACCGCACACGGGACATTGCGCGGCTCTATCGTGAGCCCTGCCCCTGCGGGCGCAGCACCATGCGTATGAGCCGGGTCACCGGGCGCAGCGACGACATGCTAATCATTCGCGGGGTCAATGTCTTCCCATCCCAGATCGAGGAGGCGTTGCTGCGGGTGGAGGGGACCACGCCCCACTATCTCATCGAGGTCGCCCGCCCAGGAACCCTGGATCAAGTGACCGTCAAGGTCGAGATCCGCCCCGAGCTCTTCTCCGACCGAATGGACAGGATGCAGGCCCTGCGCGAGCGCATCTCCCGGGAGATCCAAACCGTGGCCGGGGTGCGCGCGGAGGTGGAGCTGGTGGAGCCCCGGAGGATCGAGCGCTTTGCGGGCAAGGCCAAGCGGGTGCTGGACAAGCGGGGGTTGACCGAGGTCGACATCGGCTGAGTGCGGCCACCTCAACGCCTCGGCAGCGCGGTCTTCACCCCCTTCCCGTCCAGGCACACGAACCGGATGTGGGTCGAGAAGATCGCCTCCTCGGCGCCGGTCTCCAAGTCGTCGGAGTAGACGGCGACGGCGTATTCCACGGATGTGTTGCCTCGGCTGCTCTCTTGGGCGTCGAAGCGCAGCACCGTGCCCTGATGGACCCCGCGCCGAAACTCCACCTTGTCCATGCTCACGGTGACGAAGCTGCAGCCGGGATAGTCCCGGCTGGCGGCGATCCAGGAGATCTCGTCTACCCACTTGAGCAGGAAGCCCCCGAAGAGGTAGCCGAAGTGGTTCAGGTGCTCGGGGCGCACGACTTTGTAGCTTTCCAACCGCGCTGTCTCCAAAAGTTCCCGAAAACGTCAAAAATGTGAAAAACAACTGCGCCAGATCTAGAAAACGGCGCCTTTGTGTGGGGTATTCTGCCGCCGCCCGCGTGGGCCAACAACTTCACAGAATACAAGATCGGGGGTAGACACCCATGTCGGGACATGCGTCGGTGGACTGGGTCGATATTGTGGTCGTGGTCGGCTACCTGCTGGCGACTGGTTACCTGGGCTGGCTGGGATACCGGGGAACCAAGTCCGCGGCAGACTTCCTGATCGGCGGGCGCTCCACGCACCCGATCGTGATGGCCGTCTCCTACGGGGCGACGTTCATCTCGACCGCGGCCATCGTCGGTTTCGGCGGTGTCGCCGGACTCTTCGGCATGAGCCTGCTCTGGCTCACCTTCCTCAATATCGGGGTGGGCATCCTGCTCGCATTTACACTGCTCGGTGAGCCGACCCGGCGTCTGGGGCATCATCTCGGTGCACATACGTTCCCGGAGCTGCTGGGCGGGCGCTACCAGAGCAAGGGCATCCAGATCTTTGCCGGGGCGCTGATCTTCCTCTTTATGCCTCTTTATTCCGCGGCCGTGATCACGGGCGGCACGGTCTTCGCCGCCACCCAATTCGGTGTGGAATTCAACGTCGCGCTTCTGGTCTTCGCGCTCATCACGGCGGCCTACGTGATTCCGGGCGGGCTCAAGGCGGTAATGTATACGGACACCTTCCAGGGTTTCGTCATGGTCTTCGCCATGATCTACCTGTTGTGGGTGACCTATACCAGCCTGGGCGGGGTCACCGAGGCACACACCTATCTGACGGGGATGGCCGACCTTGTCCCGCCACCTTTGCAGGAGATGGGCCACAAGGGCTGGACTGCCATGCCGGAATTCGGCTGGGGGGCCAAGGGCTACGACCTTTGGTGGACGGTGGTCACCGCCATCATCCTGGGTGTGGGCATCGGTGTGCTGGCACAGCCACAGCTGATGGTCCGTTTCATGACGGTGCGTAGTCGTCGGGAGCTGGACCGCGGCGTGCCGATCGGGGCCGTCTTTATCCTGCTCATGACCGGTACCCCATTCGCGGTGGGCAGCCTGTCGAATGCCTGGTTCGCGCAACACGGGCCGCTCTTGAAGGGCCAGGTCGTTAAAGAGATCGACGCCGAGAAATCCCATGCACTGGTAGGTGTCATGAAGGAGACCTCGCCTGGGCACTGGGAGCAGGCAATTAACCCCAAGACCAACAAACCCGTGATGGCGCCCATGGTGGTCTCCGCGCGCGAGCCCGCCCAGGACGCTGCGGGTGCACCCATCGAGCTGGTTAGCGGACGAGCGCCCTCGGTGGTCTACGCCAAGGGCGACGCGGACCAGATCATTCCGACCTTCATCTCGGCGGCCATGCCGCGCTGGTTCGGGCTGATCTTCTTCCTGGCCCTGTTGGCGGCGGCCATGAGCACCATGTCCAGCCAGTTCCACACCATCGGGACCGCTGCTGGGCGAGATCTCTACGAGCGGATCACCGGCAAGCACGGGGCCGAGCCCAGTGTCCTGGTCATGCGCATCGCTATCCTGGTGGGCCTGCTGATTGCGGTGACGATCAGCTATACCGTACGCGGCGACGTTATCGCCCGCTTCACGGCCATCTTCTTCGGACTCTGCGCCGCGACCTTCTTGCCAGCCTATGTGGGCGGACTCTTCTGGAGGCGGGCAACCCGTGCCGCGGCATTCGCCTCCATGACAGTCGGCATGGGCGTCTCGCTCTTCTGGCTGTTGCTCGTCAAGGCAAAGGAGGCGAGCGCCATCGGATTGGTGCAATGGCTCACCGGAGGCAAGACCAGCATCCTGGCGGACTACCCCAACTGGCCCTCGGTGGACCCCATCGTGGTTGCCCTGCCGCTGGCGATCCTGACCTTCCTGCTCGTGAGCGCCTTCACCAAGCCTGCGGACGCGGCCCATCTGCGCCGCTGCTTCGCCGGAGCGGGCGGCAGTTGACCAGGCGCCGCCTGGCGGTCGGCCCTGGGCCATCCGCCAGGGGGCTTCGCACAGTTTATCGACTAGCCATGTGCCAGAAACGGGCGAGTAGGCCCGCCGGGCCCCCAGCCACGGGGCGCCCGGCCCCTGGCCTCGCCTCAAACCCGGCGTCGCGCGCCCAGGCGTCCGTCGCTTGAATTCACCGGAGACCACCGATGCTTGGCATCCCTGACCCTTTGGTCCTGACCGCCTATCTGGGCTGTATCGCGGTCGCCGCGATCAGCGTGATCTATGGGCTGATCCGGCGCAATGCCGCTTTAGACGAGGTCACCCAGGAAGACCGTGCTTGGGCAATCGAAGAGAAGAAGGTGGAAGATGAGCTTTAAATTCTCCCGCGCCACGGGCTGCGCCCTGGCGGCCGCAATCTCCGTATCCTGGACGCTGCCCGCCGGGGCCGAGCAAACCTACGGTCCGGTCACCGTGGGGGCCGACCTCCGTTTGCGCGAGGTCTACGTCGGTTACATCGGTCTCAACGAGGTTACCCCTACCGGTGCCAAAAACGCCACCGCGAACCGTGTCTTCCAACGCTATCGGCTGCGCGCCTGGGGCCAATATGCGCCCACCGAGCATATCGCCGTTGGCGCCCGGCTCATGTGGGAGGGCCGGCATTACACATTGCCGCCGCAAAGTGCCTTCGGACCGACCTCCTTTCCGGTCGGGATGGGGTTCGAGAAGTGGTACAGCGGTGGTGTCCTGTTCGACGGCCTGACCCTGGACCTCAAGAAGATCGCCAATACGCCCTTCTCCATCAAGGCGGGGCGCCAGGACGTCATCCTGGGCAACGGCTGGCTGGTCCTGGACGGCACACCGATCGACGGCTCCCGTACCATCTATCTGGACTCCGTGCGTGCGACCTACGAGGCGGAGTCCATCAAGACCACCCTGGATCTGATCTATATCGATCAGTACGCCAATACCGACCGCTTCCCACTGCCTTTGAACGGCGAGATCGAGGACCAGACCGAGCAGTTCGAGACCGGTGCCATCGCCTATCTGCGCAACAAATCGCTGATCAAGGACACCGATCTTGACGGCTATTTCATCTGGAAGGGCAACGATCCGAACTACACCCCGGGCAACTATCGGGTGAACAACGGCTATCCCTTCCCTTCGCCGCCGGATAACGGGGAGGTCTATGCGGTGGGTGCCCGTATCGACTCCAAGGCCATCCCCAACTGGACCCTGAGGGCAGAGGCGGCGGGCGAATGGGGCGACGCGCGCAATTATCTTGGGGCGCCCCGCCAGGACATCTCCGCTTTCGGCTTCAACGGGCGGGCCATGTATAACTTCAACGATCCCATGGCCAACCGCCTGCATTTCGACCTGGAGTACCTTTCGGGGGACGATCCAGACACCAGCAACAACGAGGCATTCGATCCGCTCTGGGGACGCTGGCCCCAATGGAGCGAGCTCTACATCTATCAGTGGCCATTGGACAGCCGGGTCGGTCAGGCCACGAACCTGCTGCGGTTGAACGCGGGTTGGATGATCAAGGTACACCCGACGACCGAGCTTACCCTGGATTACCACGCCCTCTGGGCCATCGAAGAGAGCACGCGCACCCCCGGCCAGTTGGCGAATATCAGCCAGGACGGCAAGTTCCGCGGCAACCTCTTTACCGCCTGGCTCAAGACCAAGCTCAATAAGCACGTCTCTGGCCATCTCGTGGCCGAGTACCTGGACCCGGGCAGCTTCTATGCGGCGAACCGGCAGGATGGATCTTATTTCCTGCGTGCCGAGTTGATGCTCGCGTTCTAAGCCGCGACGACCGCCGAGGATCGCGGCGAAACGCGGGGGGGTCTCAAGCGGCGCCTATCCCGGCGTGCCTTCGTTGGACTCCCCCCGCTTCGTCGTTTACATCTGGGCGTTAAGCAGGGCGCCCAGCTTATAGCGCAAATCCGCCTCGCTGGCGTTGAGGGTGGCTGACTCGACCAGACCCGAGAGCCGCGCTAGCTCCCCGATGTCTGCATCGAATCCAACCGTGTAGACGGGGATGCCCAGTCCGGCGACGATCGCTTGGACTTGGTCGAACACCAGCCCGCGATTGGTCTCCCCGTCTGTCAAGACGAAAAGCATCGGACGTGCATCCGGGTGTTGCTTGTGGTAGTCGACAAGCATCTGGAGGGCGACCACAACACCGTTGTACATGGCGGTGTCTCCCCCGGCCTCCAAACGCCGCGCGGCCGTTTGGAAGGCCGCCTTTTGGAGTAGCCCATAGGGTCGTATCGGGACCTGAAGCGTGACGTGGGAAGAGAAGGTCACGAGCCCGATCGCGTTATCCGGGGCGATGAATCCCCCGCCTTCGATCAGTGCCTGCCGGAGCTGCTCGATTCGGCTGCCGGCCATCGAGCCGCTCACGTCCGCCAGGAAGACGGCCGCGATGGGACGCCCCGCATTCTTCCGTTGCTTCCAGAGGCGTTGGGCGGCGATGGCGGTCTTTCCGGACGGCTCTTGAAAGGGTGGGGTCCATTCGATCTCGGGGTTGAATCCATAGCGGGTCGCCAGTGCCTGGGGCTCCGGGCCCAGGGCGTACTTGGCGAAGCCCTCCAGGACCTCCCGTTTTTCGGGGCTCAAGGGCTTCACGGCAAAGAGCGGGTTGTCGTGGCGCAGCCCGAAGGGGACGAATTCGTAGCCCGATCTCAGGCTAGGTGTTTGGACGAAGGTCTGGTACTCCATGACGAAGGCATCCAGGGACCTGTCCTGCTCCACAGAGTCGCGCATCTGAGTGGTGGTCAGTGCCACGAAGGGCACGCTCTTCTGGAATTGCTCGAAGGCGCTGGCAGCCTCGGTCGAGAGCATGCCGGATTCCTGGCCCTGCGCGAAGGTCTGGAGTACGGTCAGCAGAAAATTGAGTCCGGTGGCGGACGAAAACGGATTGGTATAGCCCAGGACCACCTTACCCTCGATCGCTGCGTCCACCAGGTCGGTCACGGCGATATCGGGCTTGCCGGCCTTGAGTCCATCTGCCACCGCGGTCTTCATGACGACGCCAGCGATGTTTCCCAGCAGGCGGTCCGCGACTGTGTCGAGCTCGGCCCCCTGGGCGCGGGCCATCTCCGCCCAAACGGCATTGGATGGGCAGAAACCTTCGGGCCGGTACTTTCCGGATGCGATGTATTCGTAGCCGGTGCCCGAGGCGATCTGCCTTACCGCGATCCGCACCGCTTTGCCGTTGGCGAGGGTCTGCCCAGCCGCGTTGAACGACTTCGCCACCTCCACCATCCACCCGTCGGTCCCGCTGCCGGATTTCTCCGAGGACGCGAAGATCTCTGCGACCACGCTGTCGTCGTTGCGACCGGGATCGACCACCAGACGAAAGGTGGAGATGTCCGGCAGGGTGTCGGCCGCGCTCGTTGCCCCGGGAACTGCCACTTCCACCTGGCCCTGGCGGGCCTCTGCGACGGCGATATCCTGGCGCAACGATGCGAGCGCCTTCTCCGCTTGGGCAGGGCTTAGGATCTTGGGAGAATCGGAGCAGCCTCCCGTCAGCACGATCAAGGCAAGCGTCACGCATAGGAGCCAGGTCCCATGAACGATGCGGGCACTGCTCCGCATCCGCCAAGGCGCGGGCAACCGCAAGCCGGACAACTCGAAAAGCGATAACGGCTCGGCGCGATCGATGTCGGCTGGGGCGTCCGCCGTCAGTGCTGCCGTGGATGGGGATAGATCCTGGCGGCGATGCCGCGTGCGCCGCGGTTCAGCTGCCCGATCCAGGTGGAAGATCATGACTGTCTCCTTATCTGTATGGTCGCGATACGCGATCATTGGCGGATCGACGCCTGGCGATTCAGGTTCCGCTCGACTCGGCCCGGTCGCCGGGGGGTCCTCACGTGCCATCCGTAGGGAGCTGGCGCAGTCTCTCGTCGTCTCCTCGCACGGAAGCCGGCTTTGTCTTTCAGGATACCTAAAGTCGGCCCCGAATAGCGCCCGTTGGGGATGGGACGGGGCCGCGCCCGGTCGACAGTGTCGATCGGTACCGAATCGCGAGTGCTTGCGGGGTGGCGTGCACCCGCGGACGGGCAGGTGCCGGTCCGGATGGCAGCGCGCATCCCGACGACCGGCGAGGCGCTGG
>JBGSOR010000433.1:0-7103 GCA_041738985.1 Chromatiaceae bacterium | reverse complement strand
CCGAGTCCTGGGCCGCGGGCGGCGGATCGGCCGCCAGGGTCCCGGAGGCGATCGGGCCCGCGGCCATGGCCCAGAGCGCAAGTGCGAGCGATCGGACGGTCGTCATCGGCGTGCTCCTCGAATCGATAGATACTTGTCCATTCAGACCTCAGGCGCCCCCCTGCTTGAACCGCATCATCCCCCGCCCAGGGTCGTAGCCGATCAGCGCGGCAGCCAGGAACAGGGCCAGCGCCGCGGCCACTCCGAGCAGGTCAGTCCAGCTCACCTGGGTGTAGAGCGCGAAACGTATGGTCTCCACCGCCCAGGTGAAGGGGTTAAAGCGGCAGATCTCGTAGAGCGCGTGGCTGGAGTCGCGGATGCGCCAGAGGGGGTAGAGGGCGGAGGAGGCGAAGAACATCGGAAATATCACGAAGTTCATGACCCCCGCGAAGTTCTCCAATTGGCGGATCACGGACGAGAGGAAGAGCCCCAGTGCCCCGAGCATGAGTGCGGCGAGCAACAGCGCGGGCAGGACCATCAGGTAACCGAGCGGCGGTGGCTGTACCTCCCAGAACCAGGCGATCGCCAGGAATAGATAGACTTGGACCACCGCGACCAGGGCGCCCGCTGCGAGCTTGCAGAAGAGCAGGTACCAGCGGGGGAATGGACTCACCATGAGGAGCCGCATGCTCCCCATCTCCCGGTCGTAGACCATCGAGAGCGAGCTCTGCATTCCGCTAAAGAGCAGGATCATGGCCGCGAGCCCAGGGACTATGTACTCCTCGTACAGGATGTAGGTCTCGTAGGGGGGAATGATCGAGACCCCCAGGACCGAGCGGAACCCGGCGGCAAAGATGAAGAGCCACACCAGAGGCCGGACCAGCGCCCCGAAGAACCGCTCCCGTTGGTGCAGGAAGCGCAGACCCTCCCGCACCAGGATGCCCCTGAGGCAGCGCCCGTACTGAGCCAAGGTCATTCCCCTGCCCCCGTCCCCGAGGTCAGCCGGCTGAATGCCTCGTGCACCGTCTTGCCCCCGGTATCTCTCAGCAGCTCGCCCGCCGTGCCTCGGCTCAGGACCCGTCCCCGATGGAGGACCACCACCTGGTCGTCCGGCTCTACCTCGTCCACCAGGTGGGTTGCCCAGAGGACGCCGACGCCCTGGTCGCGGCAGCTGGCACGGACCTGTTGGATGATCGCCTGGCGGCTGTGGACATCGAGGCCCACGGTGGGCTCGTCCGCCAGGAGGAGACGCGGGCGGTGCAGCAGGGCGCGGGCCAGCTCGAGACGTCGCCGCTGGCCGCCGCTCAACTGGCGCGCCTTGTCCCGGGCCCGGTCCGCGAGGCCCACGCGGGACAGGGCGGAGTCGATCCGCGGGGCCATCTCCGCCGGGTCCAGTCCGTGCAGCGCACAGTGATAGCGGAGGTTCTGGCGGAGACTCAGGTCCAGATCGAGGGTCGACTGCTGGAAGACCACGCCGAGTGCAGCCAGCGCCCCAGGTCCCTCCCGTCCCAGGTCCTTGCCCAGGATGCGAATGGCGCCAGTGCGGCAAAGGAACAGCCGGGTGATCAGGGAAAAGAGTGTCGTCTTTCCGGCCCCGTTGACCCCGAGCAGGACGCAGAATCCACCCGCCGGAACCGAGAAGGCGACCCCCTCCAGTACCCGGCGTCCCGGATAGTCGAAGCTTACGCCGTCGATCTCCAGCGCCAGAGCACCTGGCTGCTCGGCGGTCGCCGGGTTTTCCACCGCGTCCTGCCTCACGGGGCGACCGCTACCCCCCAGGGCAGCCGTCCCACCGGGATCGACTTGCGGACCTTGAGCTTATCGAGATCGATCACCGACATATCGTTACTGACCCCGTTGGTGGTGAACATCCGGGACTGATCGGGGGAGAAGTCGAGGTTCCAGACCCGTTGGCCCACCAGCAGGTACTTCTCGACCTCGAATGTCCCGGTATCGACGACGGCCACCCGGGCGGCCGGACCCAGGGCGACGAAGGCCCGCTTGCCGTCGCCGGAGATCCGGATGCCCACGGGCTGGATGGACTCTTTGCGCAGCCCCGCGATCTCGAAGCCGATGACCTTGAGCTTTTCCTTGGTGTCCGCGTCGATGACGCTGACCGTACCGCCGATCTCCGAGGACACCCAGACCTGCTTGCCGTCCGGGGTGAACTGGGCGACCCGGGGACGCTGATCCACCAGGACATTGGCGACCACTTCGCGGGTGGCGAGGTCGATGAAATGGGCCATGTTGGTGGTTTCGGAGGTGTTGACCAGCCATTTGCCGTCTGGGCTGACCCCCATTCCCTCCGGCTCCACCCCAACCTGAATCTCGGCGACCTTGGTGCGGTTCTGTACATCGACGATGGTCACCATGTTGTCGTCTTCGTTGGCCACATAGAGAAAACGCCCCTCCGGACCCAAGGCCAGGAGCTCCGGGTCCGGGCCCGAGGGCAGCGTATGGGTGACTTTGTGGGTGGCCAGGTCCAGGACCTCGATATGGTCTGCATCGCTGGTGCAGACGTAGAGGGACTTTAGGTCCTTGCTGAGCGCGATGCCGCGTGGCCGGGGGCCTACCTTGACCGTGTCCTTGACCTCCAGGCTCTCGCCGTCCACGACGGTAATGGTGTTGTCCTGCTCGCTAGAGACATAGACGGTGTAGGCGTCCGCCGCGGCGGGGGTAAGCAGCCAGACGCCGAGCAAGGCGGTGGCGACGGACCTGGTCATAGGTCGCTTCGGCTTCATAGGTGCGGCCCTTTCGATTGCGCTCGATTGCGGCAAGAGATTCTTCGTTTCAGGACTTACCGCAGGCGGTCTCGGCCCGGTCATGACCCAGAGTGTCCAGGGTGGAGAATTGATGCAGGAAGCCATCCTGGGGTGAGACGGACACCAGGACCCGAGGCGAGACGATCAAGATCGGCTGCCGCAGTTGTCCGTTCCAGTCTCGGTATGACACCGGCACGCCCTTGAAGGCGGCGAGCTTGAAGTCGGGACCCGTGAGATAGGCGCGCAGTCGCGCCGGGTCCGCGGACCCGGTGCGGGTGGCGCCCTCGCCGACGCTCCGCACCGCGAGCCAGGCCGCATAATCGACCGGCGTCATGAAGCGCCCCGTGTGCTCGCGGAAGCGGCGCTGGAACTGGGTAGCGCCCCATTGCTCCATGACCCCGCTCCAGGGTGTCGCAATGAGTCCCTGGGTGCCACCGACGGGGCGGGGGAGATAGGTGCGATAGCTCAGATACTCGCCGAAGCTGTCCCGCTCGTCGGCGACGATCAGGATGTCGTAATCGTCGACTTGTGTGAAGGCATTCGCTGCCTGCTGCTCGTTGAAATGGCCGGAATCCGTGCGGGAGGCACCGGCCTCGAAGGTCCAGGGCTTTTCCACGACGATCTTGGAGCCGAAGCGTTTTGCCGCGCGTCGGAAGGCATCCGCCAGTGCTTGATCCCCGGGCGTTCTGCCCACCACCAGGAACCAGTGGGTCCAGCGCTTCCAGGCCAGGTATTGGGCCAGGGCGTCCGCGAGCATGGCCCGGCTGGGCGCCGTGTGCAGGAGGTTGGCTCGGCAGTCGGACACGCGCAGGTGGTCGTCTGGGGCGCCCAGGTTGAAGAGCAGCGAGTCGCGTGCCTCTGGCAGGTCCGCCAGGGCCAGCAGGTCCGCCGTGGGTAGTTTCAGAAGGAAGAGCCGGATGCCCTGCCCGTGGAGGGTGCGAAAGGCGGCGGCCGGATCCTCGCCCAGCTTCAGCTTGGTTGGGGCAAGGTCGAATGTCTGCCCGGTAAAGCGTCCGGTCGTGTTGTTGTCCCGGACGCCCTGGCGGGCCCCTTCGATGCCGTCGTCGACGATGACGGGCTCCAGCGAGGAGAGGGGAATGCGGGTCTCGGACTCCCGATCGATTAGGCCCATGGGGATCTTGACTGGATCTGCGCTGGCGCCCGCAGACAGCGCCAGGGCTGAGAGTGTGGCCGCGAGCCAAAGCCAAGCACGATGACCGACCCTCTGCATGGAACCCGACCTCCGCCCCGGTTAACCTACGAGCCCTGCGGTGCAGCCGCATCCGATCGCGGTCGAATGGGCTGACGTCGGCCCAGTCGTGCTGTGGCTTGTTAGCAAATCTTGCGCCACAGGGTGGGACTGACCCGAGGCACCAGTCCCAGGGCATCGAGGCCCTTGCGGGCTCCAACTAATCTCGGCCCTGGCCCAGCGCGGGCGGCGGGGCCGCCCTGGGACAGTGCGTGTCAGTTCTGACACGCTGGGCGTATGCCGACCGACGCCCTCAGGGCTGCGCCGTTTGCGGCGCGATTTTTGCGTTTGCCTGGCCAGTAAGGGTCGATGGTCGCCGGGGTCTATAAGGCCGGACTCGATAACCTCAAAAGCCTGCTGGAGCGCGGTGCCCGAGGTCCCTGATCGCCAGACGTCGGCCGTCTGAGTCGGGGGCATACATTCACACTCAAGAGCTCACCGATCCCCATGCGCAAGCCAAAGACTCGATCGACCCCTCATCGCGCCGCCCTTGCCCTCGGCGGCCTCTTCCTCGTCGGGTCGGCAATCGCGGCAGACGTCCCGACGCCAGCGTCGGCGACCGGGCCAAGCCCTTCGGCGGCCCCTGCCACCCGACCCGCTGAGGTCCCGCCGGCCGTACCCTGTCCCGTCCCCTATCCGACCTCGGTCATCGCCGACTATGTCCTCGGCTGTATGATCGCCAACGGCCAAAGCCCCGAGACTCTGCGCAAGTGCTCGTGCAGCTTCGATTTTATCGCGGCTGCTATTCCCTACCCGGAATACGAGCGGGTCGATACACTGATGCGGCTGCAGCAGCTGGAAGGGACTGGCCGTAACGCCGCCTATAAGGGAGCCGCCTGGGCCAAGGAGGCGGTGACTCATTTCAAAGAGGTGCAGGCAGAATCCACCCTTCGCTGCTTCTGACGGGGCGTTCGGCGGATTCCTCTGGGCCTCCGCCCCCTGAAGACCCCAGGGCCACGCGGGCTATCGCGTGGCGCCGAGCGCACCGGCGCCGATCGGTCCATCGCCTTTGCAACCACTCGCGCTGAGGCGGTCGGTCAATCGAGAGGCACGACCAGCGGTGCGCGTTTCTTGGGATTCGGCCGGTAGAGTGCGGCCACATTGCCGATGCGGCTGACCAGGGTCGCGCGGCTCTCCTGGGCCATACGTTCGATGACGGCGTCGCGCAGGTTTCGGTCCCCGGCAGCCACCCGGACCTTGAGGAGCTCGTGATGGTCCAGCGCCAGGTCCAGCTCCGCGAGGACGGCGTCCGTGAGTCCGGCCTGGCCCACCAGGACCACGGGCTTCAGGTGATGGACCTGGGACTTGAGCCAGCGTTTCTGTTTCTCTGTGATGGGCATGATGCGGTCACCGCGACTTGGGCCAATGAGGCAGGCGGGAAGATCCGATGCTCGGCTGGCAGTCGGCCTGCGCGAACCCTCCCAGATGCTGAGCCGACGATTCTAGCCCCGATGGGTGCGGCGGAGCTCGGCGCGAGGCGGGGGCGCAATCGTTGCGATCAATAGGATTTCGATAACCTGTTGTCCTGCCTTGACACCCCGGTGCAGTGCCAGTTTACCCGCTGCCTGCGGGAGGCTAGAATCGCGACCCTTTCCAATGCCAATCCCCACACGAGCCCCGGCGGCCGGTCCCGGCGGCGGGAGATCGCCTTTGCACCAGCCCCCCGACCTTCGTTTCGTGGTGACGCCGAGAGCGACGTCCGGCGGAAACCCTCTTGGCGGGTCCCTGCGGGTGCCGGGGGACAAGTCCATCTCCCATCGCTCCATCATGCTCTCGGCCATCGCAGAGGGGGAGAGCCAAATCGAGGGATTCCTGGAGGGGGCGGATGCCTTGGCCACCCTGGCCGCCTTCCGGCGCATGGGGGTGGAGATCGAGGGTCCGAACGAAGGCTTGGTGCGGGTGCGCGGGGTCGGGCCTCGGGGACTCAAGGCACCGGACGGTCCCCTGGACATGGGCAACTCGGGGACCTCCATGCGGCTGCTGGCGGGACTTCTGGCCGGTCAGTCCTTCGGCACCACATTGATTGGCGATGCCTCCTTGACCCGCCGGCCCATGCGTCGGGTCACGGAGCCCCTGGCCCTGATGGGGGCGCAGATCGGGGCGAGCGACTCGGGGACCGCACCGCTTGTCATCGCCCCGGCACCGCCGCTCAAGGGCATCGACTACCGGATGCCGGTGGCGAGCGCCCAGGTGAAGTCTAGCCTGCTGCTTGCCGGACTTTACGCGCAGGGCGAGACCTGCGTGACCGAGCCGGTGTGCACCCGGGACCACACGGAGCGGATGCTCACGGGGTTTGGCTATTCGGTGCGGCGGGTCGCTTCCCGGGTCTGCGTAACCGGTGGCGGTCGCCTGACCGGCTGCCGCCTCCAGATCCCGGCGGACATCTCCTCGGCCGCCTTCTTCCTGGTCGGGGCGAGTATCGCCCCGGGCTCGGATCTGACCCTGACGGACGTGGGCATCAACCCGACCCGGGTCGGCGTCATCAATATCCTCCGGGCCATGGGTGCGGACATCGAGCTGGTGCGCCGACGCACGGCGGGCGGGGAGCCAATGGCGGACATCCGGGTCCGTGCAGCCCCTTTGAAGGGAATCCGCATCCCGGTGGAGCAGGTCCCCCTGGCCATCGATGAGTTTCCTGCCATCTTCATTGCCGCCGCCTGTGCGCAAGGGGAGACCGTGCTCACCGGGGCCGAGGAGCTGCGGGTCAAGGAGAGCGACCGCATCCAGGTCATGGCGGAGGGGCTGAACGTCCTCGGGGTCGCGGCGGAGCCCCTCCCCGACGGCATCCGAATCGTCGGCGGGCGAATCGGCTTCGGGTCCGTCGATGCCCATGCCGACCACCGCATTGCCATGTCTTTCGCCATGGCGGGACTCCGTTCTTCGGGTCCTATCGAGGTGCGCGACTGCGCCAACGTCGAGACCTCCTTTCCGGGATTCGCGCGGCTGGCGGCGAGCGTGGGTCTCCCGATCGAGGAGGTGCGGGCATGATTCCGATCATCGCCATCGACGGCCCCTCCGGCACCGGCAAGGGGACCCTCGCCAGCCGGCTCGCGGCGCGCGTGGGCTGGCACTGTATGGACAGCGGGGCGCTGTACCGGGTGCTGGGGCTCGCG
>JBGSOR010000430.1:0-4596 GCA_041738985.1 Chromatiaceae bacterium | reverse complement strand
CCGCGGGGGCGCCCCCAACGGCGGCTGCCCCGGCATCCCGGGGCGCCGATGGCCGGATCGATGCACTGGAGCAGGAGGTTGCCCGACTGCGCGAGGAGATCGAGCGGCTGTGGGAGCTGACGGGGCTGGCGGACCGCCGAGGGTCCTAGGCTCCCCCGGTGGCACCTAGAGCCACCCCTTCCGTTTGAAGTAAACGACCGGCAGGACAGCCGAGATGACCATGATCAGGATGGACAGGGGATAGCCGATCGGCCAGGAGAGCTCGGGCATGTGCTCGAAATTCATCCCGTAGACGCTGGCGATCAGCGTCGGCGGCAAGAAGGCCGCGGCGGCCACTGAAAAGATCTTGATGATCTTGTTCTGCTCGATGCTGATGAACCCCTGGGACGCCTGAAGCAGGAAGTTCACCTTCTCGAACAGGTAGTTGTTGTGGGGAAGCAGGGCGTCGATCTCGGAGACCAGATACTTCAAGCGCTTGGCGCTGGCCTTGGAGGCGCGGGCGCTGCGTAGCACCAAGGCGAGATCGCGCCGGGCGTCCATCAGGCACAGGCGCACCTTGCCGTTCACATTCTCGTGTCCGGCGAGCCGCTCCAGTGCGTCCTCCAGGTCCGCCCCCGGGTCCTCCAGCACCAGCTTGCTGGTCTCCTCCAAGTCCCGGTAGAGCTCCTGCAACGTGTCGCCCAGGTCCAGCACCGCGGTCTCGAAGAGTCCGGCGAAAAGCCCAAGGGGGTCGTTGAGCAGGTGCGGCTGGCGGCGTGCCCGGATGCGCATCAGTCGGATGGCGGGTACGTCCCGGTCATGGACCGTGATCAGGCGCCCGTCCGCGAACACCAGGGTGACGCTGGTGTTTTCCGGTCGCCCCTCGACCCAGTGCAGGAATAGGGTCGAGAGATGGATGCCCTCCTCGTCCATGAAGCTGCGGGTACTGGCCTCGATCTCGTCCGCGTCGTCTCCCTCGGGGAGCTGGTGGGGAACCAGCCCCGCGATCAAGGCGCGCTCCTCGTCCGTGGGCTCGGCCAGGTCGATCCAGGAGGCATCCAGGATGCGCTCCGGGTCCTCGATGATCTCCGTTACCTCGTCTCGATTTCTATAGGCATATAGCACGTGGATTCCTCCTGCCCGGATCGGTCGACGCTCGGGGCTGCAGCTTGCGTGCATTAAGTCCCGGCGACTCGAGCTGATGTTGTCTGTCCGCAGACCCAAGGATCCCGATCCCATTGGACGCATGACGGGGGTGCGGCCCGAGGACAGGCTTCACCCCGGCTGCATCTTACCGAGAGCGGCGCGTGCGTGCCTGAGTGCGCGCATGGCGGCGACGGCCCCGGGTGCCCTTGGTCCTCCCAGAGGGTAGCCGACGACCGTCGGCCCGCGTCCGGCCGTCCGTGAAAACCGACCTCGGATCAGAAAGTCCGCTTTTTGTCAACGACAAATGCCTGGCTGTGGAAACATTCGCCGCCCGTCGGAGGTCCCATCAATTGACCTAGTTGCAAGGTGCGGATTGCCTCCATGAGACGGTTGACATTCCGAATTTGGCAGTGGATGGTCTCCTGGCTGACGCAGGAGGGGGATCCCCACGAGATCCCACTGTGCGACTTCCCGCGGCTCTCGCAGGAGCTAAGATCCGGCGACGTCCTCCTGGTGGAGGGGCGTACCCGTATGGGCGGGGTCATCAAGCTCATTACCCAGAGCGCTTGGACCCATAGCGCCCTCTATGTCGGCCGGCTCCAGGACATCCCGGACCCGGCGTTGCGGCGCCTGGTTGCCCAGTTCTACCCGGCCAAGCCCGACGAGCGGCTCCTGATCGAGGCCTTGCTCGGGGAAGGCACCCGGGTCAGCCCACTCTCCAAGTACCGCGGCGATCACCTGCGCATCTGCCGGCCTCAGGGCCTATGTCCGGAGGACGCCCAGAAGGTCATCGCCCACGCCATCCGCCGGCTGGGAAGCGACTACGACGTACGCCAGCTGATCGACCTGGCGCGGTTCTTCTTGCCTTGGTCCGTGCTGCCCCGGCGCTGGCGCTCCAGCCTCTTCGAGGGCCGCGCCGGCGACACCACCCGCAACGTCTGCTCCTGCCTCCTCGCCGAGGCCTTCGACTCCGTGGACTTCCCCATCCTGCCCTTCGTGGAGCGCCGGGAGGACGGGAGCCTGCGCTTCTTCAAGCGCAATCCGCGGCTCTTCACGCCTCGGGACTTCGACTACTCGCCGTACTTCCACATCATCAAGTACCCCTTTCTGGGCCTGGACGACCTGGGTGTGTACCGTAGTCTTGCCTGGTCCCGCTCGCCCCTGGTCTACAGCGACAGCGGGCGCTCTTACCGTGCCGCCTTGAGCTTCGCCCGCCCGAGCGGGCAGTTGCCGAAACCTCCGCCGGGCGACCTGGCGGATCCGAACGGGACCGGGGATATCCCCAGCGGAGGCCGTGCCGGTGCCGATCTAGCACAGCTCCCTGTCGCGCTCGACCATGCCACCACAGAGGATACCTGACATGACCGCCATGACCGTCGTCCTCTGGACCCTGTCTGCCTCCCTGGCCGCTTTGGTCGCGACTGCCGTCTCGGTGTTTGCCGTCCCCGCACTGCGCCGGCCCCTATTGACCCGCCCCCTGCTCGCGCAGTTCCGCCGGGTGCTGCCCTCCATGTCGCGCACCGAGCGGGAGGCACTGCAGGCGGGCGGGACCTGGTGGGACGCGGAGCTCTTCTCCGGTCGGCCGCGCTGGCGGCGGCTCCTGGACCTGCCACCGGCACACCTCTCCGGGGAGGAGCAGGCGTTCTTGGACGGCCCATTGGACCAGCTCTGTCGGCTCCTGGACGACTGGCGGATCACCCATACCGACCGCGACCTCCCGCCGGAGGCCTGGGCGCTGATCCGTCGGGAGCGCCTGTTCGGACTCGTCATCCCCAAGGCCTACGGCGGGCGCGGGTTCTCCCATTACGCCCACTCCCAGACGGTCATGCGGCTGGCGAGCCGGAGCGTCGCCGCGGCGGTCACGGTGATGGTGCCCAACTCCCTCGGTCCCGCGGAGCTCCTGCTGCGCTACGGGACCGAGGCCCAGCGTCTGCGCTATCTACCGCGGCTCGCCACGGGGGACGAGATTCCGTGCTTCGCGCTCACCGGTCCCCAGGCCGGGAGCGACGCGGCCGCCACCCCTGACATCGGGGTGGTCTGCAACGGGACCTCCGAAGGGCGCACGGTGCTCGGCATCCGGCTGGACTTCGAGAAGCGCTATATCACCCTGGCCCCTATCGCCACCCTGATTGGGCTCGCCTTCCGGCTGCGGGACCCCGACCGGCTGCTGAGCGACGACCCCGAGCCTGGCATCACGCTGGCCCTGATCCCCGCCCGCACCCCCGGGGTCGAGCAGGGGCGGAGACACCTACCCCTGGATATCCCGTTCCACAACGGGCCGCTCTCGGGCCACGGGGTCTTCATTCCCCTGGACTGGGTCATCGGCGGCCGGGTGGGTGTCGGCCGGGGCTGGACCATGGTGATGGAATGTCTGGCGGAGGGGCGTGGGATCTCGCTCCCGGCGCTCGCCACCGGGGCCGGCAAGCTCGCCGCCCGCTACACCGGGGCCTATGCCCGCATTCGGCGCCAGTTCGGTCGTCCCATCGGGGAGCTCGAGGGGGTAGAGGCGCCGCTCGCCCGGATTGCGGGGCGGACGTACCAGATGGACGCCGCCCGCCGGGTCTTCCTGGCCGCGCTTCAGCGCGGCGAGCGCCCAGCGGTCCTGTCCGCGGTGCTCAAGTATCACCTGACCGAGCGCTACCGCCAGGTGATTAACGACGCCATGGACATCCAGGGGGGCAGCGGTATCTGCCTGGGTCCGTCCAACCTGATCGGACGGGTCTACCAGGCGATCCCCATCGCTATCACGGTGGAGGGGGCCAACATACTCACCCGCTGCCTCATCGTCTTCGGCCAGGGGGCGCTGCGCTGTCATCCCCATGTCTTGGAGGAGCTGGCCGCCGCCCAGGATCCGGATCCGGCACAGGCCCTGGTCCGTTTCGACCGTGCGCTCCTGGCACACGCCGGGTATCTGGCCCGCAACCTGGGCCGGACACTGGTCCTGGGCCTCACCCGCGGGCGCGCCGCCCGGACCCCGATCGACGGGGAGACGGGGATCTATGCCCGGCGCCTGGACTGGCTGACCAGCGCCTTCGCGCTCAACGCGGACCTGGCCATGATGACCATGGGCGGCAGCCTCAAGCGCCGGGAGCGCATCTCCGCTCGGCTGGGGGACGTGCTGAGTCTCCTGTTCCTCGGGAGCGCCGCCCTCAAGCACTACGAGGACCAGGGCCGGCCTGCCGGGGATCTGCCACTGGTGCGCTGGGCACTGGAAGACCACCTGCTCGGCATCCAGGGCGCCTTCCTCGATCTGTGGCGCAGCCTCCCCAACCCCATGCTGGCCCGGGTGTTGCGTCGGCTCGCCTTCCCCCTGGGACTCCCCTTCCGGGGGCCGGGAGACGAGCTGGAGCATCGGGTCGCCCGGCTCATCCTGGAGCCAGGCGCCAGCCGCGACCGGCTGACCGAGGGCATCTATCGCACCCGCGACCCTGCCCAGGCCGCCGGTCGTCTGGAGCTGGCCCTGGAGGCCGT
>JBGSOR010000402.1:0-2224 GCA_041738985.1 Chromatiaceae bacterium | reverse complement strand
TGGGGGTCAGGGATGCGGCGGACGACGGTGTACAACGGGGACGGGTCGCTGCGGAGCCGGCCGGCGGCGCCACCGGGCTGGAGTCGCTGGAGATGGGTGCCGGCCGGGTGCGCGTGGACGACAAGCGCATCATCAACTGCCGTGCCGACCTCAATCAGCTCGTCCCGTTCAAGTACGACTGGGCCTGGCAGAAATACCTGGACGCCTGCGCCAACCACTGGATGCCGCAGGAGATCAACATGAATGCGGACATCGCCCTGTGGCGCGACCCCAACGGACTCACGGAGGACGAGCGCACCGTCGTCAAGCGTAACCTGGGCTTCTTCTCCACCGCGGATTCCCTGGTCGCCAACAACCTGGTGCTCGCGGTCTACCGCCACCTCACCAACCCCGAGTGCCGCCAATACCTGCTGCGCCAGGCATTCGAGGAGGCCCTGCACACCCACGCCTACCAATACGTCGTGGAGAGTCTGGGGCTCGACGAAGGCGAGATCTTCAACATGTATCGGGAGGTCCCGGCAGTGGCACGCAAGGCCGAGTGGGCCCTGCCCTACACCCAATACCTGGCGGACCCCCACTTTCATACGGGGACGGCGGTCAACGACCAAAAGCTGCTGCGCGAGATGGTCGCCTTTTACGTGATCTTCGAGGGCATCTTCTTCTACGTGGGCTTCGTGCAGATCCTCTCCATGGGCCGGCGCAATAAGATGACCGGGACCGCCGAGCAGTTCCAGTACATCCTGCGCGACGAGTCCATGCACATGAACTTCGGCATCGACGTCATCAACCAGATCAAGATCGAGAACCCGCACCTCTGGACCGAGTCCTTCAAGCAGGAGCTGATCGACATGATTCGCGATGCCGTGGCACTCGAGGCCCAGTACGCCCACGACACCATGCCGCGAGGCATCCTGGGGCTCAATGCGCCGATGTTCGAGGAATATCTCCAGTTCATTGCCAACCGCCGCTGCGCCCAGATCGGCCTGCCCGAGCAGTACCCCGGCGCCGCCAACCCCTTCCCCTGGATGTCCGAAGTCCTGGATCTTAAGAAGGAAAAAAACTTCTTCGAGACCCGAGTCACCGAATATCAGACCGGCGGGGCGCTTAACTGGGATTGAAGTGCCGGGATCGCGCAGGGACCGATCGCTGCTATGGCACAGGATCCAGCACCGCCGCCGGAGACCTTGAGCGGCACTCGGCTCAAAGACCGGGGGGCCTATTTCACGCCGATCGACGTGGCCCGATTCATCGCCGTCTGGGCCATCCGCTCGCCGTCGGACCGCGTGCTGGAGCCCTCCTGCGGCGAGGCGGCATTCCTGACCGAGGCGGTGGCGCGCCTGCGGGAGCTGGGTCTGGACGAGTCCGGCTGGCCCCAGGCACTGCATGGCCACGAGATCCATCCGGAATCCGTGACCCTGGCTGGGCGCCTGATCGAGGAGCTGGGTGCCGGTGCCACCATCGAGCTGGGCGACTTCTTCGCCCGCGGGCCGCGGCCGGAGTACGACGCGGTCATCGGCAATCCCCCCTATGTGCGCTATCAACGCTTCGGCGGGGAGCCCAGGGCCCGCGCACTCGCCGCCGCCCTCCGCCAGGGGGTGCGGCTCACGGGGCTCGCCAGCTCCTGGGCCGCCTTCGCTGTCCATGCCAGCGCCTTCCTGAGACCCGAGGGGCGCCTGGGACTGGTGCTGCCCGCCGAGCTCCTCTCCGTCAAATACGCGGCCCAGATCCGCCAGTTCCTGCTCGGGCGCTTTGCCCAGGTGCGCTTGGTGCTGTTCGACCGGCTGGTCTTTCCGGGGGTGCTGGAGGACGTGGTCCTGCTCCTCGCCCAGGGGAGCGGCGGGACCGACCACTTCGAGGTCTATCAGGCCGCCCGGCCCCAGGACCTGATGCAGTCCCTGGCCCAGGACTGGGTCGGGTTCCATCCCCGACCCAATGCAAAATGGACCTCCGCCCTGCTGCCCGCCGAGGCCCTCGCACTCTTCAGCGCCTTGGTGGAGGGGGAGGACATCGAGCCCATGGCCCGCTGGGGCACGAGCTTTCTGGGGTCGGTGACCGGCAACAACGGGTTCTTCGCCCTCTCCCCGGCCCGCGCCGCCAAGCTCAAGCTCCCGGCCGAAGAGCTGCTACCCATCTCGCCGCCTCCAGGCAGAGCTCCATCATGCCTGCCTGAACGACATCCCGGGCCTCGATAACCCCACCAGCGAGCGGCTCGCTAGCTGGCTCT
>JBGSOR010000394.1:0-2333 GCA_041738985.1 Chromatiaceae bacterium | reverse complement strand
TGGGGGTCGCTCCCGCGGTCCGCGACCACGATCAGCGGCACGTCGGCGTCGAGCTCCCGGTGCCGGGCCAGGGCGGTCTCCATGTCCACGTCCGGGTCATAGCTGCAGCAGACGATCAGGTCGCAGGCGCGCCGCTCGGCGAGCTCGTCGATACGGTCCAGATTGGTCGTGTACATGCCGCGCACCGGGAGTCCGCCGTTGCGCAGCGAGGCGATCAGGCGCTCCGCCTCGTTGGTCTGGGAGCTCAAGACCAGTAGGGTGAAGGCTTGCGTGGGCGCGGGCATGCTTGCAATGGGTCCCGGTGGTGGCTGACCTCGGCCATTATCGGTAAGGGGCGCCGATTAGTGAAACAGGTCATCCCTGAAATGCGCGACAGGGTTCAGAGATTGTTCCGCACGCCGTGCTCCGGCGGCCTCGTCCGGCCCCGAAGGGCCGCTGGGCCGGCCCCGGGGCAAGCACGGCTCCGTCAATGCCCGATCAACTCGTCCACATGGGTGCTCACGCAACGGCCCAGCGCGGACATGCTGTAGCCGCCCTCCAGGCAGGAGACCACTCGGTCCTTGGCGTGCCGGCGTGCCAGCCCGTGGATCTCCCGCGTGATCCAGGCAAAGTCCGGCTCGCGCAGGTTGAAGTGGGCCATGTCGTCCTCCGCGTGGCCGTCGAACCCGGCGGAGACCAGTACCAGCTCGGGCGCGAAGGCGTCCAGTCGGGGCAGCCAGGCCTTTTCAACCGCGGCACGAAACTCCGTCCCGCCGGTGAGGCGCGGCAGCGGCAGATTGATGACGTTAGGGGCGTCGGTATCGGCGCCGCAGCCGGGGTAGAAGGGGTGCTGGAAGCTGGAGCAGAAGAGCACCCGCTCGTCGCCGATGAAGATATCCTCGGTGCCATTGCCATGGTGGACGTCGAAGTCCACGATGGCGACCCGCTTAAGTCCGTGGTGCTCCAGGGCGTGGGCGGCCCCCACCGCGACGTTGTTAAAGAAGCAGAATCCCGCGGCGGAGCGCCGCCCCGCGTGATGGCCCGGCGGGCGCACGCTGCAGAAGGCGGCGTGGTGGCGCTCGCCCATCACCAGGTCCACCGCTAAGATGGCCGCCCCGGCGGACCTCAGGGCGGCCGGCAGGGTGCCGCTGTTCATGGCCGTGTCGCCGTCTATCCAGGCAAGCGCGCCATCTGTTTTGGGCGCCACGTCGAAGAGCATTGTGATGTAGTCCCGGTCATGCACGCGCGCCAACTGCTCCAGGCTGGCCTCCGGGGCGTCATAATGGGTAACCAGCATTTCCATGCCGGAGGCGATCATGCGGTCCTGGATCGCATGCAGGCGCTCCGGACACTCCGGGTGATATGCGCCCATCTGGTGGGCCTTGCAGGCCTCGTGGGAGATGTAGGCGAGGTTCATGGACCTTGTCCTCCGATGCGTGACCGCTGCGGGGTGCCTCGTTTGCCCCCGGGGCGATTCTCGTTACTTCTGGCCGCTTCCCCGCCGGGATGGGCGGGATTCTTTTGAAGCTTAACCCCAATCGTGCCCGGGAGGGCAGATCCCAATGCGTTTGTCGGATGTTGACCAGCTGTTCACCCCATCCGAGGTCGCCGTCTTCGGCGCCAGCGACAGCGAGGGCTCGATCGGGGGACAGGTGTTCCGCAATCTCCTCGCCGGCGGCTTCAAGGGGCAGGTCTACGCCATCAACCCCAAGGTTCAGGAGGTTGCGGGCAGCCCCTGTTACCCGGACCTGCAGACCCTCGACAAGCATGTGGATCTGGCCCTGATCGCCACCCGCGCAGAGCGGGTTGCCGACATCCTGGACCAGTGCGGGGCCGCCGGGGTCAAGGTCGCGGTGGTTTATTCCGCCGGATTCGGGGAGCAGGGGGAGCGGGGCGGGGCGCTTCAGGACCGGCTGGTGGAGGCGGCTCGGCGCAACCGCATCCGGGTGCTCGGACCTAATTGCCTGGGGGTGATGCGCCCCCAGCACGGGCTTAACGCCAGCGTGGGCGAGGACATGCCCCGGCGCGGCAACGTGGCCCTGGTGTCTCAGTCCGGGGCCATCTGTACCGCCATGATCGACTGGTCGGAGCGGCGCAACCTCGGGCTCTCGGCAGTGGTCTCCCTGGGTGCCGCGGCGGACGTCGATTTCGGCGATATCCTGGATTACCTGGCGCTTGACCAGCAGACCCAGTGCATCCTGCTCTATGTGGAGGGTATCCGTAATGCGCGGCATTTCATGAGCGGTGTGCGGGCGGCCGCGCGCCTCAAGCCCGTGGTCGTGGTCAAGGCGGGCCGGCATGCCGCCGGGACCCGGGCGATCAAGTCCCACACCGGCGCCTGGGTCGGCTCCGCG
>JBGSOR010000321.1:0-15698 GCA_041738985.1 Chromatiaceae bacterium | reverse complement strand
TCGGCCTGCTCGGCGTGCGCCCCGATCTGGCAGAGGCAGTGCGTTTGCCGATGTTCTGGGTCAAGCTCGGCTTCGTGGCTTGCCTCGCTTGGGCCAGTCTGCTCGCGACGCTGCGCCAGGGCAACGCCGTAGCGGCGGCCGACGGCATGGCATGCCACCGGCTCGGCCCCGGTGGCGAGGAACAGGACCAGGTCGTCGGTTCTCATGGCTCTCCTCGGATAAGCGCTGCCAGGGCCTTGAGCCCGCGGTGCACGCCGATTTTGACGGCCGACTCGGACATGCCGGTGGCGCGCGCCGCTTCCGCCACGGACAGACCGTCGAGCTTGGTCCGGACGATCGGCAGGCGCTGGCGGTCGGGCAGCCGGTCGAGCAGCGCAAGGAGGTCTCGGCGGGCATCGGCGGCCTCCGTGTCCGAATCGGTCAGGATCTCGGGCACCTCGTCCAACGGGGTCCTCGCCGCCTTGTCGCCGGTACTCTACGTTCGCAGTGCCGGACACTCGGTCGAGGTGGACGCCCTGATTGGGCTTGCTGTGCGGGAGCTGCGCGACCGACGCTCGGGCAGTCGCGAGGTCCTGCTGCGCCTGAGCGAGCTGATGTTCATCGCCACGGTGCGTCACTACCTGCAGTCGATGCCCGAGGCCCAGAAGGGACGGCTCGCCGGCTTGAGCGATCCGGTTGTGGGGAAGGTCCTGGCCGTGGTGCACGGGCAGCCCGCGCGGTTTCCATCAGCCCGACGAACGGACCCACGTCGGGGATCGAATCCAGGAGCGGACCCACAGTCACAAGTGAGTGGTCCTCGCCCGCAAGGTGCGCCCCGCCGCTCGACCGGGGCGAATCCGTCGTTGTCCGGCGGAGCTTCGAAACTAAACGACCCTGGCCCCCCAGCTCCCGCCTAACGGCTGCCGCTTGCCATGCTTGAAGACGGGCGCGGACAAGCCGGGGACCACTGAGCCCCGAAGGGTCAGTGTTCCGCAAACGCTTGGGTGCTCCCGTCCTTGCCAATCAGCAGGACCCGGTAGTGCTCCGGATTCGGCGAGTCCATGCCGGGCGAGCCCATGGGCATGCCGGGCACCGCGAGTCCTCGCGCATCCGGTCGCTCGGCGAGCAGGCGCCGAATGTCGCCGGCTGGCACATGACCCTCGATCACGTAACCATCGACTTGCGCGGTATGACAGGACGCCTGCTCCGGCTGGATACCGGACATGGACTTCACCGCGCCCAGATCGCTGACGTCCACGGGCTCCACTTCGAATCCGTCCTTCCGCAGGTGTGAGATCCACTGGGTGCAGCACCCGCAGGTGGGGCTTTTGTACACGGTCACCTTGGGCCCCTCGGCCAGGGCGGCGGTATTCAGCAATGTTGCGCCCAGTATCAGCCCTAGGGAAAAGTCTCTGATCGTGTTCATACGTCCGCATCTCCTCTTGTCGGATGTTGCCGCATGGATTCACGAGCCGCCGGCTGCGGGCCTGCGCGGACCCCGCGGCCGACACCGCGATCGTCAGAACAGGATGAACCACCCCGCGAGGGCCGCCCCGGCGACCACCACCGCCGCCCCCAAGGCGACGACCAGACCCCCGGTCAGGCCACGGGCCGGGATGCCCCGGGCAGTGAACAACCACCCGAGCGCGACAAAGACCAGAAGATCGGCCAAGCCGTGGGTGACCCAGTGGTGACCGGTCAGGTGCGCCATGAGGGCGTTGAGTGGTGCATAGGCGTCCTTGACGAACGCGAGCACCACGTTGAACAGCACGGTGATCGCGGCCGCCGCGCCGAATGCAGCTGCAGTTTTGGCCGCGCCCTTGTCCACATCATGGCGATCCGATGTTTGTGCTGGTGTTGCCATCATTGCTCTCCCTTGACCTGGGCGGGGGCAGGATGCGCCGTCGCGATGTCGGTTAGCGCCGACTTGGCCCCCCAGTTGATGATTGCACCGCCCCCTTCGAGGGCCAGCCCGTCGAGGACGATGAGCCCGGCGACGACCAATACCATGACCCGGGCGGCACGATTGAGGTCGAGCCTGAGGCGCGCCACCAGGGGCAGGTAGAGCGCCAGGATCAGCGGGATGAAGAACAGGTGCTCCTTCGTTTCCATGAAGAAGCTGTGGGCCCAAGGGTACGGCCCCTGGAGGATGAGCGCCTTGTCGATGTGGTAAAACACCACGTAATACCAACCGCCAAGGAACCACGCCAAGACGAAACACGCGGCGACGGCAAGGCTGGCGAGCCAGAGCCGCCGGTGGTTGCCGTCAGTCGCGTTGAGGGCCTCGACAAAGACCCAAACGGCGGCAAGCAGACCCAAGACCCCGAAGGTCGGGTGCAAGAACAGGAGGACATCTTTCATGGCTTGACCTCGCGATGGAAAGCGAGCGGGTTATTCCGCCCGCTTGCGTTTGCGCATGGCCCGCGGATCAAGTAGGCACGTCTCGCGGCCGTGTCAGCCCGTGGGCAGGGCCTCGGATCAACGGTGTCGTGATCACAGGGTCTGCAGATAACGGACGATCTTCCAGCGTGCGTCCTCGGGCAGAGAATCCTTGAACGCGGGCATGCCCGTGCCGTATGCGCCGCCGCCCGCACTGATGGCCCACATCAGATAGTCGTCTCGTCCCATGGGGCTGTGCACCAGGGCGCGGAGGTTTGCAGGCGCAGGCGAGAGTCCGGACCCGGCGGGTCCATTGCCTTCTCCGAGGGCATCGTGGCAGGCCGCGCAATTGGCCGCGTAGAGGTTCTTGCCCGCGGCGACGATCGCGGCGGTGTTCGGTAGAGGGTCCTTCACACCACGGTAAGGCGCAGGGACCCCGGCCGTTGTGGCTTGACGGCGGCGCTGCGCGTCGGGCTGGCCGACCGGCCCGCGACCACCCACCGTCCCGTAGCCACCCACCATCCCGTAGCCACCCATCATCCCAGGACCACCCATCATCCCGTAGCCGCCCATCAGCGCCGGGTCACGCCCCGGCACCCTCACGACTGTCCGGGGCGGGGCGCCCGAACCTGACTCAGGGCGAGAGACGCATCCGAACAGGGTAAGGCCGGTCGCGAGCAGGATCAGCACCGCCAACCGGATGGTGGCACCGCTGTTTGTGTTGGACGAGGCCGAGGTGGTTCGCTTCATCGTCGTCAAGTCCCATCGATGTCCTGTGCGGGCGGGACCAAGTCCGCACCCTGTGCCAGGATCAAATGCAGAGCAGCTTCGTGGGCCATCGCTTCGACGGCAGCGGATCAACCGGACAGGTCCCTGCGCTTCTGCTCGAATTCGTCGCGATCGATCTCGCCGCGGGCGTAGCGCTCGTCCAGGATCTGCCTGGCATTCTTGCCTTTGCTCGGGCCGGCATCGGTCCCGGTGCCGACGAAGGCGCGCACGAACCAGACGGCGAGCACAATGATCAGGACCCAGACCACAATCATGCCCAACCCCGGGAAACCGAATCCCCAGCCACCCCAACCGCTACCCATCACGTGCTCACCCTCCCCGCGGCGATCGCGTCCCCGCGGCATTTGAGATCCTCATCATCGCGATGCGTATCATCGGCGACCGAACCAAGCCATACCCCGTCCGGGCTGGAATAGGAGCAGGTCGTCGGCCCGGGCCTTCTGCTGCGGTGTCAGGACCTGGTACAGACCCTGGGCGGCCTGCGCCGTCTGCTGCAACGCCTCCGTGCCCTGCCGATGCATCGCCGCGCGCTGGTCGATCGGCGGCGGCATGGGTCCGCTCCACATGGTCTGGCGGTGCGCGTTCATTAGGGCCGACTGGGTGATCACCGCCTGCTCGTAGGCCTTCCAGGCGTCCCCCTGCGGGGGGGTGATACCGAGCTCACCCTTGATCTCGGTGAGTCGTGCGGTCGTGTCAGACACGGACCCGCCCATCATGCCGCCCTGGCCACCCATCATCCCCGGGTACATGCCGGGATACATCCCGGGGTAACCGGCCGCCGAACCCTGGGTGCCGGCGGCCGGCGCGCCGGTGACCGCGCCCATGGTCAGCACGGACGCTGTAACCAGACCAAAGAGCGTTCTGTTCGACTTTCTCATGACCTTCTCCCAAGTGATTCTGCTGTCAGCGGGTTACAGTGCTCGGCCGATTCGGCTCGAGGATCATTAAAGCCCGCCGGTGTAAGTGGCGGATGTCAGCAAAGGGGCTCTTTGTAATCCCGTGTAACAACCCACCGCCCGCTTACACGGCGTTACCGTTCGCCGAGCGACGAGACCCCGAGATCGGCTAGAGTGCGCTTCATGGACAACCCTGCAGACCACATCCTGGTGGTGGATGACGACCCGGAGATCCGGCTTCTTCTCAGGCAGTATCTGGAGAAGAACGGCTACCAGGTCACCGCCGTCGGGGAGGGCGGCGGGATGTGGATGACCCTGGAGCGCTCCCGGGTCGACCTAATCGTGCTCGATCTGATGCTGCCGGGGGTGGACGGCCTGGAGCTCTGCCGCAACCTGCGCGCGCGCTCCAAAGTGCCGGTGATCATGCTCACCGCCCGGGGCGACGAGATGGACCGGGTGCTGGGTCTGGAGATGGGCGCCGACGACTATCTCGCCAAACCCTTCAGCGCACGCGAGCTGCTGGCCCGCATCAAGGTGGTGCTGCGGCGCGTGCGCGATCTGCCCGTGGATCCACTTGCGGAGTCGCCTGAGCGCCTCGCCTTCAACGGCTGGACACTGGACACCCGCACCCAGCACCTGACCTCGCCCGACGGGTTGGTGGTGCCCCTGAGCCAAGCCGAATTCCGGCTGCTGCAGACACTCCTGATCCATCCCAACCGGGCGCTGACCCGCGACCAGTTGCTCGACCTGACCCAGGGACGGGACGCGCGTCCGTTTGATCGCAGCATCGACGTGCTGATCGGGCGCCTGCGCAGGCACTTGGGCGACGATGCCCGCGAGCCCGAGCTGATCAAGACCGTCCGGGGGCGGGGCTACATGCTCGCCGCCCGGGTGACCCCGGTCCGCTAGAGCGCACCGCCATGCGCCTGCCGCCGAGGTCACTGTTCGGCCGCCTCACCCTGGTGCTGCTGTCCGGGCTCACCGCGACGGTGCTGCTGTCCGCGGGGGTGCAGCTGCGCGACCGCGGTCACATTCTTTATCAGACGATCCATAGCGACGTGATCGAGCGCACCGTGGGCATCGTCCAGCTCCTGGACGCCCTGCCGCCTGGCGAACGCAGGCGCCTGCTGCCCGTGTTGAGCGGCCCCCAGACCCGCATCGGTCTCGCGAACGGCCCGCTGCAGGAGCCTTCGGATAATCGCCGTTCAGCCGGCGCCGAGCTGGTTTACCGGCAGCTTCGCGAGCGCCTCGGCCATGACATCGAGATTCGGGTGGCACTCGCGGGTTTCGTCATGGGCGGACCCATGGGCAGTCACCCCATGATGGGGATGGGCGGCTCGGCGGCGGCCATGCGGAACGGGGAGCACGCCATGGCCAGCCACTATGTCGTCCAGGCGCGGCTGCGCGACGGCTCCTGGGTCTGGTTCGAGCGCCGGATACCGTCGGAACTGTTCGACTGGCCGGTGGAGATGCTGATCACCCTGGGGATCCTGCTGGTCGGTGTGACGTCCCTCTCGCTGGTCGCGGTGCGCTGGATCGTGCGGCCCCTGGACGACCTTCGCCGTGCCGCCGACGCCTTGGGGAAGGATATCCACCGTCCACCCCTTCCGGAGACCGGGCCGGTCGAGGTGGCCGAGACCTCGCGCGCCTTCAATACCATGCAGCGGCGGATCGGACGCTTCGTCGAGGACCGGGCGCGGACCCTGACCGCCGTCTCCCACGATCTCAAGACCCCGCTCACGCGTCTGCGCCTGCGGGCCGATCTGCTGGACGATGAGGAACTGGGGGAGAAGATCCGGCGCGATATCGTTGACATGCAGACCATGGTCGAGGCCACGCTCGACTTCATGCGAGGCACCGAGAGTCGGGAAGAGGCCAGGACCCTGGACCTCATGGCGCTCCTCGAGAGCGTGCGTGACGATGCCAACGAGCCAGGTGAGCGGGTCCGTCTGCGCGGGCAAATTGAGAGGCCTTACCTGGGTAGACCACTCGCACTCAAGCGCTGCATCGGCAATCTGCTCGACAACGCTTTGCGTTATGGGGCGGAGGCGGAGATCGCGGTGCGGGATTCAGACCAGGCAGTGACGCTGACCATCGCCGACCGCGGGCCGGGGATCCCGCCGGATGCGATGGACAGGGTCTTCGAGCCCTTCTTCCGCCTTGAGGACTCACGCGGGCGCGGCTCCGGGGGAACCGGACTGGGCCTGGGCATCGCCCGCAACATCGCCCGTGCCCACGGCGGCGATCTGGCCCTCAAGAACCGGGACGGTGGCGGGCTGATTGCGGAACTGAGCCTGCCGCGGTGACCCTTGTCCGCCGGGGTCCTCTAACCGCTGTCCGGTTGCCTGCTCGGCCCGATGATCGCGGCGGCGGTCAGGCGAGCATTGGGCCTGTTTCTGGTGTCGAATAGTCTGCCTGGCTGCGTGCCGCACCCCCTCAAGCTGCGTCGGCCTGAGGCTGGCGTCCCGATTTCACACCCGACAGAGGAGTTCCATGCGATGTACGGATTTTCCTCCACACTGAAGGTGCCGTTCGATCAGGCCCTCGCCCGCGTCACCGAGGCCCTGAAGGGCGAAGGTTTCGGCGTCCTGAGCAACATCGACATACAGGCCACGCTGAAGGCCAAGCTGGGGGTCGAGAAGCGGCCCTACCGCATCCTCGGCGCCTGCAATCCCCCCCTGGCCAATCGGGCCCTGGAGGCGGAGCCCGACATCGGGCTGCTGCTGCCCTGCAATGTGGTCGTGCGCGAAGAGGCCGACGGCACCATCGTCGTCGCCTTCATGGACCCGCAAGCAGTCCTGCAACTGGTGGGCAGGCCGGAGATCGCCGAGATCGCCTCGGAAGTACGCGGGCGGTTGGAGCGGGTACGCGACGCCCTCACGGCTGCCTGAGCTGACTCGACGTTTTACTAAATCGGAGACACAGACATGAAATCGATCGCGAGTATCTCGGCCGCATCGCTCTTGTTGGCCGTTTCGTACCCCGCTTTCGCCCAGGCGCCAACACCGGATCAAACCAAGCCACCTCCAAGCGTGTCGGCCCCGATGATGCAGGGGCAGGCGCCAGGTGCCATGCAACCGGGCGCGATGCCCATGGGCGACATGCCGATGATGCAAGGCCAACCTGGCATGGTGCAATCCGGCGGGATGCCCTGCATGCAAGGACAAACCGGCATGATGCGCCCGGGCATGATGATGAGCCCCGCCATGATGCAGGAGCACATGCAGCGCATGGAGGCGCACAGGGCCAATATGGAGACTCTGCTGCGTCAGCTGGTAGAGCTGCAGCAGAAGAAGTAGGGGGGCCAAACGGCGGTGATCGGGTCGCCGACCAAAGCGCAGCTGATCGCCACCGGTTCCTGCGAGGAAGGCGTCCGCTCCAACCGCCCACCCCGCGGAGTAGCCCGCCCGACGGAGCGGGCGACCGGACCGATTGTTCCACCAGCGTAGGAGGCCGAGATGGTGCAAGCTCCTGCTACGGATCATCCATCCAAGACTGCACGGCGAGACCCGGTCTGCGGCATGTCGGTGTCCGCGGGTGCCGAGTTTCGGACCGAGCACGCCGGTCGGGAATACGGCTTCTGTAGCCGGGATTGCCGCGACCGCTTCCAGGCGGACCCCGAACGCTATCTCCTCGAGACACCTGAGGGTTGGGCGGAGTCGAGCGACGAAGGCCACCGGCACCCCCATGACCCTGCACCTCTGGTCGACCCGAGCGGCTGGCAAGAGACGGGCGCTTCGCTCCCCTGCCCGGGCGGAAGCTGTGCGACTGGGGCGCCCCGCTACACCTGTCCCATGCACCCGGAGGTCCGACAGGGGGAACCCGGCTCCTGCCCCAAGTGCGGCATGGCCCTGGAGCCGGTTGCACCGACCGCTCCGGTGACCCGCACCGAATACACCTGCCCGATGCACCCCGAGATCGTGCAGGACCACCCGGGAAGCTGCCCCAAATGCGGCATGGCGTTGGAGCCCCGCACCGTGGCGGTCGAAGAGCAAAACCCGGAACTGACCGACATGACACGGCGCTTCTGGGTCAGCGCCACGCTCGCGCTGCCGGTGTTCGTGCTGGCCATGCTGGCCGACCTGGCCCCGGGCTGGCTGCCGCAAGGCCTGTCCATGCGGGCCGTGCAGTGGATCGAGCTGGGGCTGGCGACCCCCGTGGTGCTTTGGGGCGGCTGGCCCTTCTTCGTGCGCGCCTGGCAGTCCCTCCTCACGCGCAGCCTCAACATGTTCACCCTCATCGCCCTCGGCGTCGGGGTCGCCTGGCTATACAGCCTGGTCGCCCTGCTGTTCCCGCAGATCCTTCCAGCGACCATGCGTCACGCGGACGGCACGGCGGCGATCTACTTCGAGGCCGCCGCCGTGATCACGGTCCTGGTGCTGCTGGGCCAGGTGCTGGAGCTGCGGGCTCGCAGCCGCACGGGCGCCGCCATCCGGGCCCTGCTGGGACTCGCGCCCAACACCGCCCGCATCGTTCGCAAGGATGGTACCGAGGAGGATATCGGTTTGGAGGCGGTGAATCCCGGCGACGTGCTGCGGGTACGCCCCGGCGGGAAAGTCCCGGTGGACGGGGTGGTCCTGGAGGGCACCAGCGCCGTCGACGAATCCATGGTCACGGGTGAGCCTATCCCGGTGGAAAGGGGCGTCGGCGACCGGCTCATCGGTGCCACCCTCAACGGCACGGGCAGCCTCCTGATGCGGGCCGAGAAGGTGGGCGCGGACACCCTGTTGGCCCAAATCGTGCGCATGGTGAGCGAGGCCCAGCGTTCCCGCGCGCCGATCCAGAAGCTGGCCGATCGGGTCTCGGGCTACTTCGTACCAGCCGTCGTCGCCATCGCCGCCGCCACGTTCTTGGTCTGGGGTCTCTGGGGGCCCGAGCCGCGCCTGGCCCACGCCATTGTCAACGCCGTGGCGGTGCTAATCATTGCCTGCCCCTGTGCCCTGGGTTTGGCCACGCCCATGTCGATCATGGTCGGCACGGGCAAGGGCGCCCAAATCGGTGTCCTGATCAAGAACGCCGAGGCCCTTGAGGTCCTGGAAAAGGTGGACACCCTGGTGGTGGACAAGACCGGCACGCTCACCGAAGGGAAGCCGCGGTTGGCGACGGTCGAGCCGACAGGGGGCTTTGAGGACGCACAGATCCTGCGCTGGGCCGGCAGCCTGGAGCGGGCCAGCGAGCACCCGCTAGCCGCGGCCATCGTGCAGGGCGCGCAGGAACGCGGGGTGTCCCTGGTCGCGGTCGATGAGTTCGCGTCGGTTACCGGCCAGGGTGTGACCGGGACCGTGGAGGGTCGCAAGGCCATACTGGGGAACAGCAGGCTGCTCGCGGACCGGCAAGTCGATGTAGGAGAACTGTCCACTCGGATCGAGGGCCTGCGCGTCGAAGGCCAAACGGCGATGTATCTGGCTATCGACGGTCAGGCCGCCGGCCTGATCGGCGTCGCAGACCCGGTCAAGGCGACCACCCCGGAGGCCATCCGCGGGCTCCATGCCGAAGGACTGCGAGTGGTCATGTTGACGGGCGATACCCGCACGACGGCCCAGGCCGTGGCGGGCCGACTGGGCATCGATCGCATCGAGGCCGAGGTGCTCCCCGACCAGAAGGCGGCGGTGGTGCGACGGCTGCAGGCCGAGGGTCGGGTGGTGGCGATGGCCGGCGACGGCATCAACGATGCGCCCGCCCTGGCCCAGGCTCAGGTCGGCATCGCCATGGGGACAGGGACCGACGTGGCGATGGAAAGCGCCGGGGTGACCCTGGTCAAGGGTGACCTGCGCGGGATCCTGCGGGCGCGCCGACTGAGCCGGGCGGTGATGGGTAACATTCGGCAGAACCTGTTCTTCGCCTTGGTCTACAACTCCCTCGGGGTACCGGTAGCGGCAGGGGTGCTGTATCCCTTCTTCGGCCTGTTGCTCTCGCCGATGATCGCTGCCGCCGCCATGAGCTTCAGCTCGGTATCGGTCATCGGCAATGCGTTGCGGCTGCGGGGTACCAGGTTGTGACGATGCGTGAGTTAGACGATTTGTAGCGGAGGTAACGAGCGATGATGGGCTATGGGTCAGGAATGTATTTTGGCGGTGGGCTGATGTGGTTAATCTGGATCCCGGTGATCCTCGCCCTGGTGTGGCTCGGAGCGACTTTTGTGCGTGGCTCGCCTGGCCGGCAGTCGAAGAGCGCGCTCGAGATACTCGATGAGCGTTTTGCCCGGGGTGAAATCGATCGCGAAGAGTTTGAAAAAAACCGTCCACCGGGCCGCGCGCGCCCCGCACCTGTAGGCGCAGAAACGTCTCTGGAGCGGCGAGCCACGCCAAGCCGCTCGGCTTCGTCCTCTAGCCGGCGAGCGCGGCGGGAGTTTCTTAGGAAAGGCGAGAGGCCCTGCGCCGACCCTGATTCGACGGACCGAACGCGGCGAAGTTGAACACGCAAGATTCGAGCCCCAGGAAACTGCATCAAGTGCAAGGCATGGACGGCATCGGTTCCGGCTGGGCGGCCCGGCAGTGCGCCGCGACGGCAGCACTGCCGACGCCCTCCCGGTAAGCGGCCAGCAAGCATCTGCGGGCCGGACCCCGGACCGGGCGCCCTAGTGTCTACCCACATTGCTTGATGATATTGGGGGCATCCGGACCCAAGTGGCCAGTTTGGAGCGCAAAGCGGAAGAGCCTGGCCTGGGCGCCAGTGGCCGCATGGGGTCGTTGACTCGTTGGACCCCCGAGGTAAGCCGTGGCTTGCATCCTCGTCTCGCAGTTGCCGCAGCCAGCGAAAGGGTGACCCAGCCCCAAGCGATCCCCGGAGGTGCCGTTGAGCCACGATGCAATCCTCGCCATTGCGGCCGTCGCCGTACTCGGTAGCGCCTGCCAGTGGCTCGCCTGGCGGCTACACCTGCCTGCCATCCTGTTTCTGCTGCTAACCGGCATCCTGATCGGCCCGACCACGGGTTGGCTCGATCCGGACAGGCTGCTGGGCCCACTGCTCTTTCCCTTCGTGTCGCTCGCGGTTGCGGTGATCCTGTTCGAGGGCAGCCTGACACTGCGGTTCGCGGAGATCCGCGGGCTCGAGCGGGTCGTACGCCGTTTCGTGACCGGCGGGGTGCTGGTGACCTGGATCGTGGCCACCCTGGCGGCACATCTGATTGCGGGCCTGGGATGGGAGCTGGCGACCCTCTTCGGCGCCATCATGGTCGTCACCGGCCCTACCGTGATCATGCCCATGCTGCGCACGGTCCGGCCCTCTCCCCAGGTCTCCGGGGTTCTGCGCTGGGAGGGGATCGTCGTGGATCCGATCGGCGCCTTACTTGCCGTGCTCGTGCTGGGGTTTGTGATCTCTTCGGGGGCCGGAGGCGCCCTGGGCTCAACCCTGGCGACCTTCGCCGAGACCATCGCGGCGGGCACCATTGCGGGGCTTGCGGGCGGCTGGCTGCTGGGCGAAGCCTTGCGGCGCGACTGGCTGCCGACCTATCTGTTCAACGCGCAGACACTGGCCACGGTGTTCGGCGTTTTCGCCCTGGCGGACACGGTCGCGCAGGAATCGGGACTGCTCGCCGTCACCGTCATGGGCATCTATCTCGGCAACCGCAAAGGGGTACCCATCGAGGAGATCCTGGAGTTCAAGGAAAGCCTGTCGCTGCTGCTCACGGCAGTGCTGTTCATCCTGCTTGCGGCGCGCCTCGACTTCGCCGAGCTCCAGGCGCTCGGCTGGGAGGTGGTCGGCGTCTTCCTGGCGATCCAGCTCATCGCTCGACCCATTGTGGCGCTCTACGGCACCTGGGGATCAGCACTGTCCTCGGGCGAGCGCGCCCTCCTCGCCTGGATTGCGCCGCGCGGCATCGTCGCTGCGGCGGTCAGCGCGCTCTTCGCCCTCAAGCTGGAGCAGCGCGGCTTCGAGCAGGCCGGGCTGCTGGTGCCGCTCGCCTTCGCGGTCATCATCGGCACCGTGGTCCTGCAAAGCCTGACCGCCGCTCGGTTGGCGCGCCTGCTCAACGCGTCAGCGCCCGAGGCCCAAGGTCTCTTAATCGTCGGGGCCAACCCGGTTGCCCGAGCCCTGGGGCAGGCGCTCGATCGGGAGCAGATCCCGGTCCTCTTGTGCGATACCGTGTGGGATAATGTCAGCAGCACGCGGATGGCAGGGCTGAGGGCCTATTACGGTAACCCGCTGTCGCAGAACGCGGAAGTCTATCTCGATACCTCCGGACTGGGACGACTGCTGGCGGCGACGGCCGATGCACACCTTAACGCTCTGGCGTCTAACCGCTACAAGAGCGTGTTCGGTCCGAAGGGCGTATTCGCCCTGAGGGTCGGGCCAACCACGCCCGGGAGCGGTCGCTGGGAGACCGCAGGTACGGGACGAACCGCGTTTGGCGAGGAGATCGGCTATTGGGACCTGTCCCGGCGGCTCGACCGTGGCGCCGAAATCCGCCGAACCAACTTGACGGACACATTCACCCTCGCCGATTTCCGGGCGATGCACGGCGTGCGGGCTACCCTGCTCTTTGCGCTCGACCCTAAGGGACGCCTGGAGGTCTTTACCGCCGAGACACCCCTCGAGCCCGCGGCCGGCTGGACCCTTCTCACCCTGATCGATCCCGATCCGGACGCCACGTCAGTGGTATAAATTGGCAATGAGCGTGAGCTCTCCGGTAGCGCCATCGAATGCGATAATCCACCAGGTCAGGAAGCATATTCCAATTCCCCAGAGGATACCGAACGCGAGCGCGAATGCCTTGGTATTGAGCTGCATTTGTAGCTTCTCCGTGGTTCGGCGAGCGGAACGCTTCGCATATCTGGAAGCCCCTGGTATCGGGGCCTGGTCCATTGCCGCCGGTGACTGTTGGGGCAACGGGCTGGGCATCAAGTTGCAGTGGACGATCAAGCAAAACGCCTCCCCGTGCTTGCCATCGCCCGGCCGGCGCGAGACCCTCGGTCACGAGCTCCACGAAGGACCGATACCCTTATCGTCGCCATGTGTTCCCGCGGAATCTGGTATGCTGGGATGGCCGCGCCGAGCAGCAACAGCGGCTATATTCAATCTGCAAGGATTATGCGGTTCGCGCCTGACGGCACGCGCCGCCTCCTCTCCACTCTGCCGGTTGGGAGCCCGGCCCGGGCTAAGCCGATTCGCCGGAGGTGTTTACCATGCGTATGGCACTGCGATTCCTGGTCCCGCTGCTCCTCGTATTGGTTGGAATCGCATGGGCGACCACCTCGCTAATGGGCGAGCTGATGCAACGCTGGTTCCGCACCGACGTGGAGATGCGCTCCCAGCTGGTCTTCGATTCGGTCCAGGACATGGTCGTTCGCCTGGCGAAAGACTCCTCCGGTCAGCGGATCGACGCTCTTTTTAAGAACATGGCACAGGACAAGCGACTCCTGGCGGTGGCCCTGTGCTCTCCCGACGGTCGCCTGATCCACAGCTCGCCCGCCTGGCCTAAGACGCTGGAGTGTCCGCCGCGGCTAGGGGCCGAGACTGCCTACAAGGTGCAGCCGCTTGAGACGGGGTCGGTCCTCACCTCGGCCTTCGCCTTGAGCGACGACGGAGCCGATCTCGGCGACCTGGTGATCGTCCACGACCTGAGCTTCATCGAGGGGCGCGGCGCCAAGCTGGAGCTCTACCTGACCGCCGTTCTCGCCCTGCTCGGATTGTCGATTGCAGCGGTCACCCTGCTGGTTGCCCGGATTACGCTGCGGGGCTGGGTTCGGGCCGTGCGCAAGGGACTGGCTCCGCTCAAGAACGGGGACACGGACGGCCGCTCGCCCGAGCCGGAGATCGCACGGCTGGTGGGGGAGATGCGGGAGATACTCCGCGACCTGGACGTGCCGCGCGGGATCTCCGAGGCGATCCGGGTCGACTGGAGTCCGGATACCCTCCGGAATTTGCTCAAATCGGAGCTGCCCGGGGCCGAGGTCATCGTGGTCTCCAACCGCGAGCCCTACATCCACAATCGGGAGGGCGAGACCATCCGGGCTCAGCGCCCGGCCAGCGGGCTGGTGACCGCCCTGGAGCCCATCGTCCGGGCCTGCGGCGGGACCTGGATCGCCCACGGGAGCGGCTCGGCAGACGCGGAAACCGTGGATCGGCAGGACCGCATTCAGGTACCCCCGGAGGCACCGGCCTACACCCTGCGCCGGGTTTGGCTCTCCGACGAGGAGCAGGAGGGTTACTACTACGGTCTGGCGAACGAGGGGCTCTGGCCCCTGTGTCACATCGTCTTCGTGCGGCCCACCTTTCGTGCCTCCGACTGGGAGCATTATGTGGCGGTGAACCGCAAGTTCGCCGAGGCGGTCGTGGCCGAGTCTCAATCCCCCAATCCGCTCGTGCTGGTCCAGGATTATCACTTCGCCCTGTTGCCCCAAATGGTCCGGGAGCGCCTGCCCGGCGCCACCATCATCACCTTCTGGCACATCCCTTGGCCCAATCCCGAGGTCTTCGGCATCTGTCCCTGGCGCGAGGAGATCCTGCAAGGGATGCTCGGCAGTACGATCCTGGGGTTCCACACCCAGTTCCATTGCCTGAACTTCCTGGACTCGGTCGATCATTTTCTGGAGTGCCGCATCGATCGCGAGCAGAGCTCCGCGCGTACCGGCGGCCGGGTAACCCTGGTGCGACCCTACCCGATCTCGATCGAGTGGCCGCCCGCCGCGTTGGCCGGCCAGCCGCCCGTGCCCGATTGCCGAACGATGGTGCGCCGTAACTTTGAGCTGGACCCCGATGTGCTGCTTGCCGTGGGCGTCGAGCGCTTCGACTACACGAAGGGCATTGCCGACCGGTTCCGTGCCGTGGAGAGCCTGCTCGAGCACCATCCCGAATGGATCGGCCGTTTCAGCCTGTTGCAGGTCGCCGCCCCGACCCGCAGCCGCCTGCCGAGCTATCGCCAGACCCAGGCAGAGGCCGAGGCGGTGGCCGGGGCGGTCAACCAGCGTTTCGGTCGGCCCGGCTGGTGGCCGATCGTCCTCGTCCCCAGACACCACGAGCCCGAGCAGGTCTTCACCCTCTTCCGCGCAGCGGATCTGTGCCTGGTCTCCAGCTTGCACGACGGCATGAACCTGGTGGCGAAGGAGTTCGTGGCCGCCCGCGACGACGAAGACGGCGTGCTGGTCTTGAGCAGCTTCGCCGGGGTCTCCAGGGAGCTGTTGGAAGCCTTGATCGTCAACCCCTATGACAGCCGCGCTATGGCCGAGGCGCTCCATCTCGGGCTGCTGATGCCGCGCGAGCAGCGGCGGGAGCGGATGCGCCTGATGCGCGCCCTGGTCAGCGAGCACAACGTCTATTTCTGGGCGGGGCGGATGCTCCTGGAGGCCGCGCGCCTGCGCAAGCGCCAGCGCATCCAAGAGCAGATCGATCACGTCAGCGCCCCGTTTGGCCGGCGACGGCGGGCAGGTAGCCGATGAGAGGCCCCCCAGCGACCCCGCTCCCAAGCCCTCCACCAGACCCAAGGGCATGTCCCACCTGGTCGGAAGACTGGGCGCTCTTCCTGGATATCGACGGGACCCTGCTGGATCTGGCCTTGGAGCCCCAGGCGGTGCAGGTGCCGACCGGGCTCCCGGCGCGGATCGGGATCCTCGCCCGCGGACTGGGCGGGGCCCTGGCCTTGGTGAGCGGCCGGCCCTTGAGCGACATCGACCGGTTCTTTCCGGGCCGCTTCGACGCGGCGGGTACCCACGGCGC
>JBGSOR010000448.1:0-13631 GCA_041738985.1 Chromatiaceae bacterium | reverse complement strand
CCGAGCGCGCCCAGCGCATGGCGGCGCGTCCGGCCCTGGCCCGCATCCGCGAGCTCAAGCGCCTGGGCCGGGAGACCGATATGCGGCGAGAGTGGCGGACCCTGACCCGGGATCTGGACAAACCGGATCTCATGGCCGCGGCCCTGGTGGCGGATGGGCTCGGCTGGCACGACCAGGCCATTTTCACGCTCGCCCGGACCGACTACTGGGACGACCTGCGCCTTCGATTCCCTCTGGCCTTCAAGGATTTGGTCGAGGAGCAGTCGTGGCAGACCGGCCTGACGGATGACTGGATCATGGCGGTTATCCGGCAGGAGAGCGTTTTCGCCCCGCATGTCGCCTCGCCCGTGGGGGCGCTGGGGCTCATGCAGATCATGCCCGCCACCGCCCGCGAGCTTGCCCAGGATCCGGATCTAAGCAAGGACATGGATTTCGACCGCAGTCCGCCGGGCCAATCGGATCTTCTGGACCCCGCCCCCAACATCGCCCTGGGCAGCGCCTACCTGGCCCGCATGCGCGACCGGTTCGGCCACGCGGCACTCGCCACCGCGGCCTACAACGCGGGTCCGAGCCGGGTTTCCCGGTGGCTCCCGCGGTCGTGCACGGACGCGGACCTGTGGATCGCCTCGATCCCATACGACGAGACCCGCGGCTATGTGGAGCGGGTGCTTGCCTATCGGGTGATCTATGGGGCGCGGCTGGGGTTGGCGCCGGTGCGGATTGCGGAGCTCTTGCCGCCGGTGCCGGGAGTCGAGCGCACCGAGTGACGGGTAGAGACGATTTCTTTCCCGTCAGGGTTCTAGCACTCGCAGATCCACGCCACCAGTTAAGTCGCGCAGAGGGCGGCGCTCCCACGTAAAACGCGGATTCGGAATGGGCTCGGTATAAAATCGCCTGGTCCGCACCCTCCGGTGCCTGCAGGACCAGGCGGAGAATCACGTCCCGCGCGTGACCCGCCCGCCAACCCGGCCGCCCTAGCGTCGCCGCCGATTATCCCTGACCATGTGCGATCCCGTACAGACCGAACCGGGTGCGCGGGTTTAGCGTTCTCTTTATTCTCATGGACTTCCGCGCATATGGCTATTCCCGATATCTGGCTCCAGATGAGGTATCGCTTCCGTGGCAACGGCTTGACCAAACAGAGGGTCGGCGACGAGCCGCCGTTGCGCTCGGAGCTATTCAGCGCCGTGCAGATGGAGCAGCACGGCAAGAGCCTCGCGGCGGCGCACGCGCTCACTCCAGCCCGTGCTCCGGACCGGCTTCTGGCTCGGTTGACCGAGAACGAGCGGATCCTCATCGGCGTCTGCCGGCTACTCATGGTCTCAGTGACGGAGAATCGCCGGATTGTGCCGGCCGGGGAGTGGCTGCTCGACAACTTCTATCTCATCGAAGAACAAGTACGTGCTGCCAAGAGGCATCTGCCCAAGGGTTACAGCCGGGAGCTCCCGCGCCTGCGCAGCGGGCCATCGGCCGGGCTGCCCCGGACTTATGACATCGCGCTGGAGATTATCGCGCACGGTGACGGACGGGTGGATCCGGAGAACCTGAGTCGCTTCGTAGCCGCCTACCAAACGGTCACTCCTCTCAAGCTGGGCGAGCTTTGGGCGATTCCGATCATGCTGCGGCTGGCGCTGATCGAGAATCTCCGACGCGTCGCCGCCCTGATCAGTGTCAGCCGCAGCGACCGGAATCTGGCCGACGGGTGGGCCGACCGGATGACGGCCATGGCCGAGAGCGACCCGAAGAATCTGATCTTGGTCGTTGCGGATATGGCGCGGTCGAGCCCACCCATGTCGAGTGCCTTTGTGGCCGAGTTGGCGCGCAGACTGCAGGGTCAGAGTCCCGCCTTGGCCTTGCCGTTGACCTGGATCGAGCAGCAGCTTTCCGAGTCGGGCCTGACGATCGAGCAATCGGTTCAGGTGGATAACCAGCAGCAGGCCGCAGACCAGGTCTCCATCGGCAACAGCATCGGCAGCCTCCGCTTCCTGGGCGCGATGGACTGGCGCGAGTTCGTCGAAAAGCAGAGCGTGGTCGAGCAAACCCTGCTAGACGATCCCGGCGGGATCTACGGCAGGATGGATTTCGCCACCCGGGACCGCTACCGGCACGTCGTGGAAAAGGTCGCCAAGACCACCCCGTTTTCCGAAGGCGAAGTGGCACGACACGCGATTGAACTGGCGCGGGAGGGCGCGGTCCTGCGGCCAGACTTGGGACAGGCCCAGCCCAACGACGGCGAACGGGCCGCGCATGTGGGCTTTTATCTGGTCGACCGCGGACTGGCTGCGCTCGAGTTTAGGGTGCAGGCGCGCTTGGGTATCCTGAGTGCCCTAGAAAAAGGCGTTCGCCGGTTCACTCTGTCCCTGTATCTGGGTGCGATCGCGCTGCTCGCCGCGCTCTTCACCTGGAGCCTGTTGTCGCAGGCGAAGACCGAAGACCTGTCGGCTTCGCTGTTCGTGCCCCTTGGAATCCTCGCGCTCCTGGGGACGAGCCATCTGGCGGTGTCGCTGGTGAACTGGCTCGCAACCCTACTGGCCCGGCCCCAACCGCTGCCACGCATGGACCTGTCCGGCGGCATTCCACCGGAGGTCCGGACCCTCGTGGTGACTCCGACCCTGCTTACCAGCGCCTCGAGTATCGAGGCATTGGTGGAGGCGCTGGAAGTTCGTTTCCTGGCCAATCGGGACGGCAGCCTGCACTTTGGCCTGTTGACCGATTTTCGCGATGCGCAGGAGGAGACGCTGCCGGGGGACGAGGCCCTCGTGGAGCTGGTCGCGCAGGGGATCGAGGCGCTGAACGAAAAGTACCCGCGGGCCGGCGGCGACAGCTTCTTCCTGTTCCACCGCCCGCGTCGGTGGAACGTGCAAGAGCGGGTTTGGATGGGCTACGAGCGCAAGCGCGGCAAGCTGGCCGACCTGAACGCGCTGCTTCTCGGTCGCGCCGGAGATCCATCCGGGGATCGATCCGGAGACCGGTTCTCGCGGGTCGTCGGCGATACGACGATCCTGTCGAGCGTGAGGTACGTCATTACCCTGGACACCGATACCCAGCTCCCGCGCGACGCGGCCTGGGAGCTGGTTGGAGCCATGGCCCACCCGCTCAATCGGCCGCGCTACGACGCGGACCAAGGTCGCGTCTGCGAGGGCTACGGCATCCTGCAACCTCGCGTCGCCGCCAGTCTGCCTGGCGCCAACCGGTCGCGGTATGCGCGGTTGTACGGGAGCGACGCCGGCATCGATCCCTATACCCACGCTGTCTCCGATGTGTACCAGGATTGGTTCCAGGAAGGCTCCTTCATCGGCAAAGGGATCTACGATGTCGATGCCTTCGAGCAGGCGCTCGACGGGCGCTTTCCCGAGAACCAGATACTCAGCCACGACCTCCTGGAAGGTTGCTACACACGCTCTGGGCTACTCTGCGACGTGGAGCTGTACGAGGACTATCCGGCATGCTACCGCGCGGACGTGAGCCGGCGGCATCGCTGGATCCGCGGGGACTGGCAGATCGCGAGGTGGTTGCTGCCGCAGGTCCCCGGTCTCGACGGACGCCCGCAAGAGAACCCGCTCTCGGGACTATCGCGCTGGAAGCTCGCCGACAACCTGCGGCGCAGTCTCGTGCCCGCCGCCTTGACTCTGCTCCTCGTATCGGGCTGGTACCTGCTGCCTTCGGCCTGGCTCTGGACCCTGTCGGTCCTGGGCATTGTCCTGGTCCCCTCGGTGGCGACCGCGCTCTTGAGCCTGTTGCAGAAGCCGGGCGATGTGCGTTGGACCCAATATCTCGCCGCCGCAGTCCGCGCGGCGGGCCAGCAGTTGGCACAGGCCGTATTCACGCTCGTCTGCCTCCCTTTCGAGGCGTTTTTCAGCCTGGATGCGATAGTCCGCACCCTGTGGCGCATGCGGGTCAGCCACCGGAGACTGCTCGAATGGTCACCGTCGGGCGACTTAGAGCGTGCGCGTCGGGGTTTAATCGGATTTCACCGGACGATGTGGGCCGCCCCCGCGCTCGCCTTGGCGACGGCCTCGGGTCTGGCGGCGCTACAGCCGACGGCGCTGCCCGTGGCGGCGCCTATCCTGTTTCTTTGGTTGGCCTCGCCCACCATCGCGTGGTGGCTCGGTCGCCCACTGGCTCGCCGCCGGGCTCGCTTGACGGCGGACCAGCTCCGCTTTCTGTGCACGGTCGCACGCAAGACCTGGGCGTTCTTCGAGACCCATGTCGGACCGGACGATCACTGGCTGCCGCCGGACAACTACCAGGAGCATCCCGTGCCGGTGGTCGCGCATCGCACGTCGCCGACGAATATGGGATTGTCGTTGCTGGCTAATCTGGCCGCCTACGATTTCGGCTACCTCCCGGTCGGACGGCTCATCGACCGCACGCAGCGTGCATTGAGCACAATGGCAGGCATGGAGCGACATGGCGGCCACTTCTACAACTGGTACGACACCCAGTCCCTGAAACCGTTGCCACCCGTCTATATCTCGTCGGTGGACAGCGGCAACCTCGCGGGTCATCTGCTGACCTTGCAGCCAGGTTTGCTCGCACTGTGCGACGCCCCGATCCTGGGTGCGCGGTGGTTGGAGGGCATTAGCGACACCTTCCAAGTCCTAACGGATGCGGCGAAGGGCTCGCTGCCAGCCCCATGCGAGCGGGTCCAACAGACGCTGGATTTCGCGTCCCAAGCGCGGCCAACCACCCTGGACGCGGCGCGGCAGTGCCTGGAGCGGTTGGCAACCAGTGCCGAGGAAGGAGCGCTTGCCTTGGGCACGAGCCCCGGGAGCGAAGCGCTCAGATGGGCGCAGGCGCTGGCTCGGCAATGCCGCGCTATTTTGGACGATCTGCTCTTTCTCGCGCCTTGGCTTACGGCTCCGGCCGCGCCGATCGGGCTTCACCGCCTGCCTGCCGACCTTCACCGGCTCAGCGCCATCCCGACGCTGCACCAGTTGGCCAGACTTGAGATCGACCTACTACCGATGATCCCGCAGCAGCTCGATGCGGACGCGGTCATCGAGGGGCCAGAGAGCGACGCTCCCCAGAGCGGCACGCGTCCTGCCTTCTCGCCGCACCGGGCCGCGGATCTCCCAGGGCCGATCCCGAGCTCCCCAGACGAGCGCGCGTGGTTGAGTACCCTGGTCCCACTCGTGCGGGAGGCCAGCCGCCGCGCCCGCGAGCGGATCGGCGCGATCGAGCAGTTGGCGCTGCAAGCCGGCGAGCTGGCCCAGATGGACTACGACTTTCTGTATGACGAATCGCGTCGTCTGCTGGCGATCGGCTACAACGTCGGCGAGCGGCGGCAGGATGCGAGCTACTACGACCTGTTGGCCTCGGAGGCGCGTTTGGCCAGCTTCGTGGCGATTGCCCAGGGCCAGCTGCCGCAGGAGAGCTGGTTCTCCCTGGGGCGCCTGTTGGCCAGCCCCGCCGGGGAGCCGACGCTCCTGTCGTGGAGCGGCTCGATGTTCGAGTACCTGATGCCGCTGCTGGTCATGCCGACCTACGAAAACACCCTGCTTGACCAGACCTACCGGGCGGCGGTCGCCAGGCAGATCGAGTACGGGAGACAACGGGGCGTCCCCTGGGGCGTCTCGGAATCCGGTTACAACACGGTCGACGTTCACCTCAACTACCAGTACCGCGCCTTTGGCGTGCCTGGTCTGGGGCTCAAACGCGGGTTGGCCGAGGATCTGGTCATCGCGCCCTATGCGTCGACGCTCGCACTGATGGTAGCGCCCCAAGCCGCGTGCGTGAACCTGCAACGGCTCGCCACCGCCGGATTCGCGGGTCGATTCGGCTTTTACGAGGCCATCGACTACACGCCATCCCGGGTTCCCCGAGGCCAAACGAGCGCGGTGGTTCGGTCCTTCATGGCCCATCACCAGGGCATGAGCTTCCTGGCGCTGGGCTATCTGCTGCTGGATCGTCCGATGCAGCGGCGCTTCGAGTCCGTCCCGATGTTCCAGGCAACCGCGCTGCTGCTCCAGGAGCGCATCCCCAAGACCCCGGCCTTCTATTCGCACGCCAGCGAGGTCACCGCATTCCGCGCGATCGGTACGGGCCAGGAGGCGCCGGTGCACGTCTTCACCAGCGCCAACACACCGCTGCCGCAAGTGCAGTTGTTGTCGAATGGCCGCTACCACGTGATGGTCACCAATGCGGGCGGCGGCTACAGCCGCTGGAAGGACCTGGCGATTGGCCGTTGGCGCGAAGACACCACCTGCGACCCCTGGGGCACCTTCTGCTACCTGCGCGACGTGGCGAGCGGGGAGTGCTGGTCGAACACCTACCAGCCGACCCTCAAGCAGCCGGACCGCTACGAGGCGATCTTCTCGGAGGGGCGCGCGGAGTTTCGCCGCCGCGACCACGAGCTCGATACCTATACGGAGATCGTCGTTTCGCCGGAGGACGACATCGAGCTGCGACGGGTGCGCATCACCAATCGCTCCCGCACCCCCCGGGTCATCGAGATCACCAGCTACACGGAGGTCGTGCTCGCGCCACCCGTTGCGGACGCGCTGCATCCGGCATTCAGTAATCTCTTTGTGCAGACCGAGATCCTCCACCCGCAGCCGGCGATCCTGTGCACCCGCCGGCCGCGCTCTCCAAACGAGCGGTCGCCCTGGATGTTTCACCTGATGACGGTGCGCGGGGCGGACTGCGGACCTGTGTCCTACGAAACGGATCGGATGCGGTTCATCGGGCGCGGGCGCACCGTCGCTGACCCCCAAGCGCTCAGCGAGGATGGGTTGCTCTCCGGCAGCGCTGGCTCCGTGCTCGATCCTATAGTTGCCATCCGCTATCGAATTGCACTCGATCCCGATCGGTCGGCGACCATCGATATGGTTAGCGGTATCGGCGACACCCGCGAGTTCGCATTGGGTTTGGTCGAGAAGTACCAGGATCAGCGGCTGGCGGATCGCGTCTTCGATCTGGCTTGGACCCATAGCCAGGTCGTGCTGCGACAGCTCAATGCCACCCAGGCGGACGCGCAGCTTTATGGACGGCTGGCCGGCTCGATCCTGTATGCCAATTCATCCTTGCGCGCCGAGGCGAGCGTCTTGAGCCAGAATCGGCGCGGGCAATCCGGCCTGTGGAGTCATGCAGTTTCCGGCGACGTGCCGATCGTGCTGTTGCAGATTGCGGACCCGGCGAACATCGTGCTGGTCCACCAGCTTGTGCAGGCGCACGCCTATTGGCGCCGGAAAGGGTTGGCCGTGGACCTGGTGATCTGGAACGAAGATCGCGCCGGGTATCGGCAACAGCTCCAGGAGCAGATTTTGGGGCTGATTGCCGCGGGCGTCGAGGCGCATGTCGTGGATCGACCTGGCGGTATTTTTGTGCGGGCAGCGGATCAGGTCTCGAACGAGGACCGTATCCTCTTCAAGACAGTAGCACGTGCCATTCTCAAGGATACCTGGGGCACATTGTCGGAACAGCTCCGCCGACGCGGCCCAGCGGAGAAGAGGGTTCCCCGCCTGCGGCCGACCCGGCTCCACCGCGCCGAATCGTTGGTCCAGGCGCGTCCGAGGAGCGATCTTGTCTTCGACAACGGTCTGGGAGGATTCGTCCCCGATGGTCGCGAATACGTCATCACGACTTCGCCCGGTCGAGCGACCCCCGCGCCCTGGGTCAATGTACTGGCGAATTCGCACTTCGGGACCGTCATCTCGGAGAATGGTGCGGCCTATACCTGGAGCGAGAACGCCCACGAATTTCGTCTCACTCCCTGGCATAACGACCCGGTTAGCGATCCGAGCGGCGAGGCCTTTTACCTGCGCGACGAGGAAAGCGGCCACTTCTGGTCGCCTACGCCGCTACCTGCCTGCGGTGCGACGCCCTATGTCAGCCGACACGGCTTCGGTTATAGCGTTTTCGAGCACACCGAGGACGGTATCCGTTCCGAGCTGTGGGTTTATGTCGCCCTGCACTTGCCGATCAAGTTCTCGGTGTTGAAGGTTCGCAACGAGTCCGACCAAGCGCGTCGGTTGTCCGCAACGGGCTATGTGGAGTGGGTGCTCGGCGATCTTCGACCGAAAACGGTCCCCTATGTCATCACGGAAATCGACCCGACCAGTGGCGCCTTGTTCGCGCGTAATCCCTACAACACGGAGTTTGCCTCCCAGATGGCTTTTTTCGACGTGGACGATGGGATCCGAACCCTCAGCTGCGACCGGACCGAGTTTCTCGGGCGCAACGGGACCTTGCGCAATCCGGCCGCGATGTTGCGGTCGCGGCTGTCCGGCAAGGTGGGGGCCGCTTTGGATGCCTGTGCCGCGATCCAGGTCGGCTTCGATCTGGCTCCGGGGGAAGGTCGCGAGATCGTTTTCAGGCTCGGCATGGCCGGAGGGCGCGGCGCAGAAGACGCCAGCGCCTTCGTGCACGATTGCCGGGGGGCCTCGGCCGCGCGGGCCGCCCTGGACGCCGTGCACCGGTATTGGATGCACGCATTGGGCGCGGTGCAAGTGGACACCCCCGACCGCGCGGTCAATATCCTTGCCAACGGTTGGCTAATGTACCAGACGCTCGCGTGCCGCCTGTGGGCGCGCAGCGGTTTCTACCAATCGGGGGGCGCGTTCGGCTTCCGCGATCAGCTGCAAGACACGATGGCGCTCATCCACACCGAGCCCCAGCTTCTGCGCGAGCATCTGCTGCTGTGCGCGGGCCGTCAGTTCCGGGAGGGCGATGCGCAGCATTGGTGGCACCCGCCGTCGGGTCGGGGGGTACGTACCCGCTGCTCGGACGATTACCTGTGGCTGCCCTTGGCGACCGCCCGCTATGTCCTGACGACGGGGGACACCGGGGTACTGGACGAGCCGGTTCGCTACCTGGAAGGCCGCCTGGTCGGCGGAGAGGACGACTCCTATTACGATCTCCCGGGCCTGTCCGACGAAGCGACGAGCCTCTACCAGCACTGCGTTCGTGCCATCCTGCACGGCCTTCGCTTCGGCGAGCATGGTTTGCCGCTGATCGGCTCCGGGGATTGGAACGACGGAATGAACCTGGTAGGGCTGAAGGGTCGGGGCGAAAGCGTCTGGCTGGGCTTTTTCCTCTATGACGTGCTGATGCGATTCGCCGAGATTGCCCGCCTTCAGGGCGACCTTGCCTTCGTCGAGCGGTGTCGGCAAGAGGCGACCAAAGTGAGCCAGAGCATCGAGCAGCACGGCTGGGATGGCGGCTGGTATCGGCGCGCCTACTTCGATGACGGTACCCCGCTGGGCTCGGCGAGCAATGAGGAATGTCAGATCGATTCTATTGCACAGAGCTGGTCTGTGCTTTCTGGGGCAGGTGACAGCGAGCGCGCGCGTCTGGGGATGGATGCGTTGGATGCGCGCCTCGTGCGCCGCGACCTGGGGTTGATTCAACTGCTGGACCCGCCCTTCGACACCTCGGCCCTAAATCCGGGCTATATCAAGGGCTACGTCCCGGGTGTGCGCGAGAATGGTGGGCAATATACCCACGCGGCGATCTGGGCGGCGATGGCGTTCGCGGCATTGGGCGACAGCGCGCGTGCGTGGGAGCTCTTTTCGATGATCAACCCGATCAATCATGGACGCTCGCCGCAAGGAATAGCGACCTACAAGGTTGAGCCCTACGTCGTCGCCGCTGACGTTTATGCGGTTTCGCCGCATAGCGGTCGCGGCGGGTGGAGCTGGTACAGCGGCTCGGCGGGTTGGATGTACCGACTGATACTGGAATCCCTGCTGGGGCTGCGGCTGGAAGTTGACACTCTATATATCTCGCCCTGTCTGCCGGCAGACTGGGACGGATTCAGGCTGCGCTACCGCTACCGGGAAACGACTTACCGCATTGCCGTGACCCGAGCACAGGCCGAAAGATCTGCTAAGGGGTCCATTGGACCGGGCGAGACGCAGGTGACGGTTGACGGCCTCGTGCTCGACGATTCGGCGATTCCACTGGTGGACGACCGTTTAGAGCATTCGGTCGAGGTGCAAATACCCGGGCGCCCAGCGCGTGCGACACTGGGCAACGGCAAGGAGGCTTTGGTAGCGGAGGGTTAGCTCTAGCTCCAAGGCCCAAGCCGACTCGAACCGATCGCCGGCGTGGCCCGCGGTTCGATTTCACGCCCGTTAGCGCTCGCTTGCGGTGGAATGTAGCGTCGGGTCCGATCTCGCCTCACCCTTTACCGTCCCGGCCAGCCGCCGCACCCGGGTCGCCAGGTGTGCGTCGACGATCAGCTCGAAATAGTGCCGCCGGTCCGGCTCCACGGGACCAACCGAGTCACCGTACCAGTCGAGCACGGGGGCATGGCGCAGGACGATCCAGTGGTGGTGTCCCTCCGGATCGGCGAAGCTCCCGACGAAGAACAGGCTTTCCGGGGCCTCCCGGTGGGGGAGCCGGAACTGCGTCATGGCCAGCTCCTCCTGGAGCTTGAGAAAGGCGCTCTCATCCAGTTTTACGCCATTGACGTTGTAGGTGAGAAGGTCGCGACCGGGGCCCGCCCGCTCGCCGCCCACCGCATCGCGAACCACCGAGACGCGGAATGCGGCGTTGGCCGGCTCGTATCCGGAGCGGCGCAGGAGCCCCGAGCACGAGGAGAGTCGATCGGCCTGGTTGATGGCGCTGGAGATCATGATCCGGCGCCCCTCGTCGTAGAGGAAGTTGGGCTCGCGCCGGGAGAAGGAGATGCCCAGTCCCAGCTCCAGCTCCGGCAGGCCAAGCTTGCGGTTCTGCAGGTTCTGCAGCGTCACTACCTGGAGGATCTTGCGGGACAGGCGGCACGCCTGGGCGATGGCGAGCCCCGGGCCCGCATCCGCGTACTCGTAGAGGGACAGGATCACCGCGTCGCCCTCGACGAACAGCTTCTCGGCGCCGAACTCGGGCAGCAGCTTGTTGACCGGGTTAAAGAAATTGAGGCTGAAATGGGAGGCCGGATTGAGCCCCCGGGCGCGCAGCTCCTCGGTCATTAGGGTGGAGCCGCGGACGTCGGCCTTGACCACTGCATGCGCGCGTATCTGGCGTGGCTGCTCGCCGGTCTCTCCTCGGGAGGGGAGCTCGTAGAGGCTGCGGTTCGAGCGGGAGAGGCGGGCCTCGTCGGCATCTTCCACCAGATGAATGCCATCCAAGATCTCATAGGTCTTGTAGGCGAGCTTGAGGTCCCGCCGCAGGGTGAGGAAGTCCACCAGATAGCGTCCGAGCAGGGCCTCCGTGGCCGCTTTGCTCGATCGGCGCAACGCACTCAGCATCCGCTCGAGCGCCTGCTGGGCGGCGACCGGGTCTATGCCTGCGCGCAAGGCCCCCAGGCGTTTGTCCAGGCGGCTTCGGGTGATCTGCCCCTGCGCATAGTCCAAAACCAGGGAGAGCGGCAGCGGATGCCCCAGCTGCGTCTTCAGTGTCGGCAGGGCATAGGCGATCTCGACGACGGGGCGCAGCCCGCTGCGCTCGAGGCCATCGCGCAGCTGCGCCAGGGTTTCCCGCTGGAAGGTCGTCCACTCGGGTTGTCGCCAGAGGCCACCGGTAGCCTGGTCGCGCTCTTTCGAGGCCCCTGTCCGGTCCGGGACCGAGTCGAGGAGCAGCTGCAGGTTGGCGGGCTCGTCCAGCCAGGTGGCGAGGCCCTGGCGATATTCCGGGCGAGGGACGAACTGGTCGAGTAGGATCTCCGTGCCTACGAATCCCTTAAACTGGCCCTGATCCCGGCGCTCCGGGCGGAGCTGGGCGGCGCTGCCTTCGGCGGGCTGGCGGTCCGGGTTCCCCTGCATCCAGTCGGGCAAATAGTGCGCGAAGGTCTCGACGACGACTGCCTCCGTGCGGGTTAGCCAATCGCCTAAGCCGGACTCCGCGAGCAAGCCGACGGCGTAGTCGGAGGCCAGCGCGTTCTTCCCGCCTGGGTCCGGGATACGCAGGATGGGGTTGAACAGGATCGTCTCCGTGATCGGCCACCGGGAGCCGATCGCGGAGGCGCGCAGATCTTGGAGGTGTCCCGTCTCCAGCTTGCGGATTTGTCTGAACAGGATCTGCAGCACCCGGCGTTGGGTGCCCTGGGCCTGGCGTGCGAGCAAGACCAGTCGGTTGCGCAGGTCGGCGGTTCTTGGGTCTTCGGTTTCCGACTGGAGCTGGTCCTTGAGCTCCTCCTGGACGGCGTGTGTCTCGCGGGCGGACAGTTGGAGCAGGATCTTAACGAGCGCGAGCTGGAGCAGGACGAGGCGATCAAGAAAGCCCTTGCCGGCACTACGCTCCAGGGCGGTCTCGAACAAACTTAGGTAGTTGTCCCGGAAAACGGCCAAGTCTTCGCTGCTGACCAGTTGCCTGGGCACACGCCGCGATAGGCCCTGGGTGTCCTCGCGGATCAGGTTGCGAACCGTCGCCTCTGCGTGCTCTCGAAAGCGGGTCGAGAGCAGACAGTCGACACGGGCGTTATCGATGCCCTTACGAAAGGGCTCCAGCGTAATCGCCCAAGACTGCGTCTGGACCATGGGTCCGCTGAGCTCTGCCAGACTGGGACGCCAACGCATGTGTCGCCGCCTTTCCGATCGAATCGGTCGGTGAAGCTTTCCCCGCGGGCGGCCCTGGGACCGCTCCGATCGATGCCCCTTGCGATCCTCGGGGCCGCCGCGTTGCCCGAGTCAGGGACCGGCTCCTTCGAGATGGCCCAGTCTGCTAGACTGCGAGACCGCCCGCGGTGGGCGATCTCGCGGTCATCGGGCGCCAGGTCCGGATTTCGAGGATAACCTCAGGGATGATACGCGGTTTGCTGCGGTTCGGTCACGGGGCGGGCGCACCGACGGTCGAGGTCTGGCGTACTCGTGTCACCTTCGATCCCAAATCCTTTTCCAGTCGGTTCCTATCGCCCCATGCCTAAGCTCAAGCGCAAAGGACTGGCTGCCCTGCTCCTTGCAACCCTTGCGATGGTCTACGGACCCCGCGCATGGACCGAGGGCATGGACCAGGAGGCGATGGCGGAGGCGATGGCACGCATGATGGATGCCATGGGGTTCGCCGGCTCGGGTGCCGAGCCCGGGGCCATGCCCTTCGCTGGGGGCGGTGGGATGGACCAAGCCCGCCGCTGGGGGCAGTCCATGATAGACGGGCTCGGGAAGGGCATGTCGACCGGCTCGACTGCCGCCCTGGAAGGTCTTTGGGAGGCCGCGGGGGGCGGGCTACTGATCGTTCGCGCCGGACGCTATCGGCTCTATGCCCCGAATGGCGTCTTTGCCGACGGTTCTCTCGCCGCGAGCGGGGATCGGGTACGGATGTGGAATCGAACGGCTGGGTTCGCGGCAGAGCTGGAATACGCCTTGGACCAAGGCCGGCTGGTGCTGCGCGACCAGTCCGGCCAGCTCTATCTCTATCGGCAGCTGGTCCTGCCGGGCGGCGATTGAGGGCAGCGGCTCGACGCCTCAGCCCAGGGCAAGGTGAGCTGCAACCCCCAACAACAGGACCCCAAACCCCCGTCGCAGGAGCGGCACAGGCAGGCTGTGCGCCAGCCGCGCTCCCAGCGGGGCTGCAGGTATGCTGGCGAGGAGCAGCATCCCGACCGCCGGCCAGTAGATGAAGCCCGTGCTTGGAGACGGCAGTCCCTCCCGCCCCCAGCCGACAACGCCGAACCCGATGGCCCCAGCCAAGGCGATGGGCAGCCCGCACGCGGCGGAGGTCCCCACCGCCCGCCGCAGGTCGATGCCTCGCCC
>JBGSOR010000447.1:0-5643 GCA_041738985.1 Chromatiaceae bacterium | reverse complement strand
GGGCGAGGCATCGGGCTCCCACCGGAAGTCCTCGAACAAGCCCAGTGTGTGGTCCGACTCGGGCACCCCGGTCGCGGCGTCCACCGGGGTCAGCACCGCCGGGTGGACCACGGAGCGCGGTGCCGTCGACTGGCCCGCGATCACCACGGTGGTCCCCTGGTGGGTGATGCCGAAGAGCAGGCGGGCAAACTCCGAGGGCAGATGGACGCAGCCGTGGGACGAGGGGTAGCCCGGGAGCCCGCCGGCGTGCAGGGCCACGCCGTCCACCGTTAGGCGCTCGGAGAAGGGCATGGGTGCATTGCCGTAGGTCTTGGAGCGATGGTCCTTGTCCTTGTTCAGGATGGTGAAGACGCCGGTCGGTGTGCCGTGTCCCGCCTTGCCGGAGCTCACCGTGGCGACGCCGATGCGCACGCCGTTGCGATAGACATAGGCCATCTGCTCGGGGAGGCTGACGACCACGACCACCGGACCCTGTGGCTCCAACTGCCCCTCCCAGATGAACTCCCCGGGTTGGAGCGCCTCGATGGGCGTGTCGGCTGGTGCCGATCGGGTGGCGCCCCAGAAGGGAGCGGCCTCGCAGTCGAGGGCTGCGATCAAGGGTAAGGCGGCGAAAAGATTCGCAAGACGCATGAGGAACCCACCATAAGAGCAAAATTTTTTCTGAGAGCTATCATGCCGCCGTCGGCAGCGCCGCGATCATAGCCCGGACGCTTTGGCGGGCAACCCGGAGACGGCGAGGTCGCCGTCGCCCGCCGCGGTCTCCGGTAGGGCGTCTCAGGATCGCGCCTTCTTGATCCGGCCGACGATGACAAGGACGAGGGCCGCGCCGACCGCCGCCGCGATCGGCGCACCGATCAACCCGTCCTCGACGTTGAGGGGGGCCAGGCCGAACAGAAAGCCGCCGGCAAAGGCACCGGCGATGCCGACGGCGATGTTGGCGAGCGGACCCAGGCCGCCGCGCATCAGGCGTCCGCCTAGCCAGCCGACCACGACGCCGATGAGCAGAAAGCCGATCAGCAGGCCGAATACAAGGCTCGTCACGTCCAAACGAAGCTCCCGATCCTCTGAGCCGAGGTCCTTGGCCGGACGGGGTCGGTACCGTTGTGCAGGTCCGATACATCCACGGACCAGGACTGGACACCGTGGCTCACCGCGCAACGTGCCGACCCGCGGCCTCGTTCGGGCTCCCGGGCGCCTCGCGCGATTGGTATCGTAAGAAGGGGGCCACGGATCTGTCTGTCGAGCGATCTCCGTCGGGAAAAACCGGACGGCGATCGATCAAGGACTGTGTTGGGCCCGCGGCACGTGTTGTCTTACCATCCGTTGGATGGGCCCGTCGCGGCGGCGCAGATCCGATAGAAGGCAGCTCCTGACGATCCGACCAAGGCCCAAATGGCACAGATGCACAGCGACACATGGCGGCCAAGGGCCGCACGGCAATGCGCCGCCGTCGCGCTGCTCTTCTTGAGCGCCTGGTGTCGCCTTGCGGGCGCCGCCCCGCACGCCGCCGACCTCTTGGATATCCCCTTCGAGGACCTGCTCCAGCTGCAGATACGCTCCGCCGGCAAGCGCGAGGAGGAGATCCGCGACATCCCGGCCAGCGTCACCATCGTCACCCGGGAGGAGATCGAGCGCTACGGCTGGATCGCCTTCGAAGAGCTGCTGCGCAACGTCCCCGGCTTCCACCTGCTCGACAATATCGAGGACCGCTTCATCGGCACCCGCGGTGCGGTGGGCGGCGGGGTGCAGCTCCTGGTCAACGGCGTTCCCCAGCACCCCTCGCTGCAGAAGACCTTGACCGGAACCGAGATCGCGCGCCTGGACATCCCGGTGGAATCCATCGATCGGGTCGAGATCGTCCGCGGACCCATGTCGGTGATCTATGGCAATAATGCCTTTCAGGGCGTCATCAACGTGGTGACCAACCAGATCGATCGGAGCGGTCCCCGGGCCTCGGCCAGCCTGGGCAGCAACCGGAGCGGACGCCTGTTCGGTCGCGTCGGCCGGGTCCTCGACGACGGCTTCGTCGTCCTCAACGCCGGCAGCTACCGGACAGAGGGTCTCGCGGGCACCTACGCGGACATGATGAGCCCCGAGCAGCTCGCAGCCCTGAATCTCGCCAGGTACCCCGCGATGCGCCGCGACATGGACGGAGACATGGATCAACGCCTGGGCAGCCTGGACCTGTCGGCACAATGGCGGGGCTGGGATGCCAACGTCCGTTTCAACCGACGCGACTACGGCGTCTATGCCTTCACCCCGCCCTTCGACGAGGGCACGCGTATCCAGCTCGATACCCTGCATGCCTCGCTTGGCTACGCCCACCGCTTCGGCGACGACCTCGGGCTCAAGCTCACCGGTCTGTACAGCGCGGAGCATTACGACGCCTACCAGGTCGACTTCGTGCTTCCGGAGGTCGATGGCGAACAGCGCCAGGATTCGGAGCGCTGGGAGCTGGAGCTCGACCTACATTGGCGGCCCACGGGAACCCTCGACGCCATCGCCGGTTACCGCTTGCTGCATATCGACGGGGTGGAGAACCGGGTGGATATCCCGCCGTTGTTCGACGCCCGGGTTCAGCTGGAGCCAGTGACCACCCATGACCTGTTCGCCCAGGCGAGCTGGCGCATCGCCGCGCCCCTGCGCCTGGTCGGCGGCGTGCGTCTGAGCCTCCTGCCCGACGATTACCGGCGCATCGTCCGGCTGCGCTCGGACATGGTCCCGCGTCGAGAGGCGGTACCCGTGGAGGACACCGCGCCGCTCAACGGTCAGGTCGCGCTGCTATGGAGCCCAAAGCCGGACCAGGTGTTGAAGCTCGCCTGGGGGACGGCCTCCCAGGACACGGACCAGTTCAACCTCCCCGAGGCGGAGCGCATCGAGACCCTGGAGGCCAACTACACCCTGACCCGCCCCCGCTGGATGCTCACCGCCTCCTTGTTCCAGAACCGATTGAGCCAGCTGGTCCGCACCATCCAGCGCATCGATCCCAGGTCCGGCCTGTACGTGAACCAGGACGACAACTCCGGGCGCTGGCGCTCGCGGGGCCTGGAGCTGATCGCCGAGGACCAGCCGCTGCCGGCCCTGCATCTCAGCGCCAGCCTGAGCTGGCAGCAGACCCAGGACCTGGAGACCGGCATCGACCCCGGCTATTCGCCGGCGTGGCTGGCCAAGCTCAAGGCCGACTGGCGTCGCGGCCCGCTGACCTATGCCGCCTATGCCCATTACGTCGACGGCATGGAGGCGGACTGGGACTTCGTCGCCGGCCCGGTCCAGGGCCTGGTGGCGCGCATCGGCGAGCCGGTCCCCGCTTATTGGGACCTCGGGCTCAATCTGCGCTGGGCGCCGAGGGACGCCGGCCCCTACGCGGCGCTTCATGTCTCCAACCTGCTCGACACGGACATCCGCTGCCCCGCTAACGAGCTGACCGACTTCGCCCGCGGGCTGATCGGGCCGGGGCGGACCATTACGGCCACCCTCGGCTACGCCTTCTGAGCCTTCGTGCGCGGACTCAGGACGTTCGTCGACCGGCCGCGTCGCTGCGTGGCGAGCCTGTTGCTGCTGGTGCCGCTGGCGCTGGGCATCGCGCTGCCGTCCCTGCCGGGTCGGGCAGAGGACGCGCAGGCCAATGCGCTCAAAGTCGCCTATCTCTATAACTTCACCCGCTTCATCCAGTGGCCCGAATCGACCCTCGGCGACGCCTTTGTCTTCGCGGTGATCGGCGACCCGGGGCTCGCCGCGGCATTGCGGGTGCTCGAGCGATCCGACAAGCAGGTCCAGGGCCGACCGATTGCGGTTCGCGCTCACGAAGTCGCGGACGAGATCGGCGACTGCCAGGTCCTGTTCATCGGCGCCGCGGCGGTCGCCGATCTGCCCCGCATCCGGGCGCAGACCGAAGGCCGCCCCGTGCTGCTGATCGGCGACAGCCGCGGCCTGGCCGAGCGCGGTGTCGCGATCAATCTCTTCTTGAAGCCCGACATCCTGGGCGCCGGCCACAGGCTGCGCTTCGAGATCAGCCCGCGGGCGCTCAAGGGCCGCGGACTCAAGGTCTCGGCACAGCTCTACGACGTTGCGAAGGTCGTCGAGTGAGGCTGCCGCGTCCAAGGTCGATCCGGCAACGCCTGCTGCTCATCTCGGCAGCGATCAGCCTGCTGACCCTCACCATCGCCGGCACCCTTTTCGTGGTCAACCACGTGCAGATGCTGCGTGCTCAGATGCTGCGGGACCTGGAGGTCCTGTCGGTGGTGGTCGGCGAGAACTGCCTGTCCGCCCTGGTCTTCGACGCCCCCGAGACGGCTGAGAAGAACCTTGCCAGCCTGCGCCGCGAGCGGCAGATCCGTTATGCCGTCCTCTATGGCGCAGACGGTCGGCCCTTCGCCAGCTATCGCCGGGATGTCGGGCAGCCCGTCCAAGACCCGCTGGGGACAGCGGACGGGGTTCTTCCGGACCGCTCTTTGCTCGGGCTCGGGTCCGTCGAGGTGCAGCAGGAGCTCAGCCTCGACGGGCGTCCGATCGGCAGGATCTTCATCTATGCCCGCACCGACGAGCTTAACGCCCAGCTCCGGCAATACGTTGGGGTGGTGGCGCTGCTGCTCTTGGTCACGCTGGCGGCATCGCTGCTGTTCGCGCTGCGGCTGCAACGGCGGGTGTCTGACCCGATCCTGCACTTGGCGGCCAAGACCCGCGAGATCTCGCAGCTCGGGGACTACGGGTTGCGGGTGAGCGAGCCGGATTCCGACGACGAGATCGCCGGCCTGTTTCGCGGATTCAACGTCATGCTCGCGGAGATACAACGTCGCGACGCCGCCCTGGCCGCCCATGCCGAGGCCCTGGACCGGGCGAACGCCCAGCTGCGCGGCTTGGCGATCGAGATCGGCCTGGTTCAGGAGCGCGAGCGCAAGCGCCTGGCCGCGGAGCTCCACGACAGCGCCATGCAGAAGCTGGCGGTCGCCCAGATCCAGATCGCCGCGGCAGCGGACGCGGCCGGACAGGAAGGACCGGTGTCCGTCGACGAGCGGGTGCTGGTCGGGCTCGACCTGATCCGCGAGGCCCTCGCGGAGCTGCGAGAAATCCAGTTCGAGCTGAGCCCGCCGGCGCTCTATCTTGGGGGGGTGCCGCGCGCGTTGGAGTCCCTCGCCGCCCACACCAGCGCCCGCCTCGGTGTCGCCATCGCATTTGTGCAGTCCGGCGATGTCCGGGACCTCCCGCTCGACCGTGCCGTCGTCCTCTACCAGTGCGCTCGGGAGCTGGTCTACAACCTGATCAAGCATGCCCAAGCCAGCCGCGGACGGATACGGCTCCGGTCGCTTGGGGATACCCTGGAGCTCGAGGTGGAGGACAATGGGATCGGTTTCCGTCCCGATGCGCCGTCGCTTGGCGTCGATGCGGCGGGGGGCTATGGTCTCCACAGTATCCGCGAGCGGCTGGCGCTGCTCGGCGGCAGTCTCCGGATCGAGTTCGCCGCACCGGGTACCCGGGCGATCATCCGCCTGCCGCTTGTGGCGCCGGGCGAGACGGCGCGTTCGGCAATCGACTCCACAGGGGGGAGCCAATGACCCCGACCTTTCTGATCTGCGACGACCACACTCTGTTTCGCGAGGGGCTCGCCGCCCTGATCGAGCGTCAGGCGGGCTGGCGCGTGCTGGC
>JBGSOR010000445.1:0-8497 GCA_041738985.1 Chromatiaceae bacterium | reverse complement strand
TGCGCGGCGGCCGGGGCGCCGTTGAGCTCGGCCATACAGTCATTGACCCGTTTGAAGCGTCCCTCGCGGTCCAGGACGCACAGGCCAACCGGGGCAGCCGCGTAGATCTCCTCCAACTCGGCAAGCTCGCCCCGCAGCCGTGCCTCGCGCTCACGCTGCGCCCGCCGATCCTCAAGCTCCGCGCCGTCGATCTCCGTGACATCGGCGCAGATGCCGAGCAGACCGACCAGGGTGCCGGCGGCGTCGAACCTGGCCAGGCCATGCTCCTCGAGTACCCGCTCGCCACCACCGGTGGGATGGAAGCGATAACGGGCTCGGTAAGTCGGTCGAGCCGGCGAGAGCGCGGCAATCATGCCCCGCAGCGGCTCGCGGTCATGCCGGTGGACGCGAGCGAAGACCGTCTCGCGGGTGGCGGCGCCAACATCGGGGTCGAGCCCCAGCAGCTCGGCACCCAGCCGATCGCACCGGAGTCGGTCGGTGCGCGGATCCCACTCGTAACTGAAGGTTGATGCGGCCGGCGGCGCCGATGCGTCGGCGGGCAGGGGATCGCTTCGCATGATAGGAGGTCCATCATCCGCGCAGATGGGTGGAACCGTGCCGCGACAGGGCGGCTCGCCCAGGTACCAGCGCCAAACGTCTGGCCCGTGTGGGACGCTATAGGAGGGAATCCGGGCCGAGTCAAGCGCGAGCGCGGTGCAAAGGACCCTTTGGCGGGTTCATAGCCCACCCCAAGACACGGAAAGCGCCCGGGCACCCCGCCGACCTTCCAGCCCGAGCAGATCGGCGAGCTCATCGCCCTGCCCCTGCGATGCGGCGGATCTCAGCCGTCTTCGGCCGCTCGCTCAGGATCTCGTCAATGGCGGCCCGGTCCAGCGACTCCCGATCCAGCACCGTCTCCACAAGCCGCTCGAGCCGGTCGCGATGCTCCTCCATCAGCTTCCGTGAGCGCCCCTCGATCTCCTCGATCAGCTGGCGGATCTCATCGTCGATGAGCTTGGCGATCGCGTCACTGAAGTCTTGGGTCTGCGCCATGTCGCGGCCGAGGAAGACGGGCTCGTCGCCGCGACGGAAGGCGACAGGGCCGATGCGCTGGCTTATCCCCCAGCGCGCGACCAAGCGACGCTCGTCGTCTCCAATGGCCTGATCGCGCTCCGCCCCCAGGACGATCTTGTCGCGCGCCGACTCGAGCAGCGCCATGTCGACCGCATCCTTGCGCTCGCGCCCGGCTAGTAAGGCCGCCTCGTTGATCAGGTTCTCGAGGGCACTATCCGCCTGGAGGGGATTGGGGGATGGCTTGCTGTCGGCGCACGGCACGAGCAACGCGTGCGATCGGTACACCGCGCACGGTCCACCCCTGGCGCAGGCATTGCAGGACTGAATGGGGCATCGATGCGCCACCGACCGGCAGGTGCCCCGGCAGCAGAAGAGACTGGAGTCCGACCGTGCCCATCGTCAGCCAGCCTTACCCTAGCCCAAGGCCCCAGGTCCGCACGCCCCGGCATGACGACGCATCGTCATGAGCGAACGCGGCGCGGCGACCCTGATGACCGCCGTGCGGCCCCTGGTAGTACTGCGCTACCTGGGGCAGCCCCTGCTGGTGTTGGCGGTCCTGGCGGCGGTACCGATGGCCCTTCTCCTGGCGGCCCGTCCGATGCCGGGGTTGGGCCTGATCTCGGAGCTGGGATTGGGCTCGGACGCCGCCCATGGGCAGCTGGCAATCCTGGTGCTCGCCCTGGCCGCTCTGTCCCTGCCCCTGTCACGGCTGCCGGGACCCCGACAGATCCAGTGGAACGAGGCACTTGCCGTCACCGCCCTGACCTACCTCGTCGCGTCCCTGGCTATGGCCTATCCCCTGACCGGCTTCGGCCTTTCGCCCGTCGATGCTTGGTTCGAGGCCGTCTCGGCCGTCACCACCACCGGCCTCTCACTGAGCACGGTCGTCGATCACCCGGCACTGCTTCTATTCTCGAGGGCCTGGATGCAGTGGTTCGGGGGTCTTGGGATCGCGGTGCTGTCGCTGGAACTGGCGATGCGCCATCACCCGGGCGGCCGGCGCCTCCTGGCCTCCCCGGGGAAGAGTGCGTGGCGGCCACCGCTGCCAATTACGCCCGCCGCATCTTTGTCGTCTATGGTCTTCATCCGACGACTGTCGCGTTCTAGCCGCGCCGAGGCCCCAGCGACGGTGGAAAACCGGGGCGGGTGGACCACCGGCGGCGCGAGCCAAAAGAGCGATCGCTTGGCGGTAGGCCACTGCCGGGGGTTAAGCGCGCGCGGGCTCGGCGGCTGCGCGTCGAGATGCGTACGGGGGTGGACTTCCTGCGTCGGCTGGGAGATGGCTGACCCGCGCCCTTGGACAGCCCGCGATCGGGATCCCGACTCATGAGCCGCTTTCGCTTCCAGCCGGGACGCAACTGCTGGCGGGTGCAGGATACCCGCCGCCTGGCCGTCCTGGTGGACGGGGAATCCTATTTCGCCGCCTTTCGGCGCGCCCTGATCGCCGCCCGGCGACGGGTCTTCATCCTTGCCTGGGACATCGACAGCCGGATGGAGCTGGTGCGCGAGGACCCGGCAGACGGTCTGCCCACCCGCCTCGGCGACCTGCTCAAGGCCCTGCTGGATGCGGAGCCGCTGCTTCATGTCCATCTGCTCTTGTGGGACTACGCGCCCATCTATGCCCTAGAGCGCGAGCCCCTGTTCTTCGGCGACAGTCCCTGGGACCGCCATCCCCGCCTGCACTTCGCCGTCGACAACGTGCATCCGCTGGCCGCCAGCCACCATCAGAAGGTCGTGTGCGTCGACCGACGCATCGCCTTCTGCGGGGGTCTGGACCTGAGCAAATGGCGCTGGGACACCAACGCGCACCTGGCGCAGGGCCCCCGCCGAATCGACGCCGACGGCAAGCCCTACCCCCCATTTCACGATGTCCAGATGCTGGTCGACGGGGATGCCGCCGCGGCCCTAGAGGATCTGTGCCTGACCCGCTGGCGTCGTGCCACCGGGGAGGCCCTTGCGCACGTCGACGACGGGGCCAGCGACGGCATGCGCGACCCTTGGCCCGAGGACATCTTGCCCCTGCTGCAGAATAGGCCCTGTGCCATCGCCCGCACCTTGCCGGCCCATCGCGGGCAGAAGGCCGTGAGCGAAGTGGCCCGACTCTACAGCGACATGATCGGCTCGGCAGAGCGCTTCATCTACGCCGAGAATCAATATCTCTCGGCGTCCGTCATCCGCGAGGCGTTGGCTCGTAGCCTGCGTCAGCGCCGCGGTCCCGAGGTTCTACTGATTCTGCCCCAGGAGACCGGCGCCTGGCTGGAGCAGCACACCATGGACCTGCTGCGGGCGCGCCTTCTTCCAGCCCTGCGCGAGGCCGACCGGCACGGCCGGCTGCGTCTTTACTACCCGACCATTCCGGGGCTCGGCGACGACCGCTTCATGGTCCACGCCAAGCTCATGATTGTGGACGACCGGATCCTGCGGATCGGGTCGTCGAACCTAAGTAACCGCTCCATGGGCCTGGACACCGAGTGCGACCTTTGCGTGGAGGCGCGAGACGAAAGCTCCCGCGCGGCCCTGAGGGGATTGCGTCGGCGACTGCTCGGGATCCTGCTCGGACGCGACGCCGAGACCGTGGCCGAGGCCGAGTCCCAGGAGGGTGGACTGATCGCGGCGATCGAGTCCCTGCGTCGGGACGGACGAACCCTGGCGCCTCTGCGCGGCGAAGCGGACCCCGAGTGGCTGCATCAGCTCCCGGACAGCCGACTGATCGACCCCGACCAGCCCCTGGATGCGGAGCATCTGTCCAATACGATGCTGGGCGACGGCGCGCTGCCCCTGGTGCGGCGCCGACTCTGGCTTGGGGCGGCGCTCGTTGTGGCGCTGCTGGCCTTCGCTGCGGCCTGGCGCTGGACTGGCCTGGCCGACTGGCTGGAACCTCAGACGGTTGCGGGGTCGCTGACCTCCGCCCTGCGTGGCCCCTGGGGGTTGCTCCTGCTCGCGGCACTCTTCGTGGCAGGGAGCCTGATCGCCGTGCCGATCACCTTGCTGATCCTCGTGACCGTTTTGGTCTACGGGCCTATTCCCGGGACACTCTATGCGCTTGGCGGATCCCTCCTGGCAGCGGTGACGACCTACGCACTCGGGCGCCGCCTCGGCCGCCCGGCGGTGGAAAGCCTTTCCGGCGCCCGGATTGCGCGGCTAAACGCGCGCCTGGCCGAGCGTGGAATCCTTGCCATCGTCACCCTAAGGGTGGTTCCGGTGGCGCCCTTCACGGTCATCAACCTGTTCGCGGGCGCCTCCCGTATTCGTCTGCGCGATTACGTGATCGGCACCCTCATCGGGATGCTCCCGGGTATCGCGGCGATGGCGGTGTTCGCCGAGGGCATCTCGGCGTTCCTGGCCGACCTCGACATCGGGCAGTTCGTGGTGGCCTTGCTAGCCCTGGTCTTCGTTGCCGGGCTGGCCTTGTTCGCCCGCCGTCTGTTTCTGCGGCCCAACCGCCGTGCCGAAGCGCGCGACCCCCCGGACTGAAACTCGACCATCTGAGCCGGTTGTGCGGCGGAAAAGCGTCCAAGGTCCCCATTGTAAGATGCACCGGTGGTCGATCCGCGGATGGGTCCGCCGTCGGCGGGCCTGGAGCCGGAGATTGGCCGCGTTTGGGGCGCGGGCATCCAGGACACCTTTGTCCGCCGGCGAGAGTCTGATGCGGATGCCCGACGATCCGTCAGGCCTTTATGCGCAGGAGGAATTCTGAGCATCGCGCGGCGTGCGCCGCCCCCGGCCCCGAGCCCGGGATGGCGAGCGGACGCGAGCGGGTCCCTCCGGATCGCAACCTACAACATCCACCGAAGCATAGGAACGGACGGCCGTCACGACCCGGAACGGACCGTCCAGGTGATTCTTGAAACCGGGGCGGCAGTGGTGGCCCTGCAGGAGGTCGAGGCCCACAGCCATGATCCGGACGCCCTCAGCCGGGCTACCGGGATGACGGCGGTCTACGGCCATACCATGCGCACCCCCCGCAGCACCTTCGGAAATTTGCTGCTCACGCACTTGGCGGTGGCGGGCGCGGACACCTTCGATCTTAGCCTGAGCGGGCGCGAGCCCCGCGGACTGATCGACGCCCGCCTGAAGACACCCCGGGGCCTGGACCTGCGGGTCTTGGCCACGCACTTGGGCCTGTCACGGCGCGAGCGGCTCCAACAGCACCGACTGGTCACCGAGCGGCTGGCTCGCGACTTGCCGACCCCCACGGTCCTGATGGGCGACTTCAACGAATGGTGCCCCTACGCCGGCTCCATCGCGACCCTCGACCGTCTGCTGGGACACTCGCGCCCGTGCCGAAGCTACCCGTCCCGGCTGCCCCTGCTGCCCCTAGATCGGATCTGGGTTTATCCCCCAGGGCTGCTCGGCCCAGTGTGGGCCTGGACGAGTCCACTGGCCCGCCTTGCTTCAGATCACCTTCCGGTGGTGGCGGAGCTGCGGCGCGATGGCAGGGGGTCACGGCTTGGGCCGGAACGCCGCTGAGGCCCGGCCCCACCAGGCCGTCGTGCCGCACCGTGTGCCGGATGGCCCGAGCTCCTGCGCATGGCCCTGGTGCAGGGAAGATGCCGCACCCCCGCCTTCCGGTGTCCGGGGGAGCTCCCGCTCGCAAGGTTAAGCGCTCTGGCGGAGGGCGCCGCTGGTGAGCACCGCGCGCATTGCCTGCTTGGCGCCCACGTTTAGCGGGGTAATCCGCTCCCGGTCCAAATACAGGGTGTAGCCCCCGAGCTGATAGCTCATGGGCAGATAGACGGCGATCCGCCCGTCCTGCGCCTCCGGCAAGTCGTCAGGCAGGCTGGCTCTCCTGGGTCACGAAGCCCACCAGCTGGACGCCCTGGATCTCCACCGCGACCACCCGCCCGAGCCCCTTGCCGCCCTGACCAGAGAACAGCTTCGCCACGTCCTTTGCCCCCTGGAGCAGGCTCTTCACCAGGGGGGATGCGGTCGAGGACTCGCTCCGCCAGGCAAGGAGGCCGGGGTCCTCGGTGCGACGCAGAAGACGGGCAAAAGACAAGCCAGCGCTCGGCGCTCGCCTGTGCCCCTAGCGACCGCGCCTCGGTTAGGTCGGCCGGGGCATGCGTCGAGCATTGGCTCCTTCGGATCTCCAGCTACCCCGGAGACCGAAGGGCCGCGCGATGACCATGACCAGGGACAGCGCGTTGGGTCGGACGGCACGTCAGCTCTCATCCCTTGTTGCCGCGCCAGCCATGTGGCCAGTTGGTTTGAATCAACCGGAGCCCGGGGCAAAAGCCCCAGCCACACGATGCCCGCGCGCGGGGCGGCTTGATACGACAAGCCTCGGTCGATCATGCGCGCGGTGGATCTCTTCAGGCCCAAGACGATCCCCGCGTCGAATCCGAAGCCGCGGCGACATGCCCGGGAAACGCCAGATCCTGTGCGTGCACACAAAACCGATCCGCGCGGAGCGCAACGGCGGCGGGAAAGCGCGGCGTATGTATTTGTCCGATTCCTCCAGATCAGGTAGTGTTACAGCCAGCCTGCCCTTCGCACACGACCGCGATCACCGGTCGACCGCCACGGCGTGTTTCCGGGCATCCTTCCGACCCGACCGAGGCGGCGACTCATGCGACCCACCCTGATCCCCGTCCTGACCCTGATCGCGTATCTAACCCTGGGGGCAGCCTGGGGACAGGACTTCGACACTCGGGTCGCGATGCATGAGAAATCGGCCGCGACCTTTTACGTGCCGGGCGCGATCGGCGGCTTTGGGCCCGTTGAGTGGATGGTGGACACCGGCTCCGGCTATATGACCATCAACCAGCGAACCCTCGACGCGCTCCAACGCAACGGAAGCGCCCGCTATATCAAGCAGCTACGCGGTGTGCTCGCAGACGGCGCCGAGATGGTCGTTCCCGTGTACGAAATCGCCCGAATGAGCATCGGCGGCAGTTGCTGGCTGCGCGCTGTCGAGGCCGCTGTGTTCCCAGGTGAGTCCCGCCAGATTCTCGGATTGAGCGCCTTGCGCAAGGCTGCCCCATTCATCTTCTCAGTCGACCCTCCAGCCCTGCAATTGAGCGGTTGCGAGAGCCTGCCCGCGGCGGGTGCCCAAGACGCACCCTTCGCCACGCACCTTAGCGAGCAGAACCGAGACTAGCGGGCGCATCGAAGTTAGTCCGCCTTACCGCCCGGCGGTTGGCCCGGCAGGCGATGTCGCTCGCTGCCCCGATCCAGACAGGCCTCCTCGCATGGCTAAGGCTTCTCCTGGGCGTTGCAGTCCCGGATTCCGTGCAGGCGCCGACCCAAGGGCATTGGTACGGAAGCTGCTTGACATCTAGTGATGCCGCAAGGCACCACGCCGCCCCACGGGGGCGAATCAAAAAAGCATCGACTTGAGGTACCAGAGATGAAATCGAGACTAGCAACGGCCGCTGGCGGCGTCGCCTTGGTTCTGGTCCTGCCCAATGCGGCACTCGCCGAACGCGGTGAGCCTTCCTACTACGCACCGCCAACCTTCAGCGACCTGGACATTGACCGCAACGGCGTTCTGGACCGGGCAGAGGTCCAGGCGCGCACGCCACTATACGGCCAGTGGGGTCGGTTCGACACGAACAGCGACGACATGATCGAACGGTCCGAGTTTGCGGCCTTCGAGGTCCGCCCAAATGATTCGCCTGACCCGAAGACGATGTCGGAAGGCTCGACGCATTAACGGTAGAGATCCCATTGGACAAGGGAGGTAACAGAGATGACGACGTATACAACCACTGCGGTTGGCGTCTTCCTGGCCCTGATGTTATCCGGCCCGGTGACTGCCGCGGACTATGGTTCGGCTCAGGAGGGTGTTTACGAGCATCCCACCTTCAGCCATCTGGACATCGACCGCGATGGCGTACTGTCCAAGGCGGAGGCCGCCGGCCGCAAGGGTCTGCTGAGTTATTGGCAGCGAACCGATATCAACGGTGACAACGTGATCGAGCGTTCCGAGTTCGCGGCCTTCGAGACGCTCCCGTCCATCCCGCCCGCGCCGCTGGTAACGGAGCCCGCGGCCCCGAGCAACCGCTAGCAGGCCCAAAATAGGAGCTGCCGCGACCCATCGCCATTTAAAAAAACGCTGATATAGACGCCAGGCTTGGCTCCACCAAGCTCAGGTCTCGGGGATCTCCAGGCGGTTGGCCAGATCGAGCTCGAGAATGCCATCGGGTTTGATGCGGCGGTAGATCGGCGGTGACAGCGCTCGCAGATCTGCCGGTATCATCCGCTCAAGCAATCCGGGCCGGCGATGAAGACAGGAGCCGACGGCGGCGAGTAACACCGACGAGGCGCCGGCTCGCTGTCCCGACGGTCGCTTGTCCTCGCGGCGAGCGGCCGTTTCTCCGGCCGAGTCCCGGGTAAGGCTGCGGCGCAGCGCCTCCGCGTGCGGAAAGGCGACCCTCGGTCCGGATCGGACCGCCTTTCCGCCCCTAGAAAGCGATCGGAAACGGGGCGGCGGCCAGGACAA
>JBGSOR010000251.1:0-1793 GCA_041738985.1 Chromatiaceae bacterium | reverse complement strand
CGGGCCGGCGTGGGGGACCAACCCGGTGCTTTCGGACTCACCCGTTGGGTGACCAATCGAATCGTGCATAGGCGCCTCTTTACGCCATTATTTCCGCGGGTTAGATCAGCAAGGGCAAGGTCCAACTGCTGCTTTTAGGTTGAAGCGCCCATCGATCTCCAGCCCCAGCACCCGCTCCTTGGGGTGATAACCCTGGGCTTTGAAGCGCACCGGGAAGTAGAGCCCCCGCTCGTTCTCGTAGCCGGCGTAGGGATCGCGGTCGTAGTCGCGGGTCTCACCAGTGTCGCGCGACAGCACCAGGGTGTCGGGGTGGCGCCGACGCCAGTCCGCCCAGGTGGTGTGATCCAGGGGGATGGCCGCGAGCCGCTCGCCCTTGTGCGGACCACTGGTGGCCCGGCGGTCGATCTGCGACCACAGGGACTGGCTCTGCCGGTCGAAGAGCAGGACATCGCTGTTGTAGAGGAGTCCGGAGACGCCGAACTGCAGCGGCTTGCCGCCCGCCTCGGCACGAAAGGCCATGCCGGTCCCGCACAGCGGGCAATAGGTCACCGCCACCGGCAGATCGCCGAAGCGGTCGTTGACGATCTCGTGCCAGTTGAGGATGGCGATCGGGTAGGCCTTCGCCTGGCCATCGAGGCGCAGCCCCAGGATCCGTTCCTCCGGCTTGAGCTCGTGCGTCGCGCTCGATAGGAGAAATCGCGGCCGGTCGATGGCGGGGATGCCGTCGCGCTCGGGGCCGCCGGGGAGGATCTCACCCGCGGGCACCAGGGCACCGGCCAGGTCGAAGCCGTTCTTGACCGGCGCAGCGGATGCCGATACCGCAAGGCTCAGGGACAGTAGCAAGATCGCCAGATTGCGCATGGGTGCGGCTCGGTCGCGGGCGTTGACATGCCCGTTGGTCGATCCGCGAGCGCGGTCCTTACATTCCGAGTCCGGCAAAGAACGGCGGCTGTAAGGATCGGCGCGCGGACGCGACCAATTGAAGCCAGGCGGTCCACCCAAGACCAAGTCACCGAGCTGCCCGGAAAGCTGACCGATGCACCCCCAGGCCTCGCGTCCCTTCGGGTACCGGGGCCGGAGGCCTCCTCCGCCATCCGGGGATTTCGGCGTCGGTGTGGGCAACCAAGCAACCCTGTGCAAGGGGATGGCGCCCACGCCGGTCCTCCCTGGCATCGCGTCCCAACCGAACCCAAGGAGACCATCATGCGACAGCCGCCCCTGGCCCTAGGCGTCCTGACCCTGCTGTCTGCCCTGCATGCACCGGCGCAGGCCGATTCAGGCACACCCTTGCCCACTTACGGGCAAGCCCTGGATGCCTTCCAGGCGACCCGGGCCAAGTCCGGGGGACCGCCTTTGAGCCCCGCGGACCGAGCGGTTATGGAACAGGCCACCAGGGACCTGGAGGCAGCCATGCCGGAGCCGGGACTCAGGGTTGGCGAGCCGGCGCCGGACTTTGTGCTGCCCAACGCCAACGGCCGCGAGGTCCGTCTCACGGATCTGCTGGCCCAGGGACCGGTAGTCCTCGTCTTCTACCTCGGCGCCTGGTGCCCCTACTGCAACCTGCACCTGCATGCCCTCCAAGAAACCCTGCCGCTGATCGAGGCCCGGGGGGCCCGGCTGGTGGCGGTCACCCCCCAGCGGCCCGACAAATAACGAGGGCAGGTGGAGAAGGATGGCTATCCTTTCGAGATCCTGAGCGACCTGGACGACCGCGTGATGAAGACCTACCGTCTCTATTTTCCTGTGCCAATCGCCTTGAGCACGCTCTACCGGGAGCGCCTCGGCCTGGATCT
>JBGSOR010000436.1:0-7790 GCA_041738985.1 Chromatiaceae bacterium | reverse complement strand
GCGCCGCCCGGCGCACACCCGCGGAGACCCGTTGCACCCGGCGGGCCATGGCCCATGAACGCGGAGCCGGACATCCACAGCGTCCCGCAGCGGCTCTGGCAGGAGTGGCTGAACTGGTGCCTGGCCGAAGGCCGCACCTTGGCCCAGGATTCCGCCTTCGAGCACATCCGCTCCCGGGTCTGGGAGGCGAGCGAATACGTGACCCAGTCCGCGGCCCGGGACCCCGCGGGCTTCTTCGACCTGCTCGCCTCCGGCGACCTGGGCCGGTCCTATGGCCCGGGCGACCTGGACCAGCGGCTCGAAGCCGCCCTAGCCGAGGTCGTCGACGAGACCGCCCTGCACCGAGCGCTCCGCCGCTTCCGCCGCCGCGAGATGATCCGGATCGTCTGGCGGGACATCGGTGGCCTGGCGGACCTGAACGAGACCCTGGAAGACCTCTCGGAGCTGGCCGACTGCTGCATCCGCCGCACCCTGGACCGACTCCACGATTGGACCCGGGCCGAGCTGGGGACGCCCCGGGACCGTCAGGGTCGGGATCAGCGGCTGCTCGTCATCGGCATGGGCAAGCTGGGCGCCCGCGAGCTCAATCTCTCCTCCGACATCGATCTCATCTTCGCCTATCCCGCCGACGGACCCGTGGAGGGCGGCCCCCGGGAGCTATCGAGCCAGCAGTTCTTCGTCCGCCTTGCCCAGCGCCTGGTCCAGGCCCTGGATCAGCAGACCGTCGACGGATTCGTCTTTCGGGTGGACACCCGGCTGCGGCCCTTCGGGGACTCGGGTGCCCTCGCGATGTCCTTCGACGCGCTGGAGGACTACTACCAGTCCCAGGCCCGGGAGTGGGAGCGCTACGCCATGATCAAAGGGCGCGTGCTCGCCGGGGAGCCATCGGACGTCCGGGCGCTGGAGTCGATGCTGCGGCCCTTCGTCTACCGCCGGTATCTGGATTTCGGCTCGATCGAGTCCCTGCGGGAGATGAAGGGCCTGATCGACAAAGAGCTGCTCAAGAAGGGCATGGACGAGAACATCAAGCTCGGCCACGGCGGCATCCGCGAGATCGAGTTTATCGGCCAGGTCTTCCAGCTCGTGCGCGGCGGAAGGGAGCCGGAGCTCCAAGTACGCCCCATTCGGCAGGTACTCGCGCTCCTGGGCAGCCGCGGCCTCCTGCCGGCCTACGCGGTGCGCCAGCTGGACACCGCCTATGACTTCCTGCGCCGGGTGGAGAATCGACTCCAGGCCTACCGAGACAAGCAGACCCACGTGCTTCCCACTGACCCGGCTGGCCGGCTGCGGCTGGCCCGCTCCATGGGATGTGCGGACTGGGACGCCTTCGCCCCGATCCTGGCGGCCCACCGGCGCCACGTCCAGGAGCAGTTCGACCAGTGTTTTGCCGCGCCCCATGCGCAGCCCCAGACCCAGGATCAGGCACTAGCGTCCGTCTGGCGAGCGACCGTGGATCGCTCCCGGGCCCTGGAGCTCCTGGACTCTGCCGGGTTCCGCGAGCCCGCCGCCGCCTGGGAACGACTGGAGCGATTCCGCGACTCGGCCGCCCGCAAGGGCCTGAGCACCAAGGGCGGGGAGCGGCTCCACCAGTTGATGCCCCTTGCGCTCCAGGTGATCGCCGCCAGCGAGGCCCCGGATCTGGCCCTGGAGCGGGTGCTCAAGGTCCTGGAGTCCGTGGTCCGGCGCACCGCCTATCTGGCCATGCTGGTGGAGCGGCCCATGGCGCTCGCGCAGCTCGCCCGGCTGGCGGGCATGAGCCCCTGGATTTCCGACCAGATCGCCCGCCAGCCCTTGCTGCTCGACGAGCTGATCGATCCTCGCCGACTCTATGTCCCGCTGCGGCGGGAGGACCTGGAGGCGGAGCTCGATGCCCTGCTGGCCCCCCTGGACCCGGAGGACCTGGACCAGCAGATGGAGCGTCTGCGGCAGTTCGCCCACGGCAACATGCTGCGGGTGGCCGCCGCGGACCTGACCGATGCGCTCCCCTTGATGAAGGTCAGCGACTATCTGTCCGATATTGCCGAGGCCACGGTGGCCCGGGTGCTGCGGCTCGCCTTCGCCCACCTGAGCACCCGCCACGGCCGTCCCCAGGGCTTGGGCGATGGCGAGACCGGGCTCCTGGTCCTGGGCTACGGCAAGCTGGGCGGCCTGGAGCTGGGCTACGGGTCCGATCTGGACCTGGTCTTCGTCCACGGGAGCGACAGCCCCATGGCCGAGACCGATGGGGCCAAACCAATCAGCCACGAGCAGCTCTACAACCGACTTGGCCAGCGGATGATCCACATGATGACCGCCCACACCCCAGCGGGCGTCCTCTACGACATCGACATGCGACTGCGTCCGGACGGCAACAAGGGCATGCTGGTGCGCTCCCTTTCCGCCTTCGCCGAGTATCAGGACCAGCGCGCCTGGACCTGGGAGCACCAGGCCCTGGTGCGCGCCCGGCCAGTGGCGGGCGACCCGGCCTTGGGCCGGCGCTTCGCCGAGATCCGCCGCTCCACCCTGTGCCGCCCCCGGGACCCGGACAAGCTCAGGACGGACGTACGGGAGATGCGCGCCAAGATGCGCGAGGGCCTTGACAAGACACGGGGCGGACGCTTCGACCTCAAGCAAGGCCGCGGCGGTATTGCCGACATTGAGTTTATTGTTCAATACTCGGTCCTTCGTTGGGCCGCCGAGCACCCGGACCTGGCGGTCTGGACCGACAACATCCGGCTCCTGGAGACCCTGGCGCGCCTGAGCCTCCTGCCTGGCCAGGCGGCAAGCGACCTCACGGACGCCTACAAGGTCCTGCGGGGCGCCTACCACCGCAGCGCATTGCAGGAGCAGCCCAAGACGGTTCCCGATACCGAGCTCGTCCCCGAGCGCGAGCGGGTCCGGGCACTCTGGGCCGAGCTCCTGGGGGACTGAGCGGGGCCGAACCCGCCACGACCCAAATTCATTCGATCATCCAACGTTTCGGGGCTCATGAAGCCCAAACCCAAGCGGAGTAGCACATGGCGACGATGGCGGACCGTGACGGCCTGATCTGGCTGGACGGCGAGATGGTGCCTTGGCGCGAGGCCAAGACCCATGTCCTGACCCACACCCTGCACTACGGCATGGGGGTCTTCGAGGGGGTCCGCGCCTACCAGACCGAGCGTGGCGCCGCCATCTTCCGTCTCCAGGACCACACCGGGCGGCTCTTCAACTCCGCCCACATCTTGGGGATGCCCATGCCATGGGACCGGGCCACCCTCGACGCGGCCCAGCGCGCCGTGGTGCGGGAGAACGGACTGGCCTCCGCCTATATCCGGCCCATGTGCTTCTATGGCTCCGAGGGCATGGGACTGCGCGCGGACAATCTCAAGGTCCATTGCGTGGTGGCCGCGTGGGAGTGGGGGGCCTATCTGGGCGAAGAGAATATCCGTAACGGCATCCGTATCCGGGTGTCTTCCTTCACCCGCCACCACGTGAACATCACCATGTGCCGGGCCAAGGCCAACGGCAACTACATGAACTCCATGATGGCCCTCCAGGAGGCCATGCGCGACGGCTACGATGAGGCCCTGCTGCTCGACTCGGAAGGCTATGTGATGGAGGGCAGCGGCGAGAACATCTTCATCGTGCGCGACGGCATCGTCTACACGCCCGACCTCACCTCCGCGCTGGACGGCATCACCCGCAAGACCGTCATGACCCTCTGCGAGGAGTTGGGGATCAAGGTGGTGGAGAAGCGCATCACCCGCGACGAGGTCTATATCGCGGACGAGGCGTTCTTTACCGGCACCGCCGCGGAGGTAACCCCCATTCGCGAGGTGGACCGCCGCACCATCGGCAAGGGCGGGCGCGGACCCATCACCGAGCGGCTCCAGAAGCTCTATTTCGACCAGGTCCATGGCCGTCGCGAAGAGCACCCGGAGTGGCTGTCACTGGTCTGACGTCCGACCCTTGACCAGACCGTCCCCGGCGCCCACCCACGGGCGCCGGAACTAATCGATCATCGGAGCCAACGCATGTCTCAGGCCGCCGCCCAGCCCCGCACCGACTCGCATCCGGTCCCCGCCGCCGAGGCCATCGCGGTCCACCGCGCCGACCTCCCGCTCTGCTGCCCGCGCCCCCAGGACTCCCTGTGGGACATGCACCCGCGTGTCTATCTCCCGATCGAGGACGAGCCGGACCGGGAGTGCGTTTGCCCCTATTGCGGGGCGCGCTACCGGCTGGTCGACTGATCGATCCCCGCTCTTCGGACGGTGTCGGTTGTCTCCGAACGACCCAGAGCGTTTTGCCCATGCCCGGTAGCCCCAGGATCATCAAGCGCGGGTTCGCGCGGATGCTGGTGCGTTACGCCTGCTCGGTTGTCCGGCCAGCGATGCGATACAGGCCGCCTCTCGTGCCGGTTGTCTTCGGTCGTCGTGTCCCCCAGACTTCACACCATGATCGAGCTTGTCGGCATCGTCGGACTCGACTGGGACCAAGGGAACGCCCGCAAGAACGAGAAGCACGGGGTCTCTCCGGCTGAGGCCGAGCAGGTACTCTTCAACGACCCGCTCCTGCTGCTGACCGACGACAAGCACAACGAGTTGGAGCCGCGCTTCCACGCGCTGGGTCAGACCGACACCGCAAGATTGCTGCCCATCGCGTTCACGCTGCGGGACCGGGGTCGGCGAATCCGGGGCATCTCCGCCCGCGACATCCACCGCAAAGCCCGCGACATCCACCGCAAAGAGCGAGCCGTCTATGAACGCAACGCTTAAGCCGATCCCGAAATTTCGCGACGAGGCGGAAGAGCGGGCCTTTTAGGAGTCTCACGACTCCACCGAATACCTGGACTGGGCGCAGGCCGAGCGCGCAGTCCTGCCCAACCTCAAGCCGACCACCAAGACCATCGCACTGCGCCTGCCCGAGCACCTGTTGGACCGGATCAAGGTTGCTGCGAACGCCCGCGACGTGCCCTACCAGGCGTTGATTAAGCTGTGGCTCGAAGAGAAACTCCACGGGCAATGATGGACCCCGGCAAGATCGCCCCAACCGCCGCGCTATTGGCTGTCCAATTGTTCCCAGTCGGTCGAGCCGCCGCGAGCTGCAACCGCTCGCCGCCCTAGCTCGCCCAACGAAACAGCAAGCGAACGGATGGCAGCTCTATCTTCCAGGCACCCTATCCGCGGTCTGACTCCGGTTTCTACGGGAGTGGCGACTCTGGTTAGGTCTGCCGCCTGTCAGATCGATAACGTTCGAGCTAAGCGGGCGACGACGGCAGGCCACTTCAACTTTGAAATCCGCACCGAAGCTCGGCGGCGCACTATGCGGTCGGGTTGATGCGCATGCAAGCTCCTTATTCGCCGAAAGTACCCAATAGCGAATAAGACTCGTCCAATAGCTTTTTTCTATCCGCAATTCCTTTGGTATCTTTGAGCTCGCGGTAAATTTCAATATATCGACTCCGAACGCGACGAAATTCCAATGAATCATACTCTTGACGCATCCATTGAATCTCTGCTTCTGTTATGGCGGCCATGACTTCCTTTGGCATATACTCGACATATCCAATATGCGCATCGCTTGACGAATGCCAAATGTCATATTCCCCTATTTCTTTATCCAGAACTTTCGGTATGATGTAAAGATTCGATAGCATTGTTTCTGCCAACATCTTCCTGGCTTCTACTTCTTTATCCATTCTCCTCAGGATTAGTGCCCAGCATAGTTTTTGGATTGGTTCTCCTACATCGTCTGAAAACTCTTTTTCATACCATTCAACGTAATCTTTCGCCTCCTCAATTTCATTTAATACAAAATATAAGGAAAAAAGCAAATATCTCTTCCCTTCCCCATCATTGACATAGCCGAATTTCTGCTTCTCCTTTAACAGGGAAGACTTGTAGCTTGAGATCCGGCTTACGAGCTTCTTCTTTGTTTCCGGGAAATTGTACATACTGCAGATCTTCCTATTACAGCTAACGCCGCAAATCAGCCGCGCGAGGTACGAGCGTCGACGGATGCTGGCCGATTGCGTCCCTAGCCCCGTTCAGTCCGTCCAGCGCGGATTTGGAATCAGGGAGATGGTCCAAACATCCCCTGTCTTCGTAAGCCCGACCCTAGACTCGGGACCCGCCGGCTGGAAACAATCAGAGACCTGTGCTCGGCGGTTGTCCCGCCTCGCCCCTCGGGTGCGGCCCTGTCTGGTCGTGCAGGACCAGCCACTTAAGGATGTCCTGGCGGGTCACCAGGCCCAGCAGCCGGCCGTCCTGCAACACCGGAAGCTGGTTGACCCCGTGCCGCGCCAGCCGGTCGAGTGCCTCGGAGGCACGGTCCGCGGGGCCGACGACGTGCAGCCGCTCGAGCGGCGTCATGATCGCCGCGACCGGCTGCTCCGGCCATTGGTCGCGGTCGAGACGGCAGACGTCCTCCAGACAGACGATCCCCTGCAGACCCCGCGCATCGACGACCGGAAACACCCGCTGGCTCCTGGCGAGCAGTCGCTCCTCCACCAGGTCGCGAACGCTCATGTCGGGCGACACGCTCAGGTAGTCGACGTGCATCACCCGGCTGACCGGAAGACCCCCGAGCTCGTCCTCGATCAGCTGATGCCGATAGCTCATCAGTGAGGAACAGGACCGCGGCGCCGGCGGCGGTCAGCAGGGTCTTGACCGGGCCCCAGTCCGGATGCCACAGCGGGAAAAGACCGCCGCTCAGGCTCACCAGGATGAGGGCGAAGATGACGAGGAGGTCCAGTCCAGGCGCACCTCCACCCCCGCGATGTTAGCCAGGCGCAGACCCCTCGGGGGCTCTTGCCTTGCCCGATTGGCCACAGGGACTCCGGCCGTGCCCGCCCTCATCTCAGCCTCCCGCGAACGCCGCCGTTTCTGATCCTATTGTGGCCTCGCCTTGGCGGATTGCTCGCCAGCGACCCCGGTGAGACAGGTCCCGGGGGAGGGGCTCGTCTTGGACCGGTGCCTATGGGGGGTGTCTCCGAGGCGCTAAGCGATACCCCGCTCTTCCGACCGCACGCCCTCGGCCGACCGGACATCCTCAGAATCCGCTGGTGATGGGATAGCGCCGGTCGCGCCCGAATGCGCGCTTGGAGATCCGCACGCCGGGCGGGGCCTGGCGGCGCTTGTATTCGTTGCGGTCCACCAGGCGCGTCACCTGGCGCACGGTGGCGGGGTCGAAGCCGCGGGCGCAGATGGCGTCGATCCCGAAGTCCTCTTCGATATAGAGCCGGAGGATGGAATCGAGGACCTCGTAGGGGGGGAGGCTGTCCTGATCGGTCTGGTCCGGACGCAGCTCCGCGGAGGGGGCTCGGGTCAGGACCCGCTCCGGGATGACGGGAGAGATGGCATTGCGCAGGCGCGCAAGGCGATAGACAAGGGTCTTGGGGCAATCCTTGATGGGGGCGAACCCGCCGGCCATGTCGCCATAGAGTGTGGCGTAGCCCACCGCCATCTCGCTCTTGTTGCCGGTGGTGAGCAGGATGCGGCCCTGACGGTTGCTAAGCGCCATGAGCAGGACGCCGCGGCAGCGGGCCTGGATGTTCTCCTCGGTCACATCGGCACCGCGCCCGGCGAACACCGGGGCCAGCAAGTCGTTGAAGGCGGTGAACGCGGGTTCGATGCCAATGACGTGAATGATCTGCCGCCGGAAGTGCTGGCGGAGTTCGGGCCGGCTGTCGGACCGGGTACAGTGACCGTCACCGGTGCGCTGTCATCGCTCGATGCAGCGGAGAGGATCTATGTGGGCAACTACGGCGAGGGGACACTGGACGTCAATGACGGCGGGTACGTCACCGCCGGGGAGATGGCGGTGGGCGT
>JBGSOR010000208.1:0-9125 GCA_041738985.1 Chromatiaceae bacterium | reverse complement strand
CCCTGGCACCGTCGTCGGGCCCGCCTTCGCAGGTGTCTCGGACCTGGGCCGGGATGGCGCCGACTCGGTGCGTACCTCGGCCTCCAGGCGCCCCTGGCGAGGCTCCGGCGTTGCAATCGGCTTTGGCTTTTGCTTTGGCTTGGGCGCGGGCTTTTTCTCGGGTTTGGGTTTCGACTTTGACTGTGGCTTCTCTTTTGTCGGCGGCAGAACCTTGGGTTTGGGGGGCGGTTCAGGAGCCGCTCTAGGCGAAGGGATCGGCTCGGGCTTCGACTCGGGCTCGGGTGGTTTCGCGACTGGGTCGGGCTCAGGCCCCGGCGGCGACTCCGACGGCGGCGGGGGGGCGGGCTCGGCCTGGGGTGACGGCCCGTCGCCTGAAGGGCCCGGCGGGCCGAACATGGCGAGGTCTAGCTCCACCTCCTGCATCTCCGGCAGAGGCATTGGGGTCGGCTCCATGCGCAGCACCAGGGCTGTTGCCAGCCCGTGGACCAGGGCGGAGACCAGGAAGCCCAGTGCGATGCAGGTCCGGCAGACTGGGGTCCGAATCACGACCGACGGGTCAGGATAGTCAGCTGGTCGAGCCCCCGGGCCTTCAGGCGGTCCACGACGCCGACGAACTGCTCGAAGCGGGCCTGGGCATCTACCCGCAGCACGATGGGGGTGTCCGGCGCCAGCGACTCGAGTCGCGGCGTCAGGGCTGCCAGGCCGTCCGGTCCCGCGCCCAGGGTTTCTGCGCCGAAGAAGAGCGCGCCGTCGGCTCCAATGGCGATCTCGACGGGCTTGACGAGGTCCGGTGCTGTCTGCCCGTCTGCGACTGGCAGCCGGATCTGCAGCTTGCCCTGGGCGATGAACGTGGCAGTCGTCAGGACGATGGCCAGCAGCACCAGCATTACGTCGATGAAAGGGATGACATTGATCTGATCCATGCGCTTCATGGCGATCACCTCAAGCCCGGGCCAGCCGGCCCCACCGAGCCTTGAGCACGTCCACCCGCCGCAGCAGGGCGTTGTAGAAGACCACGGACGGGATCGCGACCAAGAGTCCAAGCGCAGTCGCCTTGAGCGCGAGGGCCAGCCCGACCATGATGGTGGAGGTCTCGATGGCGCCCCCCTGTCCGATATCGTAGAAGGTGATCAGGATGCCGAGCACGGTGCCGAGCAGGCCCACATAGGGGGCGTTGGCACCCACGCTCGCGATGACCGTCAGGTGCCGGGTGAGCGCGATCTCCAGATCGTCGGGGTGCTCGAAAGACTTAAGATCCACTTGGGCGAAATAGATGTAACGCTCGATGGTGAAGGCGAGGGTCAGGAAGCTCATGAACCCGAGCAGCCCGATCACTCCGAGATCCAGGTTGGCCTTCAGAAACTCCAAGGGACGGACTCCTCGCAAAGGGTGAACGACGATGCATAGGCCGGACGCGGTCCCGGCCCGGTCGCCATGACCGCGGCCTATCTGCTCGCCTTCGGGATAGGCATCCTCAGCGCCATGCACTGCCTGGGCATGTGCGGGGGCATTGTCGGGGCCTTGAGCTTCTCCCTACCGGCGGATCTCCGCGCCCGCCCGCATCGACTTGCCGCATTTCTGCTCGCCTACAACCTGGGCCGTATTCTCTCCTATTCCGCCGCCGGAGCGCTTTTTGGCTGGCTTGGGGCGACACTGGTGGCGGACGGCCCCCGGTTTTGGCTGTCGAACGGTCTGCGGGTCGCGGCAGCGCTGGCCATGGTCGCCATCGGGCTAAACATCGGCGGCTGGCTCCCGCGCCTTGCCTTCGTGGAGCGCCTGGGCGCCCCCCTGTGGCGAACCCTGGAGCCCATGGGACGCCAGCTGCTGCCCGTGCGCACGCTCCCGCGGGCCGCACTCTTCGGGGCCGTCTGGGGATGGCTCCCCTGCGGCCTGGTCTATACCATGTTGATCGGCGCCCCGGCCCAGGGCGGGGCGGCAGAGGGTGCACTGTACATGGCGCTCTTCGGCGCCGGAACCCTGCCGGTGCTGGTGGCCGCCGGGCTGCTGGCCGGGCGGCTCTATCGGCTGGGCCAGGATCGCAGATTCCAGGCGACGGCAGGGGTTGCGATCGTTCTCGTTGGGCTCTCGACCTTGCATTTCCAAGGATACAATGGCTGACTATTCCGATCATCCGGCGAGCGGCGTCCCGCACCGGACGCGTGGCGGCGGGTCTGTACGCGAATAGTGCGCCCGAGGCCCCGAGCGGCAGGCGATGACTAGAGGAGGTCGCGATGAATAGCGCCATGAGTAGCGATATTGTCGGCTCGTCCCCCGCCTTCCAGCGAGTCCGCAACGCGGCCCGCCTGGTGGCGGCAACGGATGCGAGCGTTCTGCTGATGGGAGAGCCCGGCAGCGGTCGCGCGACCCTGGCACGCGAGATCCATGCGCTGAGCCGGTGGCGCCAATGTCGCTTTCTGGCCTTTACCTGCGCCGGTGCCCCAGAAGGCGCCCTGGCCGACTGCCTGGCCGGGATGGGGGCAGGCGGTGTTCCCGGAGCCGATGCCCGATCGGCGGCCGTCATGGAGTCCGAATGTCTTGCTGGAGACTGCTCGAACGGGTCTGGACCGGTTGCCGGTACGCTCTACCTGGACGAGGTCGGCGAGCTGACGCCAGCGGGCCAGGCACGCCTCTACCACGCGCTCGCCGCCCAAGCCCCAGCCGGGCCTGCCCCAAGGATCGTCGCTGCTACCGCAATGAACCTCGGGGAGGAGGTAAGCGCGGGGCGGTTCCGCCGGGACCTGCATCTACGCCTCTGCGTCGTGCCGCTGGAGGTCCCGCCTCTCCGTGATCGGGTACTCGACGTCCCCGCCCTGACCGCCCATTTCCTCGCGGCCGCGGCGTCCCGTCACGGTCTTGCGGCCCCGCGGCTCAACGCCGGTGCGGAGCGGCTCTTCCGGCGCCACCATTGGCCCGGCAACTTGCGGGAGCTGGCCAACCTCTGCGAGCGTCTGACGATCTTGTTCCCCGGTGGCCGGATTGCCCCGGAGAACCTCCCGCGGGAGATGATCGCCGGCGAGCCCGGGCCGGAGGGGGTTGGGGGAATCCGGCTCCCGCCCCAAGGCATCGATCTCAACGGACTGGAGGCGGAGCTGATTCGTCAGGCCCTGGCGCTTGCCAGCGGGAACAAGAGTCGCGCCGCACGGTTGTTGGGGCTGACACGCGATACCCTGCTCTATCGTATCCAGAAGCACCTGATAGCCGCCTAAGACGTCTGGGGCGACCCTCATCGGTTCAGAGCCCTGTCTTCTTTCGGGCTCTGCTTTGACCGAGCTTGAGCGTCAAGCAGGCGAGATATAGCCAGCGACTCGTCGGAGCTACCCAGCAATCTGCCATTGCGGGTGCTATACATTTGTCTTCCCCAGCGATGCATCGCTCGGCGCGATTCCATCAAGACGTCCTAATATGCCAATCATCTAAAGAAGGATGTGGGCGCGGGCGTTCCATACCCGCTTGCTGTTTGAATCGCCGTACCCTGCGGCAAGCGTGTCGTCGGGTGTGCGGTAGCACGAGGCCGCATTCGGCCACTTCGGATCCGCCCCGAGTCGGGCCTGGTATTTCCAGTCGTTGTTCCCACTCAGGAGTAAAGCTTGCGGATTGACTCGTAGCTCCAATAACCACAAAGACGGAGGAGGTCATGGCAGTGAAGTTGTCGCTCAATGTCAACGGAAAGGCCGTCGAGGCGGAGATAGATCCGCGGACGCTCCTGGTCCAATTCATCCGCGAGCAGCTGCATCTCACCGGCACGCATGTCGGCTGCGACACCGGGCAGTGCGGTGCCTGCACGGTTCATCTCGAGGGACGGGCCGTCAAGTCCTGCAACCTGCTGGCCTTGCAGGCCCAGGGCGCGGAAGTGGTGACCATCGAGGGCATCACGCCCGCCAACGGCGAGCTGCACCCCATGCAGGCCGCCTTCAAGGAGAGCCACGCGCTCCAGTGCGGCTTCTGTACGCCCGGCATGGTGATGAGCGCCATCGACCTGCTGAACCGCGACCCGCATCCCTCCGAGGAGGCGGTCCGCCGCGGACTCGACGGCAACCTGTGCCGCTGCACCGGCTACCAGAACATCGTCAAGGCGGTCCTGGCCTGCGCCGCGGGCGAGGGGGCGAGCCATGTCTGAGGTGATCGACAATCCGACCGGCATCGGCTGCTCGGTCAAGCGTAAAGAGGACTACCGGTTCCTCGCCGGGGTCGGGACCTATACCGACGACCTGACCCTGCCCGGCCAGGTCTACGCCTGCTTTCTGCGCTCACCTCATGCGCACGCCCGGATCGAGCGCATCGACACCGCGGCCGCGGCGGCGTCTCCAGGGGTCTTGGCGGTCTACACCGGCGACGACATCGCCGCGGCCAAGGTCAGCGGACTGCCCTGCGGCTGGTTGATTACGGATGTGAGCGGCCAGCCCATGAAGGAGCCCCCGCACCCCGTGCTAGCCCAGGGCAAGGTGCGCTATGTGGGGGACCATGTAGCCGTGGTCATTGCCGAGACCTATTGGCAGGCCAAGGATGCTGCGGAGCTGATCGAGGTCGACTACGACGTGCTTCCCGCCGTCGTGCGTCCGGGGGACGCCAACCAGCCGGGCGCCCCGGCGGTGCACGACAGCGTCCCGGACAACGTCTGCTATGTCTGGGGCCATGGCGATAAGGCGGCGGTGGAGCGGGCCTTCGCCGGGGCAGCCCATGTCACGACCCTGGAGTTTGCGAACAATCGCCTGATCCCCAACGCCATCGAGCCGCGCGCCGCGATCGGCCAGTATTCCCGGGCCGACGACAGCTACACCCTCTATGTCGCCAATCAGAACCCGCACCTGGAGCGTCTGCTGCTCTCTGCCTTCGTACTGGCCCTGCCCGAGCACAAGGTCCGTATCGTCGCCCCCGACGTGGGCGGCGGGTTCGGCTCCAAGATCTTTCTCTATGCGGAGGACGTGGTGGTCGCCTGGGCGGCCAAGCGGCTCAACCGCCCGGTGAAATGGACGGCGGAACGTTCGGAGTCCTTCCTGTCCGACGCCCACGGCCGGGACCATGCGACCAAGGCGGAGCTGGCCATGGATTCGGAGGGCCATTTCCTCGCGATGCGGGTGACGACCGCGGCCAACCTGGGCGCCTATCTCTCGACCTTCGCCTCCTCGATTCCGACCATCCTCTACGCGACGCTCCTGGCCGGCCAGTACCGCACCCCGGCCATCTATGCGGAGGTCACCGGGGTCTTCACCCACACGGCACCGGTGGATGCCTATCGCGGCGCCGGCCGGCCCGAGGCGACCTATGTGGTGGAGCGGCTGGTCTCGACCGCCGCACTGGAGCTGGGGCTGGATCAGGCCGAGATCCGTCGTCGCAACTTCATCCGCGAGTTCCCCCATGCCACCCCGGTGGGCCTGACCTACGACACGGGCGACTACGAGGCGACCCTGGCGGCGGCCATGCGGCTCGCGGACGTGGAGGGCTTCGAGGCGCGTCGGGCCGAGGCGGCCACCCGCGGCAAGCGGCGGGGCCTGGGCTATTCCTGCTATATCGAGGCGTGCGGGCTGGCCCCATCCAATGTCGCCGGGGCCCTGGGCGCCCGGGCCGGTCTCTTCGAGGCGGGCCAGATCCGGGTCCATCCCACCGGCTCTGTGACGGTCTTTACCGGCTCCCACAGCCACGGTCAGGGCCACGAGACCACCTTCGCCCAGCTGGTCTCCGATCGCCTCGGCATCCCCATCGAGAACATCGACGTGGTACACGGCGACACCGGTCGCATCCCCTTCGGCATGGGGACCTACGGGTCGCGGTCCTTGGCGGTCGGCGGCTCGGCCATCGTGAAGGCCCTGGACAAGATCGTCGACAAGGGACGCAAGATCGCTGCCCACCTGCTGGAGGCCGCGGACACCGACATCGAGCTGGAAAGCGGAGTCTTTAAGGTAGCCGGCACCGACAAGGGCGTCCCCTTCGGTCAGGTCGCCTTCTCCGCCTATGTCCCGCACAACTACCCGCTCGACAAGCTGGAGCCGGGACTCGAAGAGACCGCCTTCTACGACCCGACCAACTTCACCTACCCGGCCGGGAGCCATATCTGCGAGGTGGAGGTCGACCCCGAAACGGGGGTGGTCGAGGTCGTCAGCTTCGTCGCCTCGGACGACTTCGGCAATGTCATCAACCCGATGATCGTCGAGGGCCAGGTCCACGGCGGTCTGGCCCAGGGGATCGGACAGGCGCTGATCGAGCAGTGCGTCTACGACCCGGAGAGCGGCCAGCTCCTGAGCGGAACCCTGACCGACTACGCCCTGCCGCGGGCGGACGACCTGCCGAGCTTCGTCGTCGATACCCAGGTCACCCCCTGCACCCATAACCCGCTGGGGGTCAAGGGCTGCGGCGAGGCCGGTGCCATCGGGTCGCCCCCGGCGGTGATCGGCGCCATCGTCGATGCGCTGAAGGATCTGGGCGTGCGGGACCTGCAGATGCCGGCGACGCCCCAGCGCGTGTGGCAGACCATCCGATCGGCCCAGGCCGCCTGAGCCCAAGCGGAACGAGGAGGACAGAACCATGTACCCCTTCCAATACCACAGGCCCGGGACAGTCTCCGAGGCCGCAAAACTCCTCGCCCAACTGGAAGACGGCCGGGCACTGGCCGGGGGCCAGACCCTGGTCGCCGCGATGAAGCTGCGACTGGCCCAACCCTCCGACCTCGTGGACCTGGGCGGGATTGCCGAGCTGCGCGGCATTCGCGTCCAGGGCCAGGAGCTCATCATCGGCGCCATGACGACCCATGCGGAGGTGGCCGCATCCAGCGAGGTCGTGCGGGTGATCCCGGCACTCGCCTGTCTGGCCGCCGGCATCGGCGACCGCCAGGTGCGTGCGGTCGGCACCCTGGGAGGCTCTATCGCCAATAGCGACCCGGCGGCCGACTACCCGGCAGCGGTGCTCGGGCTGGGGGCTACCGTGGTCACCGACAGGCGCCGGATCCCGGCGGACCGGTTCTTCACCGCGCTCTACGAGACCGCCCTGGGGCCGGGCGAGCTGATCCAATCGGTGAGCTTCCCCATCCCCCGACGGGCGGGCTACATGAAGTTCCACAACCAGGCATCGCGCTTCGCGCTGGTCGGTGTCATGGTGAGCCAGGCCCCCGAGGGATCGGTGCGGGTCGCGGTGACCGGTGCCGGACCCTGCGTTTTCCGGATCCCGGAGATGGAGCAGGCCTTGGCGGCCAACTTCGCTCCCCAGGCGGTGGCGGGCATCCAGGTCCCCGCAGAGGGGCTGAATGCGGACATTCATGCCGGCCGCGACTATCGTGCCCATCTGATCACGGTGATGACCAAGCGAGCGGTCGAATCGGCGCTGGCAATCTGAGGGGCTCGCGATTTCCATACTACCCGCCAGCATCGACGAGACCCTCGGTCTCCTGCGCTCGGCGGATTACATCGCCGGGCGCGGGCTCGCCACCGCGGTCTTTCTGGCCCTGCGCATGGAGCGTCCTCTGCTGCTCGAGGGGGAGGCGGGCACAGGCAAGACAGAGATCGCCAAGGTCCTGGCCCGCGCCCTCGGGCGGCCCCTGCTTCGGCTGCAATGCTACGAGGGGCTCGACATCGCCGCCGCGGTCTATGAATGGAACTACCCGCGCCAGATGATCGAGATCCGGCTCGCGGAGGCGGCCGGCGCTGCGACCCGGGAGCGGCTCGGGGCCGATATCTTCGACGAGCGCTTTCTCATCAAACGCCCGCTGCTGCAGGCCCTGGAAGGGGAGCCGGGGGCGGCCCCCGTGCTCCTGATCGACGAGCTGGACCGCACCGACGAGCCGTTCGAGGCCTTCCTGCTGGAGGTCCTGTCCGATTTCCAGGTCTCGATCCCGGAGCTGCGCACCATTAAAGCGAAAGCCGTGCCCATCGTCGTTGTCACCTCCAACCGCACCCGGGAGATCCACGACGCCGTGAAGCGCCGCTGTCTCTATCACTGGGTCGACTACCCGGAGGCGGCGCGGGAGCTGGAGATCGTCCGCTGCAAGGCGCCCGGGGCCGCCTCTGCCCTGTCCCAGGAGATCGTGGGATTTGTCCAGCGGCTGCGTGGCATGGACCTCTTCAAGCTGCCCGGCGTGGCCGAGACCATCGACTGGACCCGGGCGCTGATGGAGCTGGACCGGATCTGTCTCGACCCGGAGACCGTCAACGACACGCTCGGGGTGCTGCTCAAGTATCAGGACGACATCGCCCGGATGCAGGGCAGCGAGGCCACGGCCATCCTTACCCAGGTCAAGGCCGATCTGGCCGAGCGGGCGGCCCTGGGGCAATGAGACCCATCGTCATCCCAGGTCCGGGTGGCGGCCGGCTGGCCGAGAACGTTCTGCACTTCGCCCGAGTCCTGCGTCACGCGGGCATGAACGTGGGCACCCACAAGGTGCTCGACGCACTGGACGCCCTGGCGCTGGCCGGGCTTGAGCGGCGCGAGGATTTCTACTGGACCCTGGCCGCCTGCTTTGTGGACCGGCGCGACCAGCGCGAGCTCTTCGATCAGGCATTCCACATGTTCTGGAGGGACCCGGATCTGCTCGGCCGGATCTTGCATCTGATGCTCCCCAAGGTGGAGGGTCTTGCCCGGGACCCGGAGACCCAGCCGAGCCGCCGTCTCCAGGAGGCATTCGGGCGCGGCGCACCCCGGCAGGAGCCGCTGGCCGAGCCTCAGCCGCAGGAGCTGCAGATCGATGCCCGACTGACCTTCTCCGCGCGGGAGGTACTCCAACGGATGGACTTCGAGACCATGAGCGGGGACGAGCTGGCCCAGGCCAAGGCGCTGATCGCCCACCTGCGCCTGCCGCTGCGGGCGCTCAAGACCCGCCGCCGGGTCCCGGACCCGAGCGGCAGCCGGGTTGACCGTCGGTCCAGCCTGCGCAACGGTCTGCGCTTCTATGGGGACCTGATCCCGCTCAGTCTGAGCTCCCCCGGGGAGCGTCTACCCCCATTGGTGGTGCTCTGCGACATCTCCGGGTCTATGAGCACCTATGCCCGGATGTTCCTGCACTTCGTCCATGCATTGGCCAACTCCGACCGCCGGGTCGACGCCCTGGTCTTCGGCACCCGCCTCACGCCCATCGGCCGGGCGCTCGAGGCGCGCGATCCGGATGTGGCCCTGGGCCGGGTCAGCGGCCTGGTGCAGGACTG
>JBGSOR010000181.1:0-8058 GCA_041738985.1 Chromatiaceae bacterium | reverse complement strand
CGGGGTCGGCCGCGGCGCCCCCCTCCTCCGGGCCCAGCGCGCGCATCCGCGCTGCCACCCTTTCCACCAGCGAAGGACTCGCCTCCTGGGAATCGTCGGGAGGAGCCGGCTCGTTCGTTTCGGCCATGGCGGATACGCCCCTGTTGCGGTAATTCCATGCATGATCGCAGGATTGGGGAGCGGGCGGCAATCGGCGCCGTCGCTCAGGCCCCTTGAAGCCAGCGTCCGATCAAGTAGCTCAGGCCGGCCACACAGGCGCACAGGGTCATGCCCCAGGCGGTGTCGATCAGGACGACCTTCATGGGCCAGTCGGGCAGTGTCGCGAGATTGGTCAGCTCGTAGGTCGTGTAGGCAAAGAACCCGAAGAGCGCGCCGTTGAGCAGGGCGCGCCAGATGGACGCTTGGGCCAGGGCCGGCGCCACGGCAAAATAGAGTATCCCGACGATGAACAGCAGGTAAAAGACGATGGCGGCAGGCCAGTTGACCTCGGGCGCGAGGAGGTGTCCGAGGTTGGTCTTGTAGAAGTCGCGGGCCAGCCAGCCGAGCCACACCATGTCCACGGCGAGGAACACCGGAACGGTCAGTAAGTAGAGCTTGATATAGTTAGGGAATGACATAGGGTTGTGGTCCAAGTTGATTGTTGAGCATTCGGCCCGGTTGATCGAGACCCCGGCACTCGCTGACCCGCAGACTTGGCCGCTTGGGTTTCGCCGCCGCCATGCGGATGTCTTGCCCGGATCGGCTCGGTCGCACTCGGGTCAGGCGCCTGGGACACGAGCTGGCCGCAAGGCGATCGATCCTAAAGCAGACCCAAGCTGGGGACGAGACGGGTTCCGATCATCCCCACGACGGCGACGAAGCCACGGCAAAGAAGCCGATGGATCGCCGCCGCGCGCGATCACCCTATAGGATCGCCCCGTGGCCCAGGGGACCGCTGTGGGTTACACTCGCAGGCCATCCGGAGGGCTCCGCCAAGCCGCTCGGCGCCCCCTCTCCGCCCTCGTAGCTCAGTTGGATAGAGCGATCGCCTCCTAAGCGATAGGTCGTCGGTTCAATTCCGGCCGAGGGCACCAAACAGACCTCCCGCACGGTCCCAGACGACCCCGGACCGACCCCGAAGCCCGCGCAGCAGCGGGCTTTTTTATGGCGCGCCTGTATCGCAACGCATCGGCTAGCTCCGAGCGATCCTGGGGCAAGCGGGATCGCTTCCCCGACCGCCAGGGACTCTGGAACCGAGGGTTACCCAGTGCCCTTGACCCATGTACCAAGATCCGCACACCCTAGCCCGCCGCCCCGGGGGCGAGACCTTGCGGTCCGGCCGATACCCGCCCCGTCGGCGCCCCCAAATCCACCTACACAGAGACACTGCGAGGCTTGGCACAGGTGCTGACAGGCGACATCAGGAATCAGGTCGACCGGATCTGGGACGCCTTCTGGTCCGGCGGGGTCTCCAACCCAACCCACTCTCGGTGATCGAGCAGATCACCTACCTCCTCTTCATCAAGCGCCTGGACGACCTCCACACCCTGGAGGAGAACAAGTCGCGGGCGCTCGATATCCCGATGGAGCGGCGCATCTTCCCCAAGGGTCAGGACTCTCGTCCGGCTCGCGGTAAGAGCCTGTATGCTTCACAGATTGATCAGCTCTCGGTGGAGATAGCGCAATGCCGACACGCCAGCAGGTCCAAACCCGTCCCAGCCTTTGCGAACAGCTTGAAGCCCTGCCCGAAGGACTGACCGGGGAAATTCTGAACGGCCAGCTCTACACCCAGCCGCGCCCCAGCCTTGAGCATGCCTATACCGAGACGTCGCTGGCCGCAGAACTGGTCGGCCCCTTCCAGAAGGGCCGGGATAGGGGCCCGGGCGGCTGGCTGATCATGGTCGAGCCTGAGCTTCACTTCATTCGTGATACCGAGGTGGACGTCCCCGACCTGGCCGGGTGGCGACGCGAACGCTTGCCGCATCTGCCGAAGGCGCAACACCGGGCGATGGTGGTCCCGGATTGGGTGTGCGAGATTCTCTCGCCCTCGACCGAGAGCAAGGATCGCAATATTAAGATGCCGATCTACGCGCAGTACGGCGTTCCTCACGCCTGGCTGATCGACCCCATCGCGCACACGCTGGAAGCCTACGCCCTGGAAGCGGGCGCCTGGGTGCGGATGGGGCGCTTTGCCGGCGCTGCGCAGGTGTTGGTCCCGCCCTTCGCGGCGGTGACGATCAATCTGGAGGATCTCTGGGCGCCAACAGCCTAGGGCCGTTGGGGTGACGAAGTAGCCCCAACGATGCTAGCCGGGAATCTTGGGATTCGTTCCTCATCCCAACCAGGCGCTTGCCAACCAGGCGCTTGCCAAGAGGGGTAGGAAGCCAGCATTTTAACGTACGAATCTTGCGGAGACTGCCCTATGTTGTGGTTCTGGATGTCTGGAGCCACACGATATATGCGCGTCAGGTCGGATCCAGACCGACGTAGCTTAGGTGTCTTTATCGCTGACGCCTGCGTTAAAATTATCGCACTGAAATTTTAACCAAAGGCATGGGCGTTAAAGTCCCCTGCACACCATGGACAGAGATCGCTTTACAGACAAAAAGTTAGGGGCGCTCGCCGAGATACGCTCGCCGCGACCCGATGTCGCATTCGTTCCAAACCCGCTGCCGACGGATTGGGCTATGCCGACCGAGTTGTGGCCCTTGTTGATGCAGGCCCGCGAGAATCTTGCACGTCTCGATGGGGTCGGTCGTCACATGACCAATCATCAGCTTCTGTTGGTCCCCTTACAGCAGCGCGAGGCCCTCCGCTCCTCAAGCATGGAGGGGACCTACGCGACCCCGGAAGAGCTGCTGCTCTACCAGATGGATCCGCGGGACCCGTCATCGGACGCCGATCAGGTCAATGCCTGGCGTGAGGTCTTCAATTACGGCAAGGCGTTACAGCTGGGTATCAATTTGCTCGACGGCGGCCTGCCCCTCTCGCTACGGTTGATTCGCGAGATGCATCAGGCATTGTTGAGTGGCGTGCGTGGTCAACAACGGCGCCCGGGGGAATTCCGCGACTGCCAAGTGCATGTGGGTGCCGGCGCGCGCTTCGTGCCCCCTCCCGCGTCCAGACTCGTCGAGTGCCTGGATGCCTTCGAGAAGTCTCACCATGCGGAGTCCCAGATCGACCCATTGATCCGCGCTTTCATGGCGCACTATCAGTTCGAGACCATTCACCCGTTCCGAGACGGCAATGGCCGTGTTGGCCGGCTGCTGTTATCGCTCACTATTTATCAATGGTTGAGCCTCGGCAGCCCTTGGTTATACTTGAGCGACTTCTTCGAGCGCCACAAGGACGAGTATATCGACCGCTTATTCATGGTTAGCGCCGACGGTCAATGGCTTCCCTGGATTCGCTTCTGCCTACAGGGCGTCGTTGAGCAGTGCGACGACACGATCAATCGGATCGACCGACTGATCGCCTTGCGGGATGAATATAGTCGACGGGTTGCGGAAAGCGGCGGCAACGCCCGCCTGCATCGAATCGTCGAGGGTCTGTTCACAAGCCCGCTCGTCACGGTTCCACAAGTCAAGGAGCTCACCGATGTCACCTACCCGACTGCTAAGAGCGATATCGATCGCCTGTTGAAGATCGAGATACTGAAAGAGGGCCAGGTCGAGCTAACGCCTCGCATCTTTTTCGCACCAGCAATCTACGATATCGCCTACGGGGACACCTAGCACCGGTGCGACTGATCGCGCTCCGCGCTCGCTGTGAACAGATTTGCCAGACGCCTCTCGATAAGGATGACCCATGAGCCAGTTTGCCTTCCTCAAGCCCGAATTCGCTCCGGTCTACGAGCACGCCCATCGGGCCGAGGTCCTGGCCCTCTCCGATCCGCGCGGCTCTTGCTTCTACACCCGGCTCGCCCTGGAGACGGCGGTCAAGTGGATGTACCAGCGCGACGGGACCCTGCGCACTTCCTATGACGACGCACTCTCTGCCCTGATCCACGAGGGGACCTTCCGGACCCTGGTCGGCAACGCGCTGGTGACCAAGGAACGGCTGATCAAGGACTTCGGCAACAGCGCAGTGCACGAAAGCCGCACCGTGTCGGAGAACACGTGTTCAATACCGACACCGTGGACAAGGTGCTGGCGCATGTCATGACCCACGGGCTCAAGGTCGAGGGCGGGGACCGGCTGGGCAACCATCGTGTTTGCCAAGAACCACGACCACGCGGCCTTCATCGGCGAGCGCTTCGACGCCAACTATCCGCACCTCAAGGGCCACTTCGCGCGGGTCATCGACAACAAGACCGAGTATGCCCAGTCGCTGATCGACGCCTTCTCGACCAAGGACAAGGCACCCCATATCGCCATCTCGGTGGACATGCTGGACACCGGCATCGATGTGCCGGAGGTGGTGAATCTGGTTTCTTCAAGATCGTGCGCTCGAAGACGAAGTTCTGGCAGATGATGGGGCGGGGTACGCGCCTGTGTCCGGACCTCTTCGGTCCCGGGCTGCACAAGGAGCATTTCCTGGTCTTCGACTTCTGTCAGAGCTTCGAGTTTTTCAACCAGAATCCGAACCTCGCCGACGGGGCGCTTGGCGCGCCGCCGACATCTGTCGGCGATCGACCTATCGGCCAATAAACTGCTCCCTCTCCGTCTTCAGCAGGGCGACGTGCTCCTCCTCCTCTGCCGCCAGCTCGCGGCAGACGTCCCGCTCGGGCCCGTCGGGCAGTGCCTGCGCGAGCCGTTTGAAATGGTCCCGGGTGCGGCGCTCCATGAGGATGGCCATGTCGTAGAGACCCAAAGGCCCCTCCCTTGGGTCCGCGAGATCGATCCCCTGGAACAGGCTGTTGCTGAGCAGGGAGTCCAGGTCGGGTCGGAGCTCCAGGACCTCCTCGTTCAGGTGGGTGTGGTAGCGCTCTTGTAAGGTGTGGAGATGGTCCGCCTCGTGCTCGCAGAGCTCCTGGACGATGGCCCGCAGCGTGGGGTCCGCCACCTTCGGCAGCATCAGGCGGTAGAAATGGTAGGCGTTCAGCTCGAGCTGAACGGCGTCCCGGATCGGCTTCACCCTCATGGGATCGTCGAATTTGTGTCCCTTGACGACCCGGAGGACCCCGCCGCACATGTAGCACTTCCCATAGGGGGCGGCGAAACCTTTGGTGACCTTGTGGCACTGGGTGCATTTCCACGTGTAGACGAGGTCGGCGCAGCAGACCACGTCCTCGGCGACGACCTGGTGGCACTTTGGGCAGACGGAAGGCATGAGCGGACTCCTTCGTTCTCGCGAGGCGGCGCCTCGGATCAACCTTCGTTGGCGGCGTTCGGGGCGGGGACCGAAGCGGGCGGGGCGGCCTGGCGGGCAAGACCCAGGTAGCCGAGGATACCCGCGGCTGCCCTGCGCCCAGCGCCCATGGCCAGGATGACGGTGGCCGCACCGCTGACGATGTCGCCGCCCGCGTAGACGCCGGGGATCGAGGTCGCCATGGTGTCCTTGTCGGTGACGATGTAGCCCCACCGGTTCACATCCAGTCCCGGCGTGGTCCGGGCGATGACGGGGTTGGCGCTGGTCCCCAGTGCCGAGACTACGGTATCCACGTTCAAGACCCTCTCGGTACCGGGCTTAGGGCTAGGACTCCTGCGCCCGGAGGCGTCGGGCTCGCCCAGCTCCATCTCCACGCATTCCATTCCGGCCACCCATCCTGTGTCGTTGCCCAGGATCCGAACCGGGTTGGTCAGCCAGTAGAAATCCACGCCTTCCTCCATGGCGTGCTGCAGCTCCTCCGCACGGGCCGGCGATTCCTTCTGGCTGCGCCGATACACGATGCACACCTGCTCCGCCCCGATCCGCCGTGCCACCCGGGCGGCGTCCATGGCGGTGTTCCCGGCCCCCACCACCGCGACCCGCCGGCCCATTCCGAGGGGGGTGTCGTACAGGGGCTTTTCGTAGCCCCGCATCAGATTCACCCGGGTGAGGAGCTCGTTGGCGGAAAAGACGCCATTGAGGGACTCGCCAGGGATGTTCATGAATTTGGGCGAGCCCGCGCCCGTACCAACGAATACCGCGTCGTATCCCATCTCCCCCAGGATCTGGGGGATGGTAAAGAGCTTTCCGATAACGGCATCCAGCTCGAACCGGACCCCCATTCGGCGCAGGCTCTCGATCTCCATGTCGATGATGTGGCTGGGGAGGCGGAACCCCGGGATTCCGTACTTCAGCACCCCGCCCGCGACGTGGAGCGCCTCGAACACCGTCACCTCTATCCCCGCCTTGACGAGATCGCCGGCGCAGGCGAGTCCTGCCGGCCCCGAGCCCACCACCGCCACCTTCTTTCCGGTCTTGGGCGCGTCGGGGGCCTCGTCCCAGCCCCGGGAGACGGCGAAGTCGGCCACGAAGCGCTCCAGCCGCCCCACGGCAACGGGCTGTAGCTTGTGGCCAACGATGCAGGCAGCCTCGCACTGGCTTTCCTGGGGGCAGACCCGGCCGCAGACCCCGGGGAGGGCGTTGGAGGATTTCAGTGTCCGATACGCCTGCTTAAGGTCTCGCCGGGCCACCGCGGAGATAAAACCCGGAATGTCGATCCCCACCGGGCAGCCGGTCACGCAGCGGGCCTTCTTGCAGACCATGCAGCGATCCGCTTCGCAGAGGGCCTGATCCAGGGAATAGCCGAGGTTCACCTCCTGGAAGTTGTGGGCGCGGATCTCGGCCGGCTGCGCCGGCATGGGCGTCCGGGTCGGGGCGATGGTCCGGATGGTCTTCACTACCGGCTTCTCGTCTGGGCCTGGGGGAGGCAGGGGGTCGGGCACCGCACCGAGGGCGGGCGGGGCCTTAAGAAGGGCCCCGCTTTCTTGCTGGGCCCGCAACACCGCGACGGAGTGCATCGGGTCGCCGGAGGCGCAGGGAAGGGACGCCACCGCCTCGGTCTCCCGCCGGTAGCGCTCCATCGCCTCCTGCTCCTCTCGTGCGAACCGCTGCTGCCGCAGCATCAGCTCGTCGAAGTCGACCTTATGGCCGTCGAAGTCGGGACCGTCTACGCAGGCGAAGCGCATCAGGCCGTCGACTGTGACGCGGCAGGACCCGCACATGCCGGTGCCGTCGACCATGATAGCGTTCAGGCTCACCAGGGTCTTGATCTTCCGGAGCCGGGTGACCTCGGCGCAGGCGCGCATCATGACCAGCGGGCCGATGGCCACGACCTCTCCGGTATCGGGGTGGGCGTCCAGGACCTTCTCCAGGGCATCCGTTACCCGTCCCTTGGTCCCGAAGGACCCGTCGTCGGTGGTGACGTAGAGCTCGTCGCTGAATCGTTCGAACCTGTCGAGCCAGAATATCCGATCCTTCGATTGGAACCCGATGACCGAGAGGGTCGTGTTTCCCTTTTCCTTGTAGACCCTGAGCTGGGGAAAGACCGGGGCAATCCCTAAGCCGCCTCCGACCAGCACCACCTTGCCGGGCATGCGGATGTCGCTGGGGAGCCCGAGGGGACCCACGAAGTCAAGGATCGGTGCGCCCTCCGGAAGCGCCATCATCTGCCGAGTGGTTTTTCCGACCGCTTGGACCACCACTGTGACGGTTCCTCGCTCCGCGTCGTAATCGGCGACGGTCAGGGGGATGCGCTCCCCGGTCTCGTCGATGCGCACCATGAGGAAGTGTCCGGGCCGGGCGGCTCGGGCCAGATCTGGCGCTTCCACGTCCCAGAGGAAGGTCGCGGGACCGAGCTGCACTCGCCGAACGATTCGATACAAGGTCGCCTCCTGTGAAGATTTCATCTGCCGCCGCCACGAATCGGGGCGGCGGAGGGGCTGTGGTTTGCCAGATACGCAACCCGAGCCGGTCGGTCCCAGTGGTCCCAGCCTTCTTGAGACGGACCGCTCTCCCTGCGAGAGAGGTGGCCCAAGATCCGACGACTAACGGCAGGGAAGCCCGACTTAATGACGGTTGGATTGCGGGGAAAGCTCCTGGCGGGGGGAATCGCCCCGCGGCGGCGCTTTGCTCCCTTCTCCCGGACCGGTCCGGTCCGCCAAGTCGCCGAGCACCGCACGCAGTCGGGCGAGACCGGCCCGCGGCCCCTCC
>JBGSOR010000171.1:0-9864 GCA_041738985.1 Chromatiaceae bacterium | reverse complement strand
GCGGCCCGGCGGGCAGGTCGGCCCCGTTCGGGATGACCCGGACCTTGGCCGGCTCCGCACCCAGCGCGGCCAGGTTGCGGGCGATGGTGTGGGACGGGGTAACGATACAGTCCGCACGGTCCAGACAGAAACGCTCCGCCGCGCGCAGCTTCTCCAGGGTCGCCGGCCGAATGGCCGGAAAGGCGAAGGGCAGCTCGATGGACGGCAGGCCGTTGACCTCGTAGATGGTCCGGCAGCCCGATCCGACGTGGCTCAAAATGGCCACCCCACCCCATGGATCCCGGAACTGAGCCAGGCGCAGCCTCTCCCCGCGCCGGGCGAGCAGCCGGTCCAGGGTCCGGCCGAAGCCCATTGCACGCTCCAGCAGGTTCGGCTCCTCGCTCGTATAGCGCAGGATCTCCACCCCACCTTCCCGCTGGCCCGCCGGTAGCCGCCCATCGCCGAGCACATAGAGCAGCCCGCCCTCAGCCCGCTCGAAGAGCCGGCGGGCGAAGCGGTCGATGTGGATCGCGGCCCCTTTGGCAGAGGGGAAGACATCGAAGGCGGCGTAGAGGGCGGGGGGCAGCGATTGGGGTTGGACCATATAGCGGGACGGAATCTCGCTGGATCGGCCGACGGCCGCTCGTGCGATCCGCCGCCCTCTGAAGGACGGACCGAATGGACCAGCAGGGCGCTCAAGGGAGCTGGAGCCCTCCGCCACGCGGAGTGGCTAGCGGTCAGGCCCGGGCGAAGTCCAAGACCCGCTGCCGGTCGAGTGCGGGGATAAGCTCCACCGCATCGGACCGAAGATCTGCAAGTGCATCGTCAAAGGCTTCCCGCTGTGCACGCTCCTCCCCGGGCTCCGACAGTGCGAACAGGACTCGCCCGGGCAGGGTAAGGCGCTCGCGCAGCTTGTCGATTCGGCCGCGCCAGAGAATGGCGTGCTCGCGGATCTTGCTGGGGTCGTTTTGGGCCAGATTCAGGGCCTTGATCGCCTTAACCGGGGTCTCTCCACACCGCTCCACCAAGGGAAAAGTCACGTGGAAACCGTCGTCCCCGACCCGGCAGCTCTCGAAGCGCACTGGGAGCCGAACGCCCTGGAACAGCGCGCGTAACGCCCGCTCGATCAACTCCTCCCGATACTCCCGAGTGGCGAAGTCCCGCTCCACGTAGTGGCGAAACAGGTCGTGCAGGGTGGTTGCGGGGTTTTCCGCCATGACCACGCGCGGCTCGCTGTAGCGGACGATCCCCTCGCGTGGGCGAACGATCTCCTGAAAGACCTCTTGGGCGAAGGCGGCCCCGGCCCGGTCCGCTCCAGCGCCGAAGCCCCGCTCCGCGAGCAGGCGCGAGAAGCGATCCAGCTCGGTGCCGACTGCTGACATCGCAGTCTTGTAGACGCGCGCGTCGAGCCCCTCGAAGAACTGGGTGATACGGGCGTAGCGGCGGGTTTGAATTCGGTGGCCGAAGAAGCCCGCGCGCGGGGCCAACAGCAAGATGCCGACGTTCGCAAACTCGCCGGTCTCGACGAAGGGCACGAAACGCAGGATTGCGTACTGGCAAGCGGTCTTGGTCACTCTGCGCCTCTGCGCCGCTGGTTACGTCGCTCTGCACGATATCACGCGGGGGCGCAGAGGCGCAGAGGCGCAGAGATGACGATGAAAGAGAATGGAGATCGTCACAGCTCGCCTTTGAATGCCTTGTCCAGGACCGCGGGAAGCAGTGCGTCAATCTCGGATCGGTTGGCGGCTTGGGCTTGGTGGATCGCGGCGATCTTGGCTTGGAGCACACTGAATTCTTGCTGTTTTTCGATGGTGGGGAGTGGTACGCGGATCTGCTCCAGCTTGCTCAGGCCCAGGGTTCGGTTGCGTCCGGCCCCTCCTGGGGATGCGTCACGAACCTGCTCCATGCCGTGGTCCGTGAGGAAGTAAAAGCAAAGAAAGTCGGGCGTCGCCAGGTCCAGTCTCGGGACGCAGGCGATGAAACGATGGGACCCGACCCTGCCCAAATCATCCCGTTTAGCTACTGCAATAGCACCCTCCCAGGCGAACACATTGCTGAATACCAGATCGCCCGGCTCGATGTGAAAGAGCTTCTTGTTCCCAACGTCGGACCCGGCCAACAGCGGTTTATGGAAGGTGCCTTTCCCGAAGGAGCGCACCCCAAGCTCCGGGTAGGCAGCGTCCAAATCGACTTGAACCGGACGGCGGAAAATGGGAGCGACCTCGGCGAGCGGGTGGTAGGTAGCGTCTTGGATGAGGCGGTGAAAGACGCTGTGCAGCAGAGTCTTGCCGTCGTTTTGGATTTCCTGGCGCAGACGTCGGGCCTCGTCGAGTCGGGTTGCAGCGGCTTCGATCTTGCCGACGATGCGCTCTTGCTCGGGCAGTGGCGGCAAGGGCAAGGTTTCCGCGAGCAGCGCGCGCGGATGAAGGCGCTCGCGCCTGGCGCCCAGGCCCGTGGATTGCCGGGCAAGCTGCTCCCAGGTTGCTGATCGGCGGAAATACCAGCAAAGGAATTGTGGCAGCACGGAATCGGCGTCGATGTCGAAGGCGGGGAACTCGTTAGTAACATAAGCCCCGTCTCCGAAATCCGGAACTAGGCCATAAGCTCCTTCGAATGCCTTAAGTCGGCTATAGGTGAATTGCCCAGCGCGCAAACGATAGAGGCTGTCGGCACCGAACGAGCCGCCATTGATTGGCTCCTTCACGAATACCCCGCGCCCAAACCCATAGATCCCGATGTTGGGATAGAGTCTGCCCGCTTCGACCGGATGCCGGTCGATGCATTGAGTCAGTACCTCTCCAAGCCTCACGTGTGTCCAGCCACGCATCAAGCGGCTTCCACACTGAGCAAGGCTTCGATCTCGCCGATCAACTCCAGGACCCGGCGCTCTTTGCTTTCGATGTCGGCCACCAGCTCCCGCGGCTCCCGATGCTCCAACGCCTCCAGACTCGCGGGATTCTTGATATCCAGATTCACCGAGACCAGCCGCCCCTCCGAGTCGTATCTCAAGACATCGTGGGCCTTGACCCGCCAGGCGTTGGCACATTCCTGCCGATCGTTCCACCAGGCCAGACAGTCGGCGAAGGCGGCATCCTCGATGGGCTTGGTCTTGGTGTATTTGCGTCGGCCCTCGGGGAGCGGGATCTGGTAGTACCAGATCTCACAGGTGGGGCCGGAGCGGTCGAAGAAGACCAGGTTGGACGGGATGTCGGTATAGGGCGCGAAGACGCCCTCGGGCAGACGCACGATGGTGTGCAAGTTATAGTGCTTGAGTAGGTCTTCCTTGACGCGTGCGCAAACCCCGTCGCCGAATAGGGTCCCGTTGGGCACGATGACGCCGGCCCGCCCGCCGCGATCGTTTCCGGCACTTGGGCGTTTCAGTCTGCGCATGATGAGCTGAAGGAACAGGAGCGCAGTTTCGGCGGTCTGCCGGTCTTTGGGGAAGTTGCCCAGGATGCCCCGGTCCTCTTCGCCGCCGAACGGGACATTGGTGAGTATCAGGTCCACCCGATCTTTATCGGTGATGTCCCGCAGTGGGGTGCGCAGGCTGTTGCCGGGGTCGATGCGCGGATAATCGAGCCCGTGCAGCAGCAGATTCATCTGGGCCAGCAGGTAGGGCAGCGACTTGGCCTCGCCGCCGCGGATGCTCGTTTCCTGCAACACCTTGAAGTCGGCGACCGAGCGGCATTGCGCCTTCAAGTGCAAGAAGGACTCGACTAAGAATCCGCCGGTCCCGCAGGCAGGGTCGAGCGCGCTCTCGCCGAGCCGCGGGTCGCAGACCTGGACCATAAACCGCACCGCCGGACGCGGCGTATAGAACTCCCCGGAGTCTCCGGCGGCATCGCGCATTTCTTTCAGCAGGCTCTCGTAGAGCCGGCTCAAGGTGTGCATCTCCGCGGATGCGGTGAAATGGATGCCGTTCACCAGGTTGATAATGTCGCGCAGCAGATAGCCGTCGGCCATGCGGTTCTGCATGCCTTTGAATACGGTGGCGATCACGTCGCGCCGATCAGTACCGTCGAAGCTGCGCAGGCCCCGCAGATAATAGAAGAGCCCATCCCCACGGGTCCCGTTCGGGCGCATCGCCTCGTCGTTGTTGACGAATGCGATCAGCTCGGGGCCGGTGACGGCGCCCGGGTCCGCGCCCCAGTCGCGCCAACGGTAAGGGGGCGCGATGTCCGGCCGGAACGGCTTGCCCTCCAGCACGGCATTGGTCTCGCGCAGTTGCTCCATGTCGTCCAAGAATTTCAGGAACATGATCCAGGTGAGCATGGGCAGGCGGTCCAGATCGCCGTTTAGGCCCTTGTCTTTGCGCATGATGTTGCGCGCGGACTTGATGATGGCAGCAAGCTGTTGGGCGGTGGTTTGGGGGGCTAAGGATTTCTTGGGAGGCATGAATGGGCAATCGGGGTCTCTGCATAGGCCGTCATTCGCGTTCGACGACGGCAGGTCAAGGTGGCATGGCGGTAGGCCGCTCAGGGTGCGGCGTTAGTCCGCATAAAGGAGTGCCTGGAGTTGGCTGACCGCCTGGCGCATGGCGACCGGGCCGCCGAACAGGTCCGCGATCTCTTGGGCATTCCCCAGGGCGGCGATGGAAGGGGCCTTCAGGCCCTGGGGAATGCACAGATCCGCGGGGCCGTGCTCGGTATATTGATCGAGCAATGAATCGAGGATACCCCGAGCCGTGGCGCTGAATCGGTCGAAGAAATCCGGATTCTTGCGGCGCAGGTGCTCCGCCCGCTCCCGGCGCGTGCGCAGGGGGCGCTGGAAGGCGAGGTGACAAAGCAGGTCCAGGGGATCGGCATCCGGTCGGCCGGTGGCCTCTGCCAGATGGGGAAAATCAATGCCCCAGCGAACAAGCTCCGCCAGGATTTTCTCCCGCTTCACCGGGTCCGCCCAGTCGGCGGAGAGCGCGTCGGGATCGCGGAAAAGGGTGCGGATTTGATCGGCGGTGTAGTCGGTGTATTGGATAACACGAAGCTGCTTGCCGTCGCCGTCCAGCTCGTAGACCAGATGCCCGACGATCTCCACCTGACCGCCGTCCACATAGTACTTTCGGGGCGCCGGCTCGCCGACGCCATCGCCTCGCCCCTCACCGTCGTTCGGGTTGCTGCCATCGGTCCCGGTCGGCGGATCGCCGGGCCGCGGGTCCGCGGACTCCGTCGCTTGCTCGGCTGGATCGACGGTGTTGGTGGCGGTTTCTTTGCCTTGGCCATCGATCTCGGCAATGTCGATCTCTTCCGGATAGCCGTCGAAGTCCGGGTCTGCAAAGCGCACGGTGGCCGAGCCCGTGTAGTCGATGATGTTGAACCAGGTTTTGCCGTAATCCTCGCGCATCCGGGTACCGCGCCCGATGATCTGCTTAAACTCGGTCATGGAGTTGATGACCCGCACTAAGGCGATGTTCTTGCAGGTTGGGACATCCACCCCGGTGGTGAGCATCTGGGAGGTCGTGAGTATGACGGGCGTGGACTCCTCCGGCTCTTGGAACCGGCTCAATAGGGCACGGCCCCGGTCGCCCTCGTTGGAGGTGACGCGCTCGACATAGTGCGGGTACCTGGCAACCAGATCCCTGTTCAGGTTCGTCAACGCCTGGCGCATCTTTGCCGCATGCTCCTGATCGACGCAAAAGACGATGGTCTTGGCCCAACGGTCGGTGCGGCGCATGAAGTCGGTCAGGTGCCGGGCGATGGCGTGGGTACGTGCCTTGAGTGCGACGATGCGCTCGAAGTCCTTGATCTCGTAGAGCTCGTCCGGGATCTCGCGTCCGTAGCGGTCCACCTCGTCCTTGCTCGGGCGCCAGCCAGTCGCGTCCGTATCGGTGACGACCCGATGGACCCGGTAGGGGGCGAGGAATCCGTCCTCGATCCCCTGGTGCAGGGTGTAGGTGTAGATGGGAATGCCGAAATAACGGTAGGTATCGCGGTTGTCGTCGTGCAGCGGGGTGGCGGTCATCCCAAGCTGATAGGCGGGCTCGAACCATTCCAGGATCTCGCGCCAATTGCTTTCGTCCCGGGCACTGCCCCGGTGACACTCGTCGACGATAACAAGGTCGAAAAAATCCGGCGGGTATTCGCGATAGAGCCCGGGCCGGGTTTTGTCTTGCGCGAGCGATTGGTAGAGCGCGAAGTACATCTGCCGGCTCTTGCGCACGATGCCGCCCTCGATCTTCCAGCGGGCCTCGCCGAAAGGGGCGAAGTGCTTGTCCTTGGGATCGTCGACCAACACGGTGCGGTCAGCCAGGAACAGGATACGGGGCTTGCGGTGTGTCCCTTCGCGGTTCCAACCGCTGGCCCAAAGCTTCCAGCTCAATTGAAAGGCGACCACCGTCTTACCTGTACCGGTGGCCATGCAGATCAGGATGCGCCGCTGCCCCAGTAGGATCGCCCGCATACCGCGGTCGATGGCGATCTCCTGGTAATAGCGCGGCGGGGCCTCGGGGGCGGGATACGATGGGGTCAGGAGGCGCACCGTCGCCTCATCGCTTAGGCCCGCGTCGGCCTTGAGCCTGACAAGAAGCTCGTCGGGGGTCGGGAAGGCGTCCAGGCTGGTCTCGGTACCGGCGATGAAGTCGAACTCGACGATCCAGTGTCCGTCGGTCGCATAGGCGAACTTGAGGTCCCGCAGCTCTGCGTAGCCCTTGGATTGTTGCAGCCCGGTACCTTGCGGGGTCCCTTCCGGCTTGCTTTCCACCACTGCAATCGCGAAGTCCCGGGTGTAGAGAAGAAGGTAATCGACACGCTGGCGCTCCCCACGCACGGTCTTCCCTCCCACGAACCTCACCCGCCCATCGGTGAAGGTCTGCTGCTCGGCGAGCGCATGGGGCGGCTCCTCCCAGCCAGCGTCCCGCAGCCTGGGGGTGACGTAGACACGGCAGGTATCGGCTTCGTTGAGTGACATCCCTAGCGCCTCCCGGTTGCTTGACCGACACCGACGAGTGCCCACCGCCGCCGGCGGGTCTCGTCACACGGGCCGTATAGTAGGGTATGGCCGCACCAAGGGGCATAGATCGACGATGTCTGGGCTCGGCGAGCGATCGGCGGGGGGAGAACAAAGAGCGCAGGCCGCGGTTTGTAGTCAAGATCACAGCGGCTAGCACTCTCGGTGCTGAACGGGTCCGTCCTGGTCGAAACATCCAACCGATCCGGAGACACCGCCATTCACCGCACTCCCGACAATAAGCCTCGACCCGGGCACCAGCGCGAGAGGATCGCGTAGACACTGGATGTTTAGCAAACTGCCAGCACCCTCGCAATTCCTATCGCACCGCCCGCTCCAGCAGCTCAGTGGCCCACTGGTTGAGACTCTTCCCGCTGATTTCGGCGGCGGTGGCAAGCGCCGCATGTGTCTCCGGCCGGATTCGGAGCATCAAGTTGCCCGAGTAGGGTTTCTGGGGGGTACGACCAACCGCGGCGCAGGTCTCCAGATAGTCGTCGACCGCCTCGACGAACGCGGCGCGCAGCTCGGCGACCGAGTCGCCGTGGAACCCCACCCGGTCCTGGATTCCGGCGATATGGCCGACGAAGCAGCCGTCTTCTTCGCTGTATTCGATGCGGGCGGCAAACCCGCGGTGGGTCATGGTGTTCATGGATTGATCCCCGCCTGATCGAGAAAGCTCCGGGCATCCCGGATCTGATAGGGTTTGGCATCCTTGGACGGATGCGGACGGTGAAAAGTGGCGACCGCCCCGTTGAGGGCGAACCGCACCCGCGAGCCGCGTCCCTCGAGAACGGTCGCGCCAAGACCAACGAGTAGGGCCTCGATTTCGGACCACTCCATCGTCTTCGGCGGAGGGTCCCGGAATAGGAGCTCCAGGGACTTACGGTGGCGGCTGTTCATGGCCAGATGATAGCGGAATCCGCATGCAGCGGCAGCGCGCAAGTCGCGCCGTTGCTGGCAGACTCCGGTTGGTCAGGCTTCCGGGTCCGGCGCGGCCCAAGATGGCCACCCCGCCCCAGGGATCCCGGAACTGAGCCAGGCGCAGCCCCTCCCCGCGTCTGGCGAGCCGCCGGTTCAGGGTCCGACCGAACCAGGGCGCGCTCCAGCAGGTTCGGCTCCTCGCTCGTACAGCGCAGGATCTCCACCCTGCCCTCCGGCTGGCCCGCCGGCAACCGCCCGTCGCCGAGCAAATTCTCCGCCTCACCTGGTCGTTACCGTCTTGCGCCCAACCGGCGGCGCAACAGTCTGTCGCACACGCCGACCCGGGGCTCCCGCAGGCCATCGAGGAATGGGGGATGCCAAGATCATCTCCGCCCCTGGCGTTCGACCGCCATTCTCCACCCGGCGGCGCTCTGGAGCCCGCTACCCGCTCACCGCCGTTACCGAGAACGCTGAGCGGAGGGCGCCCGCCGCCTTGCCGACCCTCCCGCCAAGACTGGTTACTCGCGGGACGACTGGCAACGGTTGCTCAGTCATCTGCTCGATGGGACCTAACACCGGGCGAGAGGCGCAACCCGGGACCCGATCTCGGGTCTCATGGACTCCGCATGACGACGGGTGACCACGCCGCCGCTTGCGAGGGAGAATAAAGGGAAGCCGGGGGCTCCTGACCGCCATCGAAGCGAGTGTATCGACCATGACCCGATCGGATGTGTTGACTAGGCTCAAGGCCGGTCAGGCGGAGATTCGGAACCGCTACCAGGTAGAGCGGCTCGGCCTGTTCGGCTCCGCCGCGCGGGACGAGTTGGGCGACGACAGCGATGTCGATATCCTTGTTAAATTCAGCGGTCCCGCGCGCTACGACGACTATCGGGGTCTGAAGGCATCGCTCGAGAGTCTGTTGGGCCGGCGCGTAGATCTGGTCACCGAAACGGGACTGAAGCCCCGCGCCCGTGCCAGCGTCGAGCGGGACCTGATCCATGTCGCGTGACTGGCTGCTGTTCCTCGACGACCTGATCGAGGCAGCGAACAAGGTTGACGGATTCGTCCGGAAGCGGGAGTTCGCCGCCTTCTGCCGGGACGAGGGCATCTTCGACGCGGTCCTAATGAACTTGCTGGTCATCGGCGAGGCGGTGAAGCAGCTTCCCCCCGAGGCCATTGCCGCCATGCCGGGGGGTGGATTGGTCGGGCGCGGCAGGGCTGCGGGACATCATCGGCCACCGATATTTCGCGATCGATCCGGAGCTCGTTTGGGACATCGCCTGCAACCACGTCCCGCCGGCCGCCGCCGAGGCCCTGGGGCTCCGGGCGCGGATGGACTCGTCGACCAGCTCCGACGGCTCCGATTGGAACGTCGATAGACCCTGACGGCACGTGCCGTCGCCGGCCCCGGCTGGCTCCTTAGAGGAAGCGGATGTGGGGAGCATCCCAAGCCCACGCCAATGCTCAAACGACTACGCTCGACACCCCAGCCCTATCGAGTAAGCAAGCTGTCTCGGAAGACCCGGTGCCCGTCGCCGATGCGCCGGGAATACCCGATCCGGTCGAAGAACTCCAGGATCTGGATGGCGAGCTTGCGCCCTGTGCCGATGGCGTCGCGGAAGGCGGCGGCGCGGGCCTCGCCGTCGCTGTCGCTCAGGCGTTGCGCGATGGCGGAGAGGTCGGAGACCGCGGCCCGGGTGAAGTAGTGGTCGTGGGCGACCCGATAGAGCTCGCCCATGGCGGTGAGTCGCTTAAGCAACTGGCGGATGGCGTCTTCATCCTGGCCCAGGGCGCGGGCGATGTCGCGCACTCGGGGGGGCTCGAAAGGCTTGGCGTCCAGCAGGGGGCGGACCTTGATCTCCCAGAGTCGCTGGTCGGCGTCCGGCAGGCGCACGGCGTGATCGGGCAAATGGACCCAGGGGCCGGTGCGGGCGAGCAGGCCGGCGGCGGCCAGGGCGTCCAGGAGTCCGGCGAAGACGGGGCGGTCCATGGCCGGGCAGCTGATCCGGCGCAAGCGCTCCCGGT
>JBGSOR010000129.1:0-3351 GCA_041738985.1 Chromatiaceae bacterium | reverse complement strand
GGTCGGCCGTCATGCGGCCGGTTCCAAGGCTGTGCAGTCGCATACCGGCGCGCTGGTCGGTTCCGATGCGGTGTTCGATGCCCTGGTACGTCGCGCCGGCGTGGTGCGGGTCAATACTATCCTGCAGCTGTTCGCGTCGGCACGCGCGTTGTCCACCCACATCCAGCCCACCGGCAACCGGCTCGCCATCATTACCAACGGCGGCGGCCCCGGCGTCCTGGCGGCCGATCGCGCCCAGGACTTGGGGCTGTCGCTCGCCACGCTGTCCGAGGCGACCCGCCAGACCCTGGAAAAGGCCCTGCCGGCCCACTGGTCACACGACAATCCGGTGGACATCATGGGCGACGCCCCTCCGGAGCGCTATCGGGTGGCCCTGGACGCGTGTCTGGCCGATCCGGACGTGGATGGGGTATTGGTGATCTTCGCCCCGCTGGCATGCGGCGACGCTCAGGGTACGGCGGAGCAGACCATCGAGGCGGTCAGGAAGAGCAAGAAGCCCGTGCTCGCCTGCTGGATGGGCGGCAAGCGGGTGGTCGAGGCCCAGGCATTGCTGGCCGAGCACCATATCCCCCAGTTCGACAGCCCTGAGGTCGCCATCGAGGCCTTCTCCTTCCTCGCCACGCATCTGCGTAACCAGAAGCTCTTGATTCAGTCCCCCGGACCCCTCTCCCACGAGGACGCCCCGGACGTGGAAGGCGCCCGACTGATCATCGAGGGCGTCATGGCCGAGGGGCGCAAGATGCTCGGCATCATCGAGGCCAAGGCGGTGCTGGCCGCCTTCCGCATCCCCACCATGCAGGCCGTGCTGGCCCGCACCCCCAACGAGGCCCTGATGGCTGCCCAGGCCCTGGGATTCCCGGTGGTGCTCAAGATCCACTCGCCGGACCTGGAGCACAAGTCGGACGTGGACGGGGTCCATCTCAACATCACCAGCGCCCAGTCGGTGCGGCGCATCTACACGGAGATCGTGGAGCGGGCGCGGCGGCTGCGCCCGGACGCCCGCATCGAGGGGATCACGGTGGAGCACATGGTCTCCAAGCGGGCCGCTCGGGAGCTGATGATCGGGGTGACCCGGGACGCCATATTCGGCCCCGTGATCAGCTTCGGCGCCGGTGGGACCGAGGTGGAGGTGCTGGAGGACCGGGCGCTCGGCCTGCCGCCGCTCAATGCCTTCATCGTCCAGACCATGATCGACCACACGCGGGTGGCGCGGCTCATGGGGGCCTTCCACAACATGCCGCCCATGAACCGGGTGGCGCTCGCGCGCATCCTCCAGCGGGTCTCCGAGATGGTCTGCGAGCTCCCCGAGATCATCGGCATGGAGATCAACCCCCTGATCGGTAACGATAAGGAGGTGATCGCCGTGGACGCTCGCATCCAGGTCAACTATCGCCCGCCCCAGCAGACCACCTATGGCCACATGGCCATCCATCCCTACCCCAGCCACCTGATCGAGCGGGTCCCGCTCCCGGATGGCAAGGACCTCACCATCCGCCCCATCCGCCCGGAGGACGCCTTGCTCACCCAGGAGTTCGTGCGTGGACTCTCCGAGCAGACCAAGTACTTCCGCTACATGCAGGCCATCAAGGAGCTCACCCCCGAGATGCTGGTGCGTTTCACCCAGATCGACTACGACCGGGAGATGGCCCTGATCGGCGTGATCGACCACGAGGCGGAGGAGGTGGAGGTGGGGGTCGCCCGCTATATCTCCCGCCCCGGCGGCGAGGCCTGCGAGTTCGCCATCGTGGTCTCCGACTCCTGGCGCAACCTGGGGATCGGGGCCCGCCTCATGCGCTCACTCATGGCCAATGCCCGTACCCGCGGCTTCCGGGTCATGGAGGGTGAGGTGCTGGCCGCCAACACCCGCATGCTGGCCCTCGTGAAATCACTCGGGTTCCGCATCGAGAGCGACCCCCAGGACACGGCCATCAGACTAGTGAATAAGGTCCTCTGATGGGCGTCTGCCCGTGCAACGCCGTGGCGCCAAGCCGATGACCGGACCCGCCTCCATGCAGACCCCGGCTCAAACCCCGGCACACCCCCCAGCACAATCATTGGCAAGCTACGACGAGGTCCCCTACGAGAGCTTCGCCCTCCCCGAGACCCACCCGGATCACCTTGGGTCCCTGGGTTTCCTGCTGGGGATCGACGCGGCCCCCGCGGAGCGCTGCCGGGTTCTGGAGCTAGGCTCGGCGGCGGGGGGCAACCTGATCCCGCTGGCCTACCAGCTTCCGGAGAGCGAGCTCCTGGGGGTGGAGTTGTCGGCGCAGCAGGCCGGACGGGGGCAGGCACTGATCGGCCAGCTGGGTCTCGGCAACTGCCGCTTGCTCCACCAGGACATCCTGGGGCTCGACCCGGATCCGGCCCAGGGCCTGGGGACCTTCGACTACATCCTGGTCCACGGGGTCTACTCCTGGGTTCCGGAGCCGGTGCGCGAGCATATCCTGCGCCTCTGCGGCGGCCTCCTGGCGGAGCAGGGCATCGCCTATGTGAGCTACAACGTGCTGCCGGGCTGGCGCAGCCGCGGGATGCTCCGGGACATGCTGCTCCATCACTGCCGGGACGCCCGATCCCCGGCGGAACGCATCGCGATGGCCCGGGATCTGATCGGGCTGCTCATCGCCGGCTTCGATGGTGACAGGAGGCCGGAGGCCGAGGTTCTGCGTCGGGAGCTCGCGTACCTGGAGGGCGCCCGCACCAGCTATCTCTTCCACGAGTACCTTGAAGACACCAACGACGCCGAGACCTTCGGTGCCTTCATGACCCGGGCCAAGGACCACGGCCTGCGCTACCTAGCGGACGCCCGGCTCCATACCCTGTTCCCCACCAGTCTGAACCCCCCGGCCCAGGCCGTGCTGGACCGCTTCGAGACCCAGTCGGAGATGGAGCAGTACATGGACTTCTTCACCCTGCGCCCCTTCCGGAGGAGCCTCCTGGTGCGGGCGCAGGCGCAGCCCAATCTGGACATCGACCTGAATCGCCTGCTCGGATTCAGGCTCTACGCGGACCTGGAGCCGGGCGAGACCTCGGTGCCCGCCCATGTCCACCCCCAGACCTATCGCACGGCTGGCGGTGCCGCCTTCACCCTGGAGCATCCGCTCACCAAGGCCCTGCTGGGGCGGCTCGCCGCCGTCTACCCCAACGCCCTGCCGTTCCCCGAGCTGCTCGCCCAGGCCCAGGCGCTGGTGGCCCAGTCGAAGGCTCGGGCCCTCGCCGGGGAGACCCGGGCCTGTCTCTCCGAGGTCTTCAGCCTCTACTGCTCCGGTGGTCTCGGGCTCAGTCGCCGGCAGGCGACCTGGCCGAGCCGGGTGAGCGAGAGACCCCGTGCCTCCCCCCTCGCCCGCGCCCAGG
>JBGSOR010000117.1:0-3925 GCA_041738985.1 Chromatiaceae bacterium | reverse complement strand
GCCGGGATCGCCGCGCGACCTCTGACTTGGACACCCTCACCCACACCCTGCTCGGTGCCCTGGTCGCGCAGGCCGCGGCACCGCGACGGAGTGGGCTGAGCACGCGCGAACGGCTGCTGCTGGCGGGCACCGCCGCTGCTTTCCCCGATGTCGATTTCGCGGGGTTTCTGCTCGACCCCCTGGTATTTCTCGCGGACTGGCATCAGGGACCCACACATTCGCTGCTGCTGATGCCCCTGTGGGCGCTGCTGCTCGGCGGGGCCTTCGTGTGGCTCACCGGGCGCACGCCGGCCTTCGTCGAAGCGACTCTGGTCTGTGCGCTGGCACTGACCTCGCACATCGTCAGCGATCTGATCACCGTCTACGGCACGGCGATCCTCGCACCCTGGTCCGATTGGCGCCCCGCGCTGGGCCTCGCGTTCGTCATCGATCTGCTGTTCACCGGCATCGTCGCAGTGGCCCTGATTCTGAGTCTCCGGGCACCGAACCACCGGCTGGTCGCGCGCGTCGGCCTCGTCGTGCTGTGCGGCTATGTGGGCACTCAGGTCCTGCTCAGACAGCAAGCGCTCGATCTGGCCTGGGTCTACGCCCACCTGCGTGGAATCGAGAACCCGGAGGTCGCCGCCTTGCCGCAACCCTTCTCGCCGTTCAACTGGACCCTGCTGGTGATCGACGGCGATCATTACCATCGGGCACAGGTCAACCTCATCGGTCATCCGCCGCCGGTACCCAACCTTATCGGTCTCCGACCGCTGCGGGCGATCGCCGAAGCCTACCGACCGCCGACGGAGCTACGCTGGGAAAGCGTGCACCGCTGGGGGACAACCGACGAGCAGCGCACGCTGACGGCAAAGCTCTGGCAACTCCTGGATTTCGCCCCGTTCCGCCGCTTCGCCGCGTATCCGAGCCTGTCGCGCGTCCACCTCCGCAATGGCGAGAGCTGTGTCTGGTTCACCGACCTGCGCTACGACGTGCCCGCGCTGCGCGACACCTTCCGCTACGGGTTCTGCCGCACTGGCCCCGATCAAGACTGGCGGCTTTACCGGCTGCGATATTTCAGCGACGACAGTCGACAACCGCTGCTTCCGATGCGCTTCACTCTAAGGCATGCGCCGAGCGTCAGCCTGCGTTAGTGGGGCGGTTTGAATAGTCCCAATCAGCTGCGTTCGCTCAGACAGGTTTTATTGAACCAGGTCCCTTCACGCTCCACTCTGCCCAGGCGTCATTGGGGCGGAAAAAAATGCGACCCTGGCCCCTTATTCTATTGGAAGTCATTCGAGCGCCTGGGCATTGAGCAGATGTCGCTTCGTGGGGCCAGAAGTTTGCGCTAACCGGCGTGAGCTTGCGAACGTCTAAGCTCAGTACTGTGTTAGGCCTATTTAATCATTACCTTCAATGAGAACATTCATTGCCCCGTGAATCACCGCTATGACATCTACCTGGTCGGGCTTGATGTAGTAGATGATTCGATACGGCCCAGCGAACACTTCGCGTATTTGATCGGTATCGTACTCGGGCACTTTGCGCCCAGAAAGCGCGAACGTTCCTATTTGCTTTGATCTATTCGTGATTCTGTCTACTGTTCGAACAGCATAGGTATTCGAGCTCTGCGCTATGTAGGCATATATAGCATCCAAATGCGCCTCTGCCGCTTTCGTCCAATGGACATTCATTCCAGAAAACCGTATTTTTTCCTGATAGCTGCTACATCTTTTGTTCTACCGGCCTTGCTATCTTCCAAGCCTTTCTCAATCGCTTCGCGAACATAAATCTCATGCATCAGGTCGTCCCAAGTTGCATCGGGCGGTAACTGATCAATCAAATTATGAGCGTCTTCTTTACGTACAATACTGGACATGTTTGACCTCGACTCGATCATGCGTCTATCAACGGACCCTTCTACCCGAACGGTTAGCATCAGCCGCCATTTTAACGCGGCGAAGCGGCGACAAATACGTCGGCTGTATGCGCCGGTTCGACCTCATATCTCTGCGCCAGCGGCGACTCCGCCTCTAGCGGATTGCAACCGACTGCCCCAACCTTCATTTGCCACAGGATTTTTATAGGATCTACGCCGTTGGCAGCGCGCTGAACGTTGTCAAGTGCCCGGGCGGCCGAAGCAGCGACGGAATCTTCGGGTCGGTCGGCCTCCTCTCTAGTGGCGATAACTCTGATCTTCATGAGGTCCAACTAGATTTCTGCTAGCGAACTACCCGATAAATTGGGAAATGAGCGAAGTGGAGCAGGTTTTCTTCGACAAGTCAATGACCTGAACGCATCCGCTCGCTGCGCCGTTCGTGCGATACGCGGCCACTTGGCCGGATATGAAATTAAGGTCGCAGGGGCCGCCGCCTATCTCCCCGGGTGTCCGGTCATCCCGGCACTGCGATAATGAACGCTCGATCATGAGCGTAGGTAGGCATCCTTCGGACTCCCGCGAGGTAGCATAGGCGGCGCTCTTGGGCGAGGCGCTCGCCAATGCACCCCGAAACGCGCTCAGCCGGGCTAAGGTGGGCCATAGATCCTGGCGCATCAGCGGAATGGACCCGCCGGGCCTTGGGCTATGGCCGACTAAAGTCGGCACTCCCGCGATCGGGGCTCGCCGAGCGACCGCAGCAGCGCCGCCGCCTCGGTCTGGCTTGGCACCTCTCTGCAGTGCTCGATCAGTCGCGGATCGAGGCCGAGGAGAAAGCGGCTGCTGGCGGTGACGCGATACCCGTGTCCAGGGCGGGGAAGCGCACTGGCGGTCCCACCAGGGCCAGACATCCGGCACGCCGAGTCCCCAATAGATTTCCAACTTGTCGATCCCGCGCCGGGTCCAGACGGCCTGGATCAAGAAATCCGGTACCTCGGAGTGCTGTTCGGTGGGTCCGGGGATAGCACTGGTCCGCCTCCGCACCGCGCCGTTGCCGCTCGGATCTGAGCGTCAAGGATTCCTAACCGACGCTGACCGACCGCAGGGCCGCGCGGATGATCGCTTCGGAGGTGCGGGCTTCGGACCCCGGTGCCCCGTCCTCGGCGGCCTTGTCCGCGGCGCGTGCCATGCGGCTGGCATCCACGGGCTTGTAGCCCAGGGCGACCAGGGCGCTGATGGCATCTGCGAGGGCCTGGTCCGCGCCCTCGGCGACCATCCGCCCTCCGGCAGCGGCCGGGGCGGCGGGCAGCCCGGAGAGGATGCCGTCCAGGCGGTCGCGCATCTCCACCACCAGACGCTGGGCGGTCTTGGTGCCGATCCCGGGCAGGCGGGTCAGCGAGGCGATGTCCTCCTGCTCGACGCTCTGTGCGAAGCGGGCGGCATCCATGCCCGAGAGGATGGCAAGCCCGATCTTGGGACCGACCCCGGTGACCTTGATCAGGGCCCGGAACAGGTCCCGGTCCCGTTCCCGGGAGAAGCCGTAGAGGATATGGGCGTCCTCGCGGACCGTCAGGTGCGTCACCAGGGTCACTGTCCCGCCCACCGCTGGCAGCTCGTAGAAGGTGGACATGGGGGCCTCCAACTCGTAGCCGACCCCGCCCACGTCGATCAGGAGGTGGGGCGGGCGCTTGACCAGGATCTCCCCTTTCAGCCGTCCGATCATGCGTCTCCCTCAGGGCCGCCAGTCCCGCCACGAGGCCGAGGCCCGTTTGCGCGCCGGGATGCCCATGGAGTGGGCGTGACAGAGTGCGATGGCGAGCGCATCCGCCTCGTCCTCCCCGGGTTGGTCCGGCAGCGCCAGCAGGATGCGCACCATGTGCTGGACCTGGACCTTGTCCGCCCCGCCGGTGCCCACCACGGCGAGCTTCACGGACTTAGGGCTGTATTCGTGGACGGTCAGGCCACCCTTGAGCCCGGCGCACAGGATGGCCCCGCGGGCCTGGCCGAGCTTGAGTGCGGCCGTGGGGTCGCGGGCGAAGATGAGCTGCTCCACCGCCAGCTCGTGCGGCC